>JAFQWC010000042.1 GCA_017407665.1 Clostridia bacterium | reverse complement strand
GATTGTCTTCTGACCGGTGGCGATGTCGTAGATATCCTTGGCCTTATCAAGCCCCGTGGCGCTCAGTGCCAGCTTTGCGCCAAGCTCCAACACAACATCGGGGTTGAAGCCGCGATTCAGCGCCGCCCGGCGGATGATGTCCTCGGAATAGCGGAGAACACCGGAAGTGATCTCCATTTCATTCATGACCGATTTGATGATCTTGTCAACCTCCTCCTCGGCCAGCGTCTTGCCGTTCTGCAGCCAGCCCTCGAACCGCCGCTCGCCGATGTCGAATTCCACCTTCATGCGAAGGTTGACATTTTCATCGATGCGGCCGTAGTCCACGCCGTCGATGCGTCCCGTGGGTGCCGCCGACGCGGACAGAAGCAGGCTTGGCAGAAGCAGCATCACGGCAAGGAAGAGGGAGAGTATGCGCTTTTTCATAGGCTTCCTCCTTGTCTGTATTGCGAAGAAACGTTACTTCAGATTTTCCACCATTCGCGCTGCGATAATGAGCGCCTGCTCACGGGTGGCGTTGGCATAGCCCAGCGCTTCCTCCGCGGGAGTGGTGTTCTTCGGTGCAAAGAGATTGTCGCCCACGCCGTTGATCAGCTTGTTTGCCGCCATAAAGTACACGCTGTCCTTCGCCCAGGACGAAATCTGTGCGTCATCCGCAAAGGCGGCGGGCTTCTCGTATGCAAGCGTAAACTGGGAATCCGTTGCCAGCGTCCAGCCGGGAAGTGCGATCTTTTTGTAAACGCGGGTCAGCATGGTCGCCGCCTGCTCGCGGTTTAAGAGGGCATCCGGGTCATAGGTGGTTGCCGAGGTTCCGTTGACCGCGCCGATGTTGTAGGCCTTGAGCACTTCCACATCGTTACAGTCTGTGAACGGATTATTGGCAATGAGAGTTGCCGTTTCATCGGACAGTGCCTCGTAAACCTTAACCGCAACTGCCGCAAACTCGGCGCGGGTGATGTCGGCGGTGAGGTCGGCATCCAGCAGACAATCGGGGATCAGACCGAATTCATATGCCTTCTGCACTTCACCCTCCGCCCACGGAGAAGTCACCCATTTCTTGGAATTGACCTCGAGAACATTCGACCAAGCGGAATATCCCAGCGGTCCGCCGTAGCGCACACGGAGCTTGATATCACTTTCCTGGGTGATGGCTTCCGTCGTGCTGGTCTGCCGGTCGCCCTCATAAAGCGGCCAGTGCGAATTTCCAACATATACTTCGATCCAGTCGCCGCCGTTTACGCTGATCTCTGCCTGAAGCTCACCCAGCGTGGATTCGCCGTTCATCTGATAGTACATATCCGCATCCCAGACAGAATCGGGCGTATCCAGCTCAAAATAAACGTGCGCCTGCTCTCCGTCCATTACGGGCGGTACGATTTTCATATTGGAGATCACGGGTGCCTCGTAGGATGTGGGCTGTACCGGAACGATCTGTGTTGAGCCTTTGCCGACAACCGCGATATCCGACCATTCACCGTTTTTGATGACCGTTTCGTAGTTATGCGTGTACTGCATCTGATAACGGCATCTGATTTGTATGGAGTGGTTTTCAAGGTCAAAATGATATACCGTAGCGCCGTCCTGCTCCGCACTGTATATTACATCCTTGTAGAGTGTTCTTGCTTCTTCCCAGTAAAGGTCTGCAAGTGTATGTTCATCTACTTTATCTGTATCTACAGCATTATAGTCGTAACCTTCGGCATAGCTTCCGGTATAGCCGTCAACCTCGTCCCATGCGGGGATGTACTGCCAGCCTTTGCCGTCCACGTTCACGTCATACTGCAGATTAAGGTATAAACCGTAGCCCTCGTGTACAACGCCGTATTTCTCGAAAAATGCTTCCGAATCAATATTATATTCCGTGTAAAGCTGAACAAGCGAATCATCAAAGAGAGAAAACACAGTGATCATGTCAAAACCCTGACCGGCAAAATCCTGATTTACCACAAAGTAGTTTGGTGTGGCAGGCTTAGGAAGCTCTACATCCTTGAGCGTATCCGCCGCTACTGCCGTAAATGTCATAACCGACAAACACATCGTAAGTGCTAATAAACTACATAATAATTTCTTCATCTTCATATCCTCCTTATTCGCCCTGTCTTGCTCCGCATCCCGAGCAGAATTTCATTCCGTCTGCCACCTCTGCGCCGCATTCGGTACAAAAGCGTTTTTTTACTTCCGTCTTTTCGGGAAGCCTTGTGCCGCAGTCACAGCAGAACTTGCAGCCCTCTGCATTGACCGTTCCGCAGCTTGGGCAGGTGCGGTC
>JAFQWC010000009.1 GCA_017407665.1 Clostridia bacterium | reverse complement strand
TATTTTGGGCAGGCGGGTTTGGTTCGAACCCGAGAGCGCAAGCCGCTTAGGCCACCGCACCAAGCTGCATAGCCTGACGATAAAACGCTGCCGCGGAACGCGGGCAAAGGCACCGTGGGCCGAGCCCCAGCGTGTCCACCAAGAAAAAGCGAACACCCTTGCGGTGTTCGTTTTTTCTTTATGAACAGGCCGGTTTGGATCGAACCCGAGAGCGCAACCCAAACTTTACACGCGGCAATTTCAAATGGGTTTTCATTCGCTTTATTTTGCGTTACAATAAACGCAAAGGAGGGATCGGTTATGACGACCGGAGAAAAGCTGGCGGCACTGCGCCGCAAAAAGAATATTACGCAGGAGCAATTGGCCGAAATCCTGCACGTATCCCGGCAATCGGTTTCCCGCTGGGAAATGGACGCCGCTTTCCCGGAAACCGAAAAGCTCATCAAGCTGAGTCGTCTGCTGGAATGCAGCATCGACTTTTTGCTGAACAACGAGGTGCAGACGCTCACCCGCGATCCGGAATCTCCCACGGCGGATATGTGCTTCCACTTTATACGGGAGTGCGGCTATTTCTTTCTCGCAACTTCCGCGCAGGATAAGCCCCGCCTGCGGCCCATGGGCATGATCCTTTCCGACGGTCGATCGCTGTTTCTCGCTACGGATACACGCAAAAGCGTCTATGCGGACTTGATCTGCAATCCGCAGGTGGAACTGGCCAGCTACAACCTGAATACCCGCCGTTGGCTGCGGCTCAGCGGCCGTGCGGAGCCGGAGTCCGCGCAGAATATACGGGAAGAAATGCTGGCGCTTTACCCCATGATCCGTCAGGAATTTACCAACGACGACGAAATCCACTTTGTCCTGTTCCGCATTCACGCAGAACAGGCATCGATCACCTAAGGAGGAAACGATATGAAACGCAGAAACATCGGCTGCAGACACGCCATGCCGGTACAGCCCACCTATATCATTGGCACATATAACGAGGATGGTACACCGGACTTTGCGCCCATCACATGGGTCAGTCAGACGTATCGGGATGACGAGGAGCCGCTTTTGGTCATCAGTATGTGGGGTACAAAAAAGACCAAGCAAAATGTACACCGAACAAAGCAGTTTACCGTCAATCTGGTCAGCCGGGATATGCTGGAACTCGTCGATTATTTCGGTTCCACCTCGGGCAAGAATGGACCGAAAACCGCCTTGCTCTACAGTTTCAGCTGCGCACCGTTTGTATGTGCGCCTGCACTGGACCAAAGCCGCTGGGTGTGCGAGTGTGAAGTTCTTCAGTATGTCACCACCGGAAAATCGGATACGTTCTTCTGCAAGGTGCATAATGTGCAGCTGGACGAACGGCTTGAAGTTGCCGAATGGGGTGTCGATTTGACACAACTCGACCCCGTCGTTTATTCCGGCCACTATCAATCCATCGGTGAATATCTCGGAACCATCGGCGATTTTTATCATCCATAAACTGCAGAACCCCGGATCTCTTCGGAGACCCGGGGCTTTTTTGCACAGCAGTTTCTATATCTTCTTCACATACCATTTTTTGCCGCAATGCCGGATGAACCCGACGATCGCGCGGAAATAGAGGCTGATGGCATTCGCAATATAAATGCCGAGCACGCCCATGTTGAGCCTAAAGCAGAACAGCCACGTCAGCGGCAGACGGATGAGCCACACGGCGGAAACGGTGACGATCATAACAAAGGTGGCGTCGCCGCCGGCTTTCAGCTGCGGGTCAATGGCGTTGATTGACACACCGGCGATATCCATGACAAGCAGTACCCACAGCAAACCGGCACTGGCTTCGATCGTCGCAGGGTCGGTCGAATAGAGCGCAGAGAGGGGCTTACCGGCCAGAATCAGAATGCCGCAGAGCGCCGCGGTCGCTGCGATACCCGCCGCCCAGATGCCGCGGCCGATCCGGCGGGCACGGTCCGGCTTGCCGGCACCGAGGAGCTGCCCGATAACCGCCGTGCCGATCGCAGAACAAATGCCCTGCGCGAGACCGGCAAAGGAGTTTAATGTATTGATGATCTGGTACACGCCGCTCTCAAAGGTACCCAGAGAAATGGCCATGCTGTTTGCGAGCATATAGCCGAACTGCACGATGATGCTCTCCAGACTCATCGGCACGCCGAGGCGGAAAATACGCCCGCAAATATCCTTGCGGAATCGTAGCATATCCCGGATATGGAGCGTGAAGAAGCGGTGATCGCGCAGCAAAACGACGAAGCAGCAGATCACGCCGACGACGCGGCAGAATATGTAGGCCAGGCCGGCACCGATCTCTTCCAGATGCAGAACGTCAATAAAGAACCAGGAGGAAAAAAGCAGGCAGATATAAAGGATTACGACCACGGTGAACGAAACCTGGCTGTTGCCCATGGCTCTGAAAATCGGCGTCATCGCGGAAAAGAGAACGTGGAACGGCATACTGAGCATCAAAATGCGAAAATACCGCACCGATTCATTGAAAAGCACATCCTCGGCCGTCGGCATCAGCAGGCGGAACAGCGGTGTGCTGAAAACGATGGAAAGCACGGTGATGATCAGGCTGAACACAACGGAAATCAGAATGGTCTGACTGATGACCTCGCCGGCTTCCTTGCCCTCTCCGGCACCGATGTGCCGCGAGACGATCACGGCAGCGCTGCCAATGACAATGGAAAAGAATGCGAAAATCACGGTCATGACCGTGTTGGACATGCCGATGGCCGCCATCGCACTGGGACTGATTCCGGAGATGATACCGGAAATGATCAGGCCGATGAAAATACCGAACACACTCTCAATGATGATCGGCAAAGTAAACCGCAGGGATAAAAGTGAATCGGACTCTCTGCGTCCAAGTTTTCGGGTACCGAGCATAGCAGATGCCTCCTCTGTGTACGCAAATATACGGATATCTTCTCGTCATATTAGTCCTTTTATCCGTGTTTGTCAAGACGGTTTGACCGAGGGTCCGGACTTTCCGCAGCAGAAAACCCGGATCTCTGCGGAGACCCGGGTTCTTTTGTTTATGCGCTTACCGCACCTTGCGGCACAGGAGCTTTTCGATTTTTGCGATTTCCGCTTCGTCGCCGCGGACGCAGATCGGGTTCGGGATGAAGGCATCCATGCGGATGAGCAAGTCAGCTGCGCCCTCGCCCAGCTCCAGATACAGGATATCCTCCGGGTCCACTTCGTCCATCAGGTCATAGAGGTCATCTTCGCTGTCGGCGTCGATCGCGATGTACTCGGCGTCGTCTTCCACCGGTGCCCAAACACGCGCCGTGGCCACATACACGGCATCTTCCGCCGCTTCCACGTCGGCGCCGCGCTGTTTTTCTGTGGTGCGCGCCGCCTGCGCGATGGCCGCCACATGGGCCGGGGTCGTGCCGCAGCAGCCGCCGAATACGCCCACGCCAAGACCGGTCAGCTCCTCCACGGCGTTTGCCATGTCGGCCGGGGTCAGCGGGAAATGCGTGCCGTCCGCATCCACCACGGGCATACCGGCGTTGGGCTTGGCGATCAGCGGGATATCGTACAGCTTTGCAAAGGGCGCGGCGGGCTTCAGCGCGCGGGCCACCACATCCGGGCCGATGCTGCAGTTGCAGCCGAATGCCTGCACGTTAAGCGGCAGCATGGTGAGAAGCACCGCGTCCATGTTGTCGCCGTTCATCGTGCGGCCGTTTTCATTCACGGTGAGGGTGACAAAAATCGGGATATCCTTGGACAGCGAGCGCACCGCACCCACGGCCAGACGGGCTTCCGCCGCGGAAATCATCGTCTCGATCACAAAGAAATCCACACCGCAGTCGAGCAGTGCCGCGGCCTGCTCGCGGTAGATCTCAAATACGGCTTCGGGGTCCGCGTCGCCGTAGGGCTTCAGCAGCAGACCCGTCGGCGACAGGTCACCCGCTACCTTGGCCTCCCCCGCGTTATCCCGCGCGATCTTGTACAGCTTACGGCAGACGGGCTCGATCTCCTCCGCTGCAAAACCGTGGCGCAGCATCGTGGGGCGATTGGCACCGAACGTGGGCGCCAGCACGGCATCCGCGCCGGCTTCGATATATTCGCGCTGCAGACCCGTGATGACCTCCGGGTGTGCGAGCACAAAATGTTCCGTGCCCATGCCCTCCGGCATACCGCGCTTCGTCAGCTCCGTGCCGGTGGCGCCGTCCAGAACAAACGGCAGGTTAAACGGAAATGTATAGTTTGTCATATTGATCACTCCATCCAAAACAAGGGCTCCATGCCGGAACCTTTTTCTATATTATAGGCGTTCCGTGAAAAAATGCAAGGCGAAAAGCTCAGAGACCGTAGTGGATGATGAATTTATCTTCCGCCATGGCTGTGCGGATCAGTTCCCGCAGAGGGTCTATCTCCGCCGCTTCCAGCAGTACGGGCAGCGATGCCGGCGGGATCAGTGTGATGCCGCAGTAAGCAAGTCCGTGTTCGGGCCGGTCCAGCGTGTGCCAATAGCAGGGCAGGTCCCGCAGCACGGCATCGCCGAATTGCTCCACGAGCGCATCATCCACCGCGATGCAGCCGTATTTCTGCGGTTCATATTCGTCGTATCGTTCTCCGGGTTCCGGATCGGTTGACATAACTCCAAATTCATGCACCATGGGCATACTTTCTGTCCTCCATAATGACCAAAAGCGGGATGCCAAAGCACCCCGCCCGATTTTATCTGGTTTCGAGAACGTCCTTGTAGAAGGCATTCATGGCTTCCTCCGTCGGGAAGGTGGCTACATACATCTGGTTGCCCATTGCGCCGGAAAGTGCCTCCGGGATGCGGCTGACCATTCTCATGTTCTGGCCGTACTTTGCCATGATGTCATCGTGGGTGAGGACGAAATCCTTGCCGTCACGCAGGCCGGCAAAGGCGCAGAAGCTGTGCTCGCCGACGGGCAGCAGGCTATTGCCGTAGGTGATCATATCCGCCCAAATCTTGTACACGTTGGTGGAACGGGCAAAGTTGATCATATCCGGTGTGAAGCCGCCGCAGGGACGCATATTGACTTCCAGTGCGATGACCTGACCCTTCTTGCCGAGGCCTTCCTGATCCTGTGTAAGGCGGAAGAACTCGAAATGGATGAAGCGGCTCTTGACATCAAAGCTCTTCACGGCTGCGCGGCCGGCTGCACGGGTATCCTCCGGCAGGTCTTTCACGATGTAGTAAACGGAGTTGTCGTTGTCGTTGACGATATCCATGATGGAGCCGGGTGTGACGTTGCCGGTCTCGAAGATCGGCTCACCGTTGGCGTCGATGATAGCGTCATAGGAGTTGACTTCCGCATGGACGAACTCTTCCATGATGTACGGCACGTGCGGGTACTCAGTCTTCCACTCGTTGACGAAGCGGACGAGATCCTCGTCGCACTTGAGCTTGTAGGTGTTGGCAGCGCCAACGCCGTTATCCGGCTTTACAACGACCGGATAGCCGACCTTTGCGATAAACTCGCGGCTGTCGTCGAGGCCTTCGGGCAGCAGGTAGCGGGCCACCGGGATGCCGGCCTTCTCGTAGTAGGCCTTCATCTTGGACTTATACTTGATGCGCGGGATGTCCGCATCCTGGAAACCGCTCATGATATGGAACTCGGTGCGCAGGTGGGCATCGCGCTCCAGCCAGTACTCGTTGTTGGATTCCAGCCAGTCGATGCGGCCGTGCTTGAAAATGAAGAATGCCACGGCGCGGTAGACCTCGTCGTAATTCTCAAGGCTGGAGACCTTGTAATATTCGTTCAGGCTGTCCTTCAGCTCCGGCATCAGCTCGTCGTACGGCTGGTCACCAATGCCCAGCACATTCATGCCGTTGTTCTTCAGCTCACGGCAGAACATCCAGTAGTTCGTCGGGAAATTCGGCGAAATAAAAACAAAATTTTTCATATTATATCCCTCACATTATATATTCAGCATTCTGTATGCCGTTTTTCTTTATTCACCCAGCAGGTAGGGCATGAAATACGGAACCTGCTTGTACCACCAGTCCCAATCGTGGTTCACATCGAAGCCCCAGAAATCCACCCAGAGGTGTACGCCGAGACGGTCGAACTGCTCCTTGATCTGCCGTGTGGTCTCCGGCTGCTCCCATGCACCCTGACCCACACAGATCACGCCGCGACGGCTGTTGTACAGATCCACATAGGGGTGATCCGGCGCCATATTGGCCAGGAAGTGTACCGGAGAATTTTCATAGACCGCACCGTCCATGTAATTGCCGAAGCCGTACTCCGCGGTGTAGATGCCGCTCAGGGCCAGAACACCGCTGAAAAGATCCGGGCGGCGGAGGAACAGATTGGCGGCATGGGTGGCACCCAGACTGCAGCCGAACGTGATGGGGCCGCCGCAATCCGGCCAGCCGTTCACGCGGCAGGCCCATTCCTTGATAAACGGCACCACTTCATCGGTGATGTATCGCATCCACTGCT
>JAFQWC010000041.1 GCA_017407665.1 Clostridia bacterium | reverse complement strand
ATTCAAAAGGCGGAGACGCAATATAAGGGGCAGATCGCGGTCATCGTGGCGGATCGTTACGCAAATATGCACCCGGGAGATTTGAAAGACAACGCCCGCGCCATCACCTATTTTGTGCCGAAGACCGAAACCGGGGGAGATGCCGGCATGACCTTTATCATCGACGGCGTGGGCTACGATTACTGGGCGCTCCCGTGGGAACGGCTGGAAGGCATTGCCGATTTGGATGAGACCATCTCCGTGATCCTCGCGGAGGGGGAAGTGGTCTGGGCGGATACGGAAGCGGACCGGGCTCGCTTTTACGCCTTGAAGAAACGGCTTTTCGAGCATCTTTCCGATATGAAGTACGTGTGCCGCGTGTTGGCCAGACGGTTGGAAGAGGCCATGGAGATCTTCAAAAATATGGCGTTTGAAGAGGATATCGGCAAGCTGCGCATGGGCGCACGCTTTATCGGGATCAGCCTGAGTGATGCGATCGCGGCGGTCAACGGGACGTACATCAAATGCGGCGAAACCGGTACGGATGACCCGGTGCCGCTTCTGCGCCGGCTGGAAAACGTGCCGGCGGGCTATATCGACCTGCAGAAGCAGCTCTGCACGGCAAAGGACGGCGAAACGCTTGTGGCGCTGTGCCGGGAGATGATCCGCGCGGTGCGGAAATTCCTGCAGGAGCTGCTGCCGGCAACCGAGCCGGAGCCGGTTTACTGGGCGGGCTGGTACGAGGAAATGGCCTACACCTGGCGGCGCATCCGGTATTTCTGCGATCACGGCGATGCCGCGAACGCCTTTGGCTGGGGCGGCTATCTGCAGCAGGACATTGGTATGCTGGGCGGGCTTCTGACGGAGGACGAGCAGAATATCCTGCGCGATTTTGACGCGGAGGATCTGCCGGCTTTTGCAGCACGCTGTGAACAGGCCCGCGCGATCATATACGAGCGCCTGAAAGCGGGCGGCATCCCGATCCGCGAATACGGTACGCTGGAAGATTTCCTCGCGGCGGAAGGAATGAACGCCGAATGAGCATGAAGTATAAGAACGCTGCCGATATCCTGCCGGATAAGCTGCTGCGGGAGATCCAGAAGTATGCGTCCGGCGAGGCGATCTATATCCCGCGAGCCGAAGAGAAGAGCGGCTGGGGCATGAAAAGCGGCGCGCGTGCGTATTACAAAAAACGCAATGCGCAGATCTGCGCGCGGTATGCGCAGGGGGCGGATCTGGAAACGCTCGCGGCGGAGTTCGCCCTCACGCCGGAAAGCATCCGGAAGATTCTTTATGCCGGGCGAAAGGCGGAAGAAAAAACAGAATAAAAAACAACGGGCGCGTTGCAAAATACATAATTGTGAATAGAAAGCACATAACTCCTTGGCAGGGGTTGTGTGAAGGGTCGATTCCCCCGTTTATCGGGGGAAATGTCGGCTTGCCGACAAAAGGGGGCTGTTCCCGGCGAGGGAACGGACGGGAGCCCCCTTCGCATTCATTCTGATAAAAACATACAGGAACTATAAATTGTTCCTGTATGTTTTTTAGGGTCTGTTGCATTTTGCAACAGACCCGTTTTGCATATACGGCCTGTACCGGGCCATATACTGCACCGAAAGGCAGGTGATGCGGTATGTATGGGATCGTTTCGCTCAAAAAATGCCTGCGGTACGGGATCCCCGGTATAGCAGTGGCTTTGGCGGTGTGGCTGGGGGCTTTGTGGGTCTCGGCCATAAAACCCGCGGAGGGCGTGCGGGTGCCGGTCATCATGTACCACGCGGTGCTGGCGGATGAAAACCGTCTGGGACAGTATGTGATCTCCCCGGCGGAACTGGAAAGCGATTTTCAGTGGCTGCAAAGCCACGGGTATACGCCGGTGCTTTCCGAAGACCTGCTCGCTTATGTGCAGGAAGGGCGTGACCTGCCGGAAAAGCCGGTGATGCTCACATTCGACGACGGGTACTATAACAACTATCTCTACGCCTTTCCGCTCGCGCAGCAGTACGGCATGAAATTCGTGCTGTCGCCCATCGGCAAATGCACGGATCTGTACACGGAATCGCCGGACGATAACCCCTATTACGCCCACTGCACTTGGGCGCAGCTCAAAGAGATGCAGGAGAGCGGGCTTGTGGAAATCGGCAACCACAGCTATGACCTGCACAGCACGGAGGGCACGCTCGGCACGAAGCGCCACGCCGAGGAGACCATGGAGGCGTACGCCGCCCGGCTTTCTTCCGATCTTCTGCTCGCGCAGGAGAAAATCGAAATGCATCTGGGTACGGAGCCGGTGCTGTTTGCGTACCCATTCGGCGCGGTCAGCGAGGGCGAGCCGGAGATCCTGCGGCAGATGGGCTTTCGCGTTACCCTTTCCTGTGAAGAACGGACCAGCACCGTCACGCGCGAGGCGGAGAGCCTCACGTATTTGGGCCGGTATTTAAGGCCGTCCGGCGAAAGCAGTGCGGCGTTCTTCCGGCGCGTTCTGGCCTGACCATACAATATTATAGAAACGGAGATGCAGCGAAATGCCTACGATCTATCTGAGTCCGTCCCTGCAGCCCTTCAACAAATACCTCACCACCGGGGATGAGCAGTACTGGATGAATATCATCGCCGACGACATGGTTCCTATTCTGGAGCAGAACGGCATCACGGTGCGGCGCAACCAGCCCGGCACCACGCTGGGGCAGGCCATCCGGGAATCCAATGCCGGCAATTACGACCTGCACCTCGCGCTGCACTCGAACGCCGCGCCGGAAAACCTCAAGGGAAAACTGCGCGGGCCGGATGTGTACTACTACCCTTACAGCACGGAGGGCAAGCGCGCCGCGGACATCATCGCGGATAATCTGCGCAGCATTTATCCGGACCCCGATCTCGTCAGCACCGTGGCCACCACGCGTCTGGCGGAGATCGTGAAAACCAGCGCGCCGGCGGTGCTGGTGGAGATCGCCTACCACGATAACCCGCAGGACGAAGCGTGGATCCGGAACAACACCGGGCTCATCGCACAGAATCTGGCGCTGTCCGTCTGCGAGTACCTCGGGCAGAACTGCAGTCTGTGAGTGTCCTGCGCACCCTGCTGTGGGGGCCGCCGGTGCTGCTTCTGATCCTTTTTACCGGCGTGTGGTTCACCCTGCGCGGCCGGGCGATGCAGCTTTGGCGCATCCCCGCGCTCTGGCCCGGCGCGCTGCGCAGCCGCGGGGCGGGCGGGGAGAAGATCTCCGCGTTTCAGGCGCTTTCGGCGTCGCTCGCGGGATCGCTCGGCACGGGGAACATTGTGGGGGTGGCGGCGGCGCTCACCGCCGGCGGGCCGGGTGCCGTGGTGTGGATGTGGATTGCCGCCTTTTTCGGCATGATGACCGTCTACGCGGAGAGCGTTCTGGCGGCAAAATTTTCCACCGACAGAATGCCCGGGGCGATCGGATACGTTAAGAAAGCGCTCGGCAGCCCGGCCGCCAAGATTTATGCCGCGGGCTGCGTGCTTTCTGCGCTGGGGATGGGTTCCATGGCGCAGACGGGCGCGATCTCGGCAGCGCTGTCCACGGTGTGTGTGCCGGCTTGGGGCGCAGGGCTGCTTGCGGCGGGGCTTTTGATCCTCTGCGTGCGCGGCGGGCTGCAGAAAGCCGTGCGCGTCACGGAAAAACTTGTGCCCGGCATGGCGGCGCTGTTTCTTCTGGCCTGCTGTGCTGTTTTGTTTCTGCGGGCGAAGTATATCCCTGCGGCGTTTTCGGAAATGTTCCGCGCGGCCTTTTCCCTGCGGGCAGCGGCTGGCGGCAGCGCGGGGATATGGATCGCCATGCAGGTGGGCATATCGCGCGGCGTGTTCACGAACGAAGCCGGGCTCGGCAGCGGCACCTTTGCGCTGTACCGTACAGCGGGAAAGACCCCGGCGCAGATCGGTGCCCTCGGCGCACTGCAGGTGTGCATCGATACGCTCTTCCTCTGCACCATTACGGCGTTGTGCCTTCTGGTGTCGCCCGGCACGGGGGACGGCGCGGCGCAGGTACTGTCCTCCTTTTCGGCGGTGCTGGGGCCGCTCGGGCGGGGCGCGGTGTCGGTTTCCGCAGCGCTCTTTGCGTTTGCCGCTGTCGTTGCATGGAGCTGCTACGGCATGGATGCCCTGCGCTTTCTGGTACCCTCTGCGGGAGACGCCGGCCGCCGGATCTTTGTCCTGTCTGCGGCGGTGTCCTGCTTCCTCGGCTGCATTCTGCCGTTTTCCGGCATCCTTTCCTGCTGTGATCTGTTCAACGGAATCATGGCGATCCCGAACATTCTGGCCCTGATGCGGCTTTCGGGGGCGGTTTTTGAGAAAAACAGCGGAAATACAGAAAGTTTTTCCGGAAAATTCAAACAGAATGCAAAAAAAGTATAGATTTTTTTTCGCCGGGATGTTAAAATAAACCTGCAGGGTATGTCCTGTGAAGCAGAAACATACGGCTTCGGCTAAAAATACAAGGAGGCAGACTCTATGAAACTTATTCTTGCGATCGTCAGCAACGATGACAGCGGCGCGGTTTCTTCCGCAATGACCAGAGGTGGTTTCCAGATCACCAAGCTGGCTACGACCGGCGGTTTCCTGATGGCCGGCAACACCACATTCATCTCCGGTGTACCGGATGAGAAGGTGGACGAAGTGATCTCCATCATCGCCAAGCATTCCAGCCGCAGAACCCAGATCGTTCCCAGCACCACAACCATGGATGTGGGCATGTACTCTTCCTTCCCGGTAGAGGTCACTGTGGGCGGTTCCACCATCTTCGTTCTGAATGTTGACCGCTTCGAGAAGGTCTGATTTCTGAATGCAATTTGAAAATTTCGTCGGCAATGCGGCACTGAAAAAAGCCCTTTCGGGGGCTTTTTCCCGCCGCATGCTGCCGCATGCCATCCTCCTTGCGGGGGAGGCAGGTCTGGGCAAACGCACACTGGCCGGCATTCTGGCGCGTGCGGCGGTCTGCCGCGGAGGAGACCGTACGGCTGCGCCCTGCGGGGTGTGTCCGTCCTGCATTCGTGCGGCGGCGGGCTCGCATCCGGATATCCGCATCGTCACCGGCAGCGGCGCTTCCGGCGCCATCAGCGCGGAATCGGTGGAGAAAGTCATCGGCGACGCCTATCGCCGTCCGGAAGAAGCGGATGTGAGCGTCTATCTCCTTTTTGTGGAAAAGGGAATTTCGGACGCTGCCCAGAATAAACTGTTAAAATTGATTGAAGAACCGCCGCCCGGCGTAATTTTTATTTTTACGGCACCGTCGGCGGATATTTTGCTGTCTACCATTCGGTCCCGCGTGCAGACCTTCACCCTCCGTGCCCCGGAGGAACAGGAAGCCGCGGCGTATGTGGCGGAAAAAGCCGGCATTTCCATGGAAGATGCGCTGGCCCTCAGTGCGCTGCACCGGGGGAACATCGGCCGGATGCTCTCGGACGGCGAAAACGGACGCGCGGCAAAGGCGGCCCGCCTTGCCGGGGAGATCGCCCTGGCTTTGGCGGAGGGTACGGAGCATGACCTGCTCGCTGCGGCTGCGCCCCTCATCAAGGACAAGCCCCTGTTCCCGGAAGCCGCAGACCGTCTGCAGCTTCTGTTCCGGGATGCCTGTATGCTGAAATCCGGCGTGCGCATGGATGCGCAGGACATTCCGTTGCGGGTCAGCCGCCGGCTGCCGCTTAAAAATCTGCTGCGTCTGTGCGATTTAACGGCACAGTACGCCGGCTATATGCAGCGCAACGCCAACATGGCCCTGCTGGTTACGGCGTTCTGTGCAAAAATGAGAGAAACCGCGGGCAAATGACCCGCTTTTACGATAAAGGAGGAACTGACATGGCCGAAGTGATCGGAGTCAGATTCAAAAATATGGGCAAAGTCTATTACTTTGACCCCAACGGTACGCAGGTGGAAACCGGCAGCCACGTGGTGGTGGAGACCGCCCGCGGCGTAGAGTGCGGCGAAGTGGCCCTCGATAACCGCGAGGTGGCGGATGAAACCATCGTGCAGCCACTCAAGCAGGTGATCCGCATGGCAACCAAGGACGACCTGCGTCGTGTTGCCGAAAATGAGATTAAGGCGAAGAATGCCTTTGTCCTGTGCGAAAAGAAGATTCTGGAGCGCGGGCTCGAAATGAAGCTCGTGGACGTAGAGTACACGTTCGACAACAGCAAGATCCTGTTCTATTTCACGGCGGACGGCCGCGTGGACTTCCGCGAGCTCGTCAAGGACCTCGCCGGTATGTTCCGCACCCGCATCGAATTAAGACAGATCGGCGTGCGCGACGAAGCCAAAATGGTGGGCGGCCTGGGCATCTGCGGCAGACCTTTCTGCTGCGGGTCGTTCCTCGGCGGCTTCCAGCCGGTGTCCATCAAGATGGCGAAGGAACAGGGACTGTCCCTGAATCCGGTGAAGATCTCCGGCACCTGCGGCAGACTGATGTGCTGCCTCAAATACGAGCAGGAGGCTTACCTTGACCTGCTGCGCACCACCCCGAAGGTGAACGCGCTCGTCTCCACACCGGACGGCCGCGGCGTCGTCATCGACCAGAATCTTTTGACCGGCAAGCTCACCGTGCGGCTCGATAAGAACCCCGATGCGGCACCGGGCATCTATAAGGTGAAGGACGTGAAGGTCATCCGCGACGGACAGATCCGCGTCAACAAAAAAGAGATCGAGGAATTCAAGAAGCTGGAAGGCTGAGCAGTACCGACAAACAGAAGGGCTTTGTTTTGAAAACAGAGCCCTTATTTTTGTGCGAAATACACAATCTGCGTTAGAATGCGCTAACCGGCAAATGGCTTTTCCCCAAAAAATACAGGGCAAAACAACGCTTTGGAAGGACATTCCCTATTGCATTTTTGAGAAAATGTGATATGATATAGGTAACAAATTTTTCGGAGGTGTCCCATTATGGCATATAAGATTACAGACGCTTGCATCAACTGCGGTGCATGTGCAGCAGGCTGCCCGGTAGAGGCTATCGCAGAAGCTGGCGATAAGCACGAGATCAACCCGGATGTTTGCATCGATTGCGGCGCTTGCGCCGATACTTGCCCGGTTGGTGCTATCGAGGCATAATTTATTCCGTGCGAATCATAAAGGGCTGCCACGTTTTCGCGGCGGTCCTTTTTGTTTGTTTTATTTTGGGAAAGGAGGGCTGCATATGCTGGAAAATACCCACTGGGAACCGCTTTCCAAAACCTGTAAGGTGCTGGTGAGCCGGGAACACCGCTTCAATACGGATACCATTTTGCTGGCGCATTTTGCGGCGCCGCGGCATAAGGAGCGCTGTGTGGACCTCGGCACGGGCTGCGGTACGATCCCGCTTCTGTGGCATATCCGCTATGCACCGAAAGCGATCACCGGTGTGGAGCTCGGCGAGCAGGCGGCGGCACAGGCGGAAGCCTCCGTGAAAGAAAACCATTTTGAGGAACATATTTCCATCCGCCGGGGCGATATCCGGAGCATTCGGGAGATCTTCCCGGAGCCGGAGCTGGATCTCGTCGCGTGCAACCCGCCGTATAAGGCGGTGGGGGCGGGGCTGAGAAACGAAGATACCCGCATGGAAAACGCCCGACACGAGTGCACCTGCACTTTGGAAGACGTGGCGGCGGCAGCGAAAGCCGTGCTGCGTTTTGGCGGGCGGCTGTGCATCTGTCAGCGGCCGGAACGCCTGACGGACGCGATGGACCTTTTCCGGGCATACGGGCTGGAACCGAAAAAGCTGCGCCTCGTGCAGCAGCGGCAGAACAGCGCGCCGATGCTGTTTCTTCTGGAAGCCCGCCGCGGCGGTAAGCCGGGACTGCAGATTTTGCCCACCCTTTTGATCGAAGACGAAAACGGCGCATTTTCTGAGGAAATGCTGGAGATATATGGCGACTATAAAACGGATCACGAGGAGGAAAAGGCATGAGCACGCTGACCGTGAAATATAACGAACTGACGGCGGAAGAGTTTATTGAGCTGTGGGAATCGGTATGGGACGGCGCCCCGACCTTTGAACAGGTAGAGCTTGGCCTGCGCCACACGTTGTTCCGCGTTTCGGTTTGGGACGGGGACAAGGTAGTGGCCATGGCGAGAATGAACGGCGACCTCGGTATGGATTACTATATTAAGGATGTTGTGGTGCGCCCGGAATATCAGGGGCGCGGCATCGGCCGTATGCTGATCAACGAGCTGATGAAATTTATCAACGACAACGGTGTGCCGGGCACAGAGATCTTTGTGGAGTTGTGCGCCATGCCGGAAAAGATCCCGTTCTATGAAAAATTCGGCTTTGCCGCCAATGAGGCACAGCGGCTGAAGATTATGCACCGCGTAGAATGAATCCACACAGAAAGGCGGATAAAATGGAAGGCAATATTCTGGAAAAAGGCGTGCTGTATGTGGTGGGCACACCCATCGGCAATCTGTCCGACTTCTCCCCCCGCGCGGCGGAGACGCTGGCGGGCGTGGATTTCATCGCGGCGGAGGACACCCGCGTCACGGTGAAGCTTTTGAACCATTTCGGCATCAAGAAGCCGCTTGTCAGCTATTTTGAACACAATAAGCAGGAGAAGGGCACGGTCATCGTGGATCGCATCGCGGCCGGTGAGACCTGCGCGCTCGTCTCCGATGCCGGTATGCCGGCAATTTCCGACCCCGGTGAGGACCTTGTGGCACTCTGCGCTCAGCGCGGCATCAAGGTGCTTGTCGTGCCCGGCCCGAGCGCGGTGATCTCTGCGCTGGCGGTGTCCGGTCTGCCCACGGGGCGCTTTACGTTTGAGGGTTTTCTCAGCGTGAACAAAAAGAGCCGCCGGGAGCACCTCGAGGCTGTGAAAAACGAAACGCGCACAATGGTGTTCTACGAGGCACCGCACAAGCTGCCGTATACGTTAAAGGATATGGCGGAAGCTTTCGGCGACCGCCGCATCGCGCTCGTGCGGGAGATCACGAAGATCCACGAGGAGTGCATCCGCACCACCCTCTTTGAAGCCGTCAAATACTACGAAGAAAACGCCCCGAAGGGCGAGTTTGTGCTCGTCATCGACGGCGCAAAGCCGGAGGAGAAGAGGGAACTCACGCTGGAAGACGCCGTGGCGCTCGCGAAAACCGCGATGGAAAACGGCAGCTCCGCCTCCGATGCCGCCAAGGAAGCCGCGAAGCTGTCCGGCTTCAAAAAAGGCGAGATCTATAAACAGCTGATGAACTGACCGGGGAAACGCTATGCTGTCTGTTTACATCCACATTCCGTTCTGCAAAAGCAAATGCCCGTACTGCGATTTCTATTCCGCGGTTCCGCGGGAGGAAAGTACGCTCGATGCCTACGTAAAAGCCGTCCGTGCACGGCTTTTTTCCTATGCGGAAAAATACGGCGCACGTCCGGTGGGCACGGTGTATTTTGGCGGCGGCACACCCAGTGCGCTGGGGGCCGAGCGCCTTTGCGCGATCCTCGCCGCCGTGCGGGAAGCCTTTCCCGTGCAGCCGGGTGCGGAAATCACCACCGAGTGCAACCCGGCGGACGTGAGCGACGCATTCTTCCGCACCTTAAAAGCCGGCGGCTTCAACCGCATTTCCATGGGGCTGCAGTCGGCAAACGAAAGCGAGCTGCAGATCCTCGGCCGGCGGCACTCGAAGGAAGACGTGGAAAACGCCGTGGCGGCGGCACGAAAAGCCGGCTTTGACAATGTCTCGGTCGATCTGATGCTCGCGCTGCCCGGTTCTGACTGCGAAACGCTGAAAACGTCCATCGATTTCTGCGCGTCGCTCGGCGCCGACCATATTTCGGCGTATATTCTGAAGATCGAACCCGGTACGCCGTTTGCAAGGCAGACACTCACGCTGCCGGACGAGGACGAGACCGCCGACCAGTACCTTTTCATGGTGCGGCGGCTGGAAGATCTGGGCTACCGACAGTATGAGATCAGCAATTTCACCCGGCCTGGCAAGGAAAGCCGGCACAATCTGCAGTATTGGCGCTGCGGGGCGTACCTTGGCATCGGTCCGGCGGCGCATTCGTTTATGGACGGACGCCGATTCTATTACCCGCGTGACCTTGCGGGATTCCTTGAAGGACGCGACCCCGTCGACGACGGCCCCGGCGGCGGGTTTTCGGAATTTGCGATGCTCGCCCTGCGCCTGACGGAGGGTTTGCGGCGCGATGTGTGCGTCGAACGCTTTCAAAACGGCGGCGACCTGTACGATGCCGTATACCGCCGCGCAAAACGCTTGCCGAAGCCGCTTCTCACGGCGGACAGCGGGAAAATCGCGCTGACGGCGGAGGGGTTTCTTGTGTCCAATGCGATTTTGGCAGAGATCTTGCCGGAGGAATAAGACATTATGGTTGAACTGAGAGAGATCACCGAAGACAATTACGAAGCCGTGCTTGCGCTGCGGGTCTCGCCCGCGCAGGAGGCTTTTGTGCCGACGGTCACACAGGCGCTGGCACAGGCGTGGGTCTACCGCGAAACGGCGTATCCCTTTGCGGTTTACGCGGACGGCGTGCCGGTAGGGTTCATCATGCTGGGCTATTATACGGTGCGTGATCAGTACACGGTCTGGAAATTCCTGATCGATGAAAATTACCAGCGCCGGGGATATGGCAGAGAAGCCCTGCGCCTTGCAGTGAACTGGCTGTGGGAAACCTTCCGCGTGCAGGAAGTGTATTTGGGCTGCGCGCACGGGAACCATGCGGCGGAGCGGCTGTACGCCGCCTGCAGTTTCGAGCGCACCGGCCTCGAAACGGAAACCGGCTTTGAAATGCGCCTGAAATTTGAGCAATAACGAAGGGTCTGTTGTAAAATGGAATAGTATGTAATAGAGTCGCTATCTCCTGGCGGGGATAGTGTGAAAGGCCGATTCCCCCGCTTGGCGGGGGAAATGTCGGTACACCGACAAAAGGGGGCCGCCCCCGGCGAGGGGGCGGTCTTGGAGCCCCTTTCGCGTATAATTGGAACGAAATATGCAGGGACAGAAACTGTCCCTGCATATTTCTAAGGGGGACTTTGCATTTTGCAACGCCCCCTTTTCTGCGTCGTTCAGCGGGTTTTGCGGCGGCTGCGCTGCGTCAGACGGTTTTCGGGCGGCGCAGGAGATAGTATACGGAGAGCAGCACGGCGATGAAATCCGCTGCGGCACCGGCCCAGAAGATGCCCTCCATGCCGAAAACGGCGTGCAGGATCAGCAGAGCGGGCACGTAGACGAGTCCCTGACGCGCGATGGACAGCAGGGTCGCCCGCCCGGCAAGTCCGATGGCCTGCAGATAGCTGACAGCGAGATAATTCAAGCCGACGACCGGCATGACGAGCAGACCGATGACGGTGACGTGGCAGCTCAGCTCTGTGAGGGCGCTGTCCTGCAGGAAAAGGCCGACGATCGGGTACCGGAAGACAAAGCACAGTGCCGTGAGAGCCGTGCCGACGGCTACGATGAGCAGGGCGGTCTTTTTGAGGGTCTCTTTGATGCGTGCGGTGTTGCCGGCGCCGGCGTTGTAAGCCAGCATGGGCTGTACGCCCAGCGCGAGCCCCATGACGACCATCGCCACGATCATGCCCGGCTTGCCGCCCACGCCCATGGCGGCAACCACATCTGCCCCATACTGCATGGAAATGTTGTTGCTGAGGATACCGACGAACCCGCCCAGCAGATTGCTGATGGCGCTGGGTACGCCGAGAGAAAAGACCAGCCAGAAGGCGCGCGGCATCCGCAGGGCGCAGAGGGGGTTCAGCGTGAGGACGGAAGCCTTGCGGCAGACGCGGGACAGGACGATCCCGGCGGTCAGGACGTTGCTGAGCACGGTGGCGATCGCCGCGCCGCGCACGCCCATGTGCAGGCCGGAGATCAGGATGGGATCGAGAATAATATTTACAACGGAACCGAGGATGCTGACGATGGCCGCGGTGACGGTGTCGCCGTCCGCCCGCAGCAGGTTTGCAAAGGCGTTCGAGAAGATGACGACCGGCGCACCCAGCGCCATAATGCAGACGTACTCCTTCGTGTACTGCCAGGTGGCGTCGTCCGCGCCGAAAAGGCCGACGAACCGATCCGGAAACAGCAGGACCGCGCCGCCCAGCAGGATGCCGAAGCCGACGGTCAGCGCCGTGCAGGCACCGCTGCAGGCCCGCACCAGATCGTGGTCCTTTGCGCCCAGTGCGCGGGAGATGACGGCGCATCCGCCGCCGCCCACCAGTGTGCCGCAGGTCATCAGCAGCATGAACATCGGGGAGGACAGGGAAATGGCCGCCACCTGATTGGCGTCGCCGGTCCGGCCCACAAAGAGCATATCCGCCATATTGTAGGCGGTGGTCACCAGCATGACCAGAATGACCGGGATGCACATTTTGGCAATGGCTTTCCACACGGAACCTTTTTCGAAAATGTCTTCGGTTTTCATAAAACGACCTCTTCCTCTTGTATTTTTGGGAATCTGTGCTACAATAAACACAACGCTTGTCTTGTATATTAAAAGCATAACCCAGAATCATGCGGACTTCAACCGTCAATTACAAGACGTGTGTTGTGTTAATCGGAGGAGGATCTACATGAATCAGAAGAAAAATCAGCGCTTTCAGGAAACGGATCAGCGCATCCGGGCGTATTTCATACAAGCTCTGGAAGAAAAAGAGATCTCAAAGATCACCGTGCGGGAGATCTGCGAGGCGGTGGGAATCAACCGGTCGTCGTTTTACCTGCATTATCCGGATGTCTACGCGCTTTTGGAAGCCATGTGCAACGAAGTGGGCAAGGAACTGTTTGAGGACTTCGGCAAGCTCGGCGAGGAGGTCAAGGTCTATTTTTCCGAGCCGTATTTGCTGGTCATTCTGCGGCACGTGCAGAAACACGCGGTGCTGTACAAGGCGTATATCGGGCACGTGGGCATGGCGCCCATAGAAAAAGGCTATCAGATCCTCCTCGAGGAGGTCTTCAAGCCGTATTTCCGCCGGCTGGGCATCCAGTCCGAGCGGAGAATGGAGTATCATTTTTATTTTGTACAGCACGGCTTCTTTTCGGTTCTGGAGCGGTGGATGCACTATGGCTGCGCGGAACCGCCGGAAGAGATGGCGCAGATCATTCTGCAGACGATGGCGCCCATCCCGACGGACCTGCCCGTCATGGACGGTTTATAAGCACAAACAAGCATAAAATAAAGCGCAGACGCACATAATGTAGTGCAGCTGCGCTTTTCTTTTCGGTTTGGACGGGCTCAGCGGTTCTTGCCCTCAGTCTTGGTGGTCACGGCGGGCTCACGGCCGGTGATGTACGTGATGGAGCGCTCAATGGCATCGCGGGAGTTGCCCCAGTCGCCGCCGGCGTTGCGGTAATCGAACATGCGGCAGAAATGGGTGGTGTCGGCCTTCACAGTGTCCAGATAATTCTTGGACAGGCGGCGGGTCTCCGCGGCGAAGGGGATGAAATTCTTCTTCGGCATCTTCTGCGCGGCGTCCAGAATAAAGCTGTAATGCTCCAGGCAGATGTGTGTCTGCGCGGCGTACAGATCGCGGAATTCCGGCTCGGTCTGCCAGAGCTTAATGACCGTGGCGCTCAGGTGCTTCATGTTCATATCGATGTTCTCGCACACAAAGCAGGAGTGGCGGCGGCGGTCCGCAGCGCCCAGCACCTTCTTGAGCGGCGTTTTCGGCTCATCCGGGAAAATATCCTTGCCGATTTCATCCAGCAGGCTTTCGAGGATCAGCGCCACGGAGAGGCGGCTGCCGCGCTGCAGGATGTGTTCAAAATGGTCCTTGCAGAAGCCGAGGCGGTTCGTCTCGATGCGGACATCCGGCTCCATCATGGCGGCACCGGTGATGTAGGTGGCCATGCGGTCCTCCAGCATATCGCGCATACGGCAGAACGGACAGCCGTCCTTGGGTTCAAATATTTCACTGATCGGAATACTGCAAATATCTTCGCGCATGAAATTCATCCTTTCTCTGTATAAAAGCGTATGTTTATCCGAAACGGAAAACCCGACGGAAAAAACGGGCATCCGGCGGGAGTTTACGGTCTGTAAGGGGGAAATCCACAATAATTTGTGGAGGAACCCTGTGCTTTTCTTCATTTTACACGATTCCGTGGAAAAATACAACCGCTTTTCCGAAATACCCGCTGCATTTTTTACACAGGTTCCACAGCGGCGGAAAGCAGGATCCGAACTTTGATTCTCTATGGGAATTAAGCGAAAAAAATTTGAAAAACACCATATCTGGGGGTGCTTTTTTACCGAATACAAGGCGATTTTTCGATGTTCTACAAAAAGTTTACAAAAGGTTACAAAATAGTACGGGAGAAAATGCAGCCCAAAACGACGTTTGTTTACATAAATGATCCCGTTGTGAAAACCTGTGGAAAACAGAAATCCACACAGCAAGCGGGTTTTTAACACTTTCCACAGACTTTTCCACAGAAGTTATGGAAAACTCCGTGGAAAACCCATCCGGTGTGTATACGGAAGGGGAAATATTACACTTTGTATAGCGGGGTTGTACATGGAGTGTATGTATATTTCGCATAAAAATGCAAAAGCGTGCGGAATACCCGATCAATTCCCGCTGTACGGCATGAAAAAAACACGCGGAGAACCGCAAGCAAATTGCACGGAGCAGTTGCAAAATCCGGCAGGAATATGCTATAATCAGCGTATATTGAGAAAGTATGCGCAGAAGACGCGGCACAGAAAGGAAAAAGGGCAGCTTCATGGAAAACGAAAGAGAAAAAGATGTCATTGCGGGCCGCAATGCGGTGACGGAGGCCCTCAAGGCCGGAAGACCCATCGACAGCATTTATGTGCGCCGCGGAGACCGGACCGGTTCGGTCAATTTGATCCTGCGGCTGGCCAAGCAGGCCGGGATCACGGTAAAGGAAGCCGACCCCAAAAAGCTCGATGCCATGTGCGGCGGCGAAAATCATCAGGGCGTGGCGGCCGCGGCGGCCGTGCGCGCGTTCTCCGAAGTGGAGGACATCTTCGCGCTGGCGGAAAGCCGGAATGAAAAGCCCTTCATCATCGTCTGCGATGAGATCGCCGACCCCCACAATCTGGGCGCGATCCTGCGTACGGCGGAATGTGCCGGTGCACACGGCGTGGTGATCCCGAAACGCCGCAGCGTGGGTTTGACCGCGGCGGTGGGCAAGGCCTCGGCCGGTGCGGTGGAATATCTGCCCGTAGCGCGTGTGCCGAACATCGCCTCGTTCCTCGACGAGATCAAGGAAAAGGGCGTTTGGGTGTATACGGCCGATATGGACGGCACCGATTGGTGCCAGACCGATTTTGGCGGCGCGGTGGCGCTCGTCGTGGGGTCGGAAGGGTTCGGCGTATCCCGTCTCGTAAAAGAAAAATCAGACTTTATCGTATCCCTGCCCATGAAGGGCAGAATCAATTCCCTGAATGCATCGGTGGCCTGCGGCATTCTCTGCTATGAGATTGCGCGGCAGCGGGCGGGCATCCAGGCCAAAGGAGGAACATCGAAATGAGTGGAGAAACCAATTTCTCGCTGGAATCGATTCTGGAAGAGGAACGCCTTGCGCGTGAGCAGGAGCCGAAGACCGAAGAGCTGACGGAAGAGCCGGCAGCCGAGGTGCAGCCGGAGATCCTGCCGGACGTGCAGCCTGAACCCGAGGCACGGCCGGAAGTTCTGCCCGAAGCAGAGGGCGACACACAGATCGTGGAGATTCCGGATCTGCCGATCCCGGAACCCGCACCGATCGCAGAAGGCCCGGAGGAAGACCGCAGAAGAGCGATGGAGATCTCCGCTGCGGTGGAAGAGGCGCTGGCCGAATCCGGAATGCAGGCACCCGCAGAAGCGGCGCAGCCGGCACAGGCACCGGTGCAGGGAAACGCGCCGCTGCAGTACATCATTCCGGATATGTCCAAAAAGAAGAAAGAGAAAAAGGAACGCAAGGGATTCTTCGCCCGCCGTCGGGAGAAAAAGCAGAAGCAGGAAGAATTCAATGCGTCTGAAGATATGTATTACGGCATCCAGCTCAAGCCCATCGACGAGTACACCCGCGGCTTTGACCAGACAGGTGAGATCTCCCTGGAGCAGGACGGCTACAAGAAGCTGTTCGACGAGAACACCAAGGGGCTCGACGATGAAGTCGCAAAGGATTTTGAGCGTCTGCAGCAGGAGCGCCGCCGCCGTGTGGCCGAAGCCGTGGAAAATGCCGGCGTGAATGTGGATGAGGTGGAAAACGAGCTGGGCATCGTGGCACCCATTCCGATCTCCGCGTTTGCCGGGGATCCCTATGCCAAGCAGCACGGCATCGAAGACGGCACCGTCGATGAGAACCTGCCGGACTTCCAGAAGGTGATGATCCAGGACGCGCAGACCCGCACCATGGAGCTGACTTTGAACCCGGACAGCGACCACGTTGGTCTGCAGCAGGTGAAGGTCATGCCGGAGGTGCAGGAGGAAGAACTGCGCGGCGTGCTGGAAACCGTACAGGAAGAAGAAGCCGAACAGGCAGTGACCGATCCCGCCTTTACGGATGTGTCCAGCTTCTCCGAGGAGAAGATCGCGGAGATGGACGCGGCAAAGTCCTCCCTGCCGCAGGTGGTGGATTTCGCGGAAGCCAAAGCGGAAATGGAAGCACAGGCCGGCCCGCAGGATATGCAGGCCGAAGCACAGGCGGAGCCCGTGCGTGTCTCCCTGCCCGTGAGCGACGTGACCGAATACAGAAAGCGCGATCTGCCCGTGCACATCATCAACGCCGATGTGCTGCAGAGTGCCCTGCTCAGTGAAGCACGCAGCTATTCCGAGGAAGAGACGGAAGCCGAAAACGGCCGTATGCGTCTGCGCCTGCGCAAGCCGGCGGAAGAGACCGAGGAAGAAGAATACACCGGCGAGATGCTGGACGATTTCACCAGCCCGGCGGATGTGAAGAGTATATCCCATGATTTGAAAACCACCATGCGCCAGCTGACCGTCCGTCTGCTGGGCACCGGTCTGAGTTGTGCGGTGCTCATACTCGCCGCGTTCATCTGCGAAGCCGGCTTTACCCCCGGCAACACCGTGCTGAACGGTGCCATCGGGTATGCGGTGGTGTCGCTGATCTTCCTGCTGGTCGCCGTGGGCTTCTGCGGGAAAGTCATCCGAAACGGTCTGAGCTCCCTTCTGGAGCTGCGCCCGAATTCCGACAGTGCTGCCTCCGTGGCGGTGCTGGCTGCGTTCATCCAGACCCTGAGCGTATTTTTTTACATCGATACACTGGCTGCCGGCCAGATCCATCTGTATGCCGGCATTGCGGCAGGCATCCTGTTCCTCAACACGCTGGGCAAGCTGACCATGGTGCGCCGCATCTATTCCAACTTCCGCTTTGTCGCCTCCCGCGAAGACAAATACGCGGTGCGTCTGGTGGAAGACCACAACGCGGCGCTCAAGCTCACCGGTTCCACAGTCGTGTCCAATCCGGCCGTGGCCTATCAGCAGAAGGCCGATTTCCTCAAGCGTTTCCTGCAGATCTCCTATGAGCCCGACCCGGCGGAGACTGCCTCTCAGGCTCTGGCACCCGTCAGCCTGATCGCTTCCCTGCTCCTTTGTGTGATCGCACTGCTCGTCACGGGTGATCCGGCGCTGTCCCTCACCGCGTTTGCGGCGGCCTGCTGTGTCAGCACGGCTGTGATGAATATGGTGGCCGTGAATTTGCCGATCGGCCGTCTGAGCCAGCGTCTGCGCCGTGCCGGTGCAATGGTGTCCGGCTATGAGGGCATCCGCCGCATGAGCGCGGTCAATGCCGTGCTGGTGGATGCTGCCGAGCTTTTCCCCCGCGGCACCGTGGTGCTCAACGGTGTGAAGCCGTTTGCCGAGGAAAACCTCGAGGATGCCATCCTCGCAGCCGGTGCCATGATGCAGACCGTCGGCGGCCCGCTGTGCAGCGTTTTTGAGCAGGTGCTCAACGAATTTGAGGGCGAACTGCCGGAAGTCACCGAAGCCCGTTACGACGAAAAGGGCGGCGTGATCGGTACGGTGGACGGCCATAAGGTGCTGTTCGGTTCCCATGCGCTGCTGCACAGCTTCGGCATCAGCACACCGGGACAGATGGAAGAGCAGAAGTACACCAACCGCAACCGTCAGGTGCTGTACGTGGCCATGGACGGCGTGCTCTGCGCCATGTTCATCCTCACATACAACGCGGACCGCAAGAAGCGTGCCGATATCCGCGAGCTGGAAATGAACGGCGTGGCGATGGTCGTGCGTTCCGCAGACGTGAACCTCACACCGCAGTTCCTCGGTACCCTGTTCGGCGTGGATCCGTCCGGCATTCAGGTGATCCCGAACGGTGCGGATACCTTCTGCGATACCCTGTTTACGGAAACCGCCGGCCGTGTGGATGCGTATGTGGCCACCAAGGGCCGCGCAGAATCCATGATGCGCGTCATCTCGTCCAGCATCGACGAAAAGAAGAACATCGGCTTCATCGTGGCCATGCAGAATGCGTCCGTCGTGATCGGCTTTGTTCTGGTGGCATTCCTCACCTTTATCTCCGGCGTGAAGCAGATCTCCACCCTGGCGCTCGTCATCTATGAGCTGTTCTGGGTTGCAGCTGCCGTGTTCCTGCCGAAGCTGAAGAACAAATTCAACAAGTAATCCCGCACAAAGCAGGGTGTGTTTCATAATGGATGAAGATGCATTTACACGCTCTGACTCCTGGCGGGGATAGTGTGAAAGGGGCGGTCTTGGAGCCCCTTTCGCGTATATTCTGATTAAATATGCATACAACAATTTGTTGTATGCATAGACACAAAAAGGGCTTGTTGCACTTTGCAACAGCCCTTTTTGTGTCCATGCACGGGAACGTGCCGGTGCGCGTAAAATGACATTGTGCAGATCGCCGCAGACGCCTGCGGTGCGAAGGGGGGTGGTGGCATCCGGATTCTTTCGGCACCCGTACCGATGACGTTCTGCTTTGCCTCGGCGGGACATCTGATGGATGCCGTGGAGCGGGCGGTCCGTACGCTGCACGTGCTCACGTCCGCACTCTGGCGGATCGGCAGTCGGTTTTTCCTCTGCGTGACCGTGCGGTTTTCGGAGCGGATCGCCGCGCGGAGTCTGTTTTCGGAATACGGCAGCTTTCTGGGGGCCGGCTGTCTGCTGGCGGCACATTATGCCGAGCAGGCCGAAACCTACATTCCGGATGCTGCCGCGCGCATGGGTGTGTACCTGAAAAAATGATGACGCAAATTTCAAGGGGATGCTGCGGTCTGCGGCATCCCCTTTTCCTGACAATATGTACTTAATTTTTCTGGTCGCTGCCGCCGACGGGCAGCTTGTCGATCAGCTTGTTGAGCCTTGTCGCCTCATGCAGCGGCCCGCTGACACAGATGACTTTTTTGCCGTTCTGGTAGAGGAACGTCATCTTTCCGTCACCGTACACAAAGGTGCGGGTGAATTCGTTTGTGCCGTTTTGCCGCATGATGCAGCGTTCCGAGTACACCTCGGAGAAATAGGACGAATTAAAAAACCGGGCGTAGAATTCCTCCGTACAGACGTAGTAGAAGATCGTGAACTCTTCTTCGGTGTCCTCCACGGCGGATTCGAAGAAATTGTATTTCTGTTCGGCCGTGGTGTTCACGGTCTCAAAGCCGTTTTTGGCGCAGATTTTCGAAAAGCGCTCCGGGGAAAGAATAACGGGCGGGGCGTAGTTGGGCAGGAAGAAAATGCCGGTGATAATGGCAATGGCAACGAACAGGCCGATAATTTCCTTCGAGAACGAGATCTCCGTGATCTGCAGTTCCAGTGCAATTTTGAACCAGACCTTACGGAGGACCTCGATAATTTTGCGGATGATTTCCAGAATCTTTTTCATGGGCAAAGTCCTTTTCGATACAACAGTGTAAGTTTTGTATCATTATACCATAGGGGAATACAGGAAAACAACGGACAGAAGCATGAAAAAAGGACTGCCGGAGCAGCCCTTTTTGTCGCTTTTTTGTGTGGCGATCAGATATCCAGATTTTCAATGATGCTGTTCAGCGTATCGTTATCTGAACCGCTGATGTACAGCATAGTGGTGCCGTTGCGGTACAGCAGAATGGTGCCGTGCTCGGTGCTCACATAGTAGCGGTTGTATTCCGGAGAATCGACGAATTTCTCGTCGCCCGGCTCGGCGGTTCCGGTTCTGGCGTCGCCGAGGAACTGTGCGTAGTTGGTCTTGGCGTCCGAAGCGGAAACAAAGGTGTAGAAGCCCACGGAGTAGTCTTCACCCATGCCGATGATGGCGGTCGTGACATAGGCGGGGTCATAATTCAGGGAGGTATCCATGGTGGTGTAGCCCACGGCGTCGCAGGCGGCCTTAAAATCCTCCGCCGTAGCCACTGCACGGCCGGCGCAGCCGGAGAGAATCATGCAGAAAGAAAGCAGCACGGCAAGGCAGAGCAGGGGCAGTTTTCTCAGAATTTGATTTTTCATTGCAATTTTCCATCCTTATTCGGGTTTTCCGGCCGCAAAAAAGAGCCGGCCGGGCATTTATATCAAGATTTTACCACGCCGCGCGGATTTACACAATGGCATCACAGAAATTTAATAAATTTTCATAGGGAAAACGGCGTGTTAACTTGCGGCTTTCTCCGAAATATGATATACTAAATCCGTATATGGCGTTTTGAAAGGGGAGGTGACATCCATGCGCCGTGTTCTGAAGAAAATAGCGGTTTTCGTGCTCAGTCTGGCTTTGCTGGTTTCGGCATCCGGCTGCGCGGAGCTGACCGGCCTGGATGCCCAGTCCCTGATGTCCCCGCCCAAAACCACGGCGGACCGGCAGGCCATCTATGCGCTGATGCGCAGTGACCAGTCGGAGATCTCGCTCGTGTATCCGAAAAACGGCGAGTACCGTTCGGCGATCATCTCGAAGGATCTGAACGGGGACGGCCGGCTGGAGGTAGCGAGTTTCTGCATCAACAGCGATGCCGGCGGCATCCGGCTGCAGTTCTTTTCCAAAGGTGAAGACGGCACGTGGTTTTCGCTTGCGGAGTTCATGTCCGGCGCCAATCAGGTGGACAAGGTGTTCTTCGGCGACCTGACCGGCGACGGCAATCAGGAGATCGTGGTGGGCTGGGGTGACCCGCTGACGGCCACATCCAGCATCTCTGTCTATTATGTCGGGGAAAACATTGTACACGAATTTCAAATGGGCGCCGTGACCTACAGCGAAATGCTGATCACAGATTTTGATTCCGACGGTGTGCAGGAGCTGTTCGTGCTGGATATAGCCGGGCAGCCCGGGGAAGACGGTACCGTGATGGCACCGCTCGGGCATCTGTACCGGTTTGACGGCGCACAGCCGTATGAATCGCTGACCGTTCCGCTGGATGCGGCCGTGGTGCGGTATTCCTCCGCGTCCTTTGCGCAGCTGAACAGCTGGCGTTACGGTGCGGTGCTGGACGGCATCAAGGCGGACGGCCGAATGATCACGCAGGTCGTCGCGTTGGATCAGGCCAACGGCAGACTGCTTTCGCCCCTGTCCAATGCCCCGGCGGAAACGCCGAATAAAACGGACCGCACCTCCATTTTGGCGGTGACGGCCCGGGACATCAACAGCGACGGCGTACTGGAGATTCCCACGGCCGAGGAGCTGTTTGTGCCCGAGAACGGCACGGCGGATTCCACCGGATACAGCGTGACATGGAATACATACAGCCCGGATGACAACGCGTTTACGCCGGTTGTGCGGAGCATTGTGAATACAGCGGAAAACTACTTTATCCAGCTCCCTCTCGGGATGGATAAGATCGCCTGCCAGAACAACCCGGTCACCCGCACCGCAACCTTCTTCGGGTACAGCCGGAAGGACACGGCGGGGGAGCTTACGGGCCGGGAAAACCTGTTTTCCGTTACGGTGTACGATGAGGCGGTCTGGGAGGAAAAGGACAAGGAAGCCTCGGACGATGTTTTGCTGGGTACTTTGGCGAACCGTGCCTATGTCCTGCGGATTCTGAATCCCAACATTACGGAGGACAGCGAGCTGATCCGTTCCGTGATCATGGGCTTTAAGATATTGAGTGAGTAAGGAGCAGAAAGGAAGAAACTGGATATGAGAAAGATCTTAGTCGCGGAAGACGAACAGAATATTCGCGAGTTTGTCGTAATCAACTTAAAGCGCGCCGGTTATGAAGCGGTGGAGGCTGTGAACGGCGATGACGCCATGCGTCTGTATGACCAGGCCGGCGGGGATTTTGATATGGCGATCCTCGACATCATGATGCCCGGCTCCATGGACGGCCTCGCCGTGTGCAAGGAGCTGCGCCGCCGCAGCAATTCCATCGGTATCATCATGCTGACGGCGAAAACACAGGAAATGGACAAGGTTACGGGCCTGATGATGGGTGCCGATGACTATGTGACAAAGCCCTTCAGCCCGTCCGAGCTTGTGGCCCGCGTGGATGCGGTGTACCGCCGCGTGGCGCAGTATGCCCGCGCCGCCGAGCCGAATTTCTCCGAGGAGCTGCGTTCCGGTGCGTTCGTGCTGAACCTGCGCAACCGTTCCTTCACAAAGAACGGCAAGCCCGTGGAGCTGACACAGGTGGAGTTCCAGATTATGGAATACTTCATCTCCAACGCCGGTATGCCCCTCAAGCGCAACGATATCCTCAAGCACGTTTGGGGCAGCAGCTATGTGGGCGAAGAAAAAATCGTGGACGTCAACATCCGCCGTCTGCGTATGAAGATCGAAGACGAACCGAGCAGCCCGCGGCACATCGTGACGGTGTGGGGCATTGGTTACCGCTGGGACCAGTAACACAGAACAGAAACGGCACGGAAAGGAGGGAGCGCTGTGTTTGGAAAAGGCATTGCCCGACGCTGGCTGATGAACAGTCTGGGCATTATGGTTCTGCTGCTGGCTGCCAGTATTACGGCGCTTTCCTTTGTTGCGCAGAGTTATGCCTATAACGGCATCCAGATGACGCTGATGGGCCGCAGTGACGAGCTGCCCAACGTGCTCGCTTACGGCACAAAGACCACGGCGGAGTTCAACAACGCCGCCCGCAGCTACACCGAAAATTTCCCGGACAAAAACCTCATGGAGGTCATGGCCATCAGCCGTTCGGGTAAGATTCTGTCCACATCCACCGGTTTTGCGCCGGACCAGAACCAGTCCATGCCGGACTTCGATACCGCGCTGAATGCGGAATCCGGGTACGGCTACTGGATCGGCAAGCTCTCCTCGGGCGAAAAGGTCATGGCCATTTCCCGCGCGGTGCGCAACTCCAACGGCGTCGTGCTGGGTGCGGTGCGCTATGTGGTGTCCATGGAAAAGGCGGACCAGCAGATCACCTACGTGGTCCTGATCTTGGTCGGCGTCGGCCTTTTGATCATCTCGCTGGTCACGGCATCGGGCGTGTATTTTGTGCGTTCCATCGTTCAGCCGATCCGGGAGCTCAACCGCACGGCGGATAAGATCGCCAAGGGTGACTTTGAAGCCCGCGTGGAAAAGGGCAAGGACGATGAAATCGGCGCCCTGTGCGAATCCATCAACGACATGGCGGCCGAGCTGGGCCATGCCGAAAAAATGAAGAACGACTTTATTTCCTCTGTCTCCCACGAGCTGCGCACGCCGCTGACGGCGATCCAGGGCTGGGCGGAGACCATCCAGAGCGGCGGCATCGGCCGCGAGACATACGAAAAGGGCATGAGCGTCATCGTGCGTGAATCCGAGCGCCTTTCCGGTATGGTGGAGGAGCTCCTGGACTTCTCCCGCATCCAGAGCGGCCGTATGCGCCTGATCCTGAATAAGATCGACCTGTTGGCGGAGCTGGACGAGGCCGTATATATGTTTACGGACCGCGCGCGGCAGGAGCACAAGCAGCTCATTTACGATGAGGAAGACACCATGCTGTCCCCGATCCTCGGCGACATCAACCGCCTGCGGCAGGTGTTCATCAACATCCTCGACAACGCGCTCAAGTACACAAATCCCGGCGGCACCGTGCGTGTCTCCGCGTATGAGGACGACGGCTTCATCCGCGTCATCATCAAGGACAGCGGCTGCGGCATTCCCGCCGAGCACCTGCCCAACGTCAAGAAGAAATTCTATAAGGCCAACCAGAACGTGCGCGGCAGCGGTATCGGTCTGGCGGTGGCCAATGAGATCATGGAACTGCACTCCGGTTCGCTGGATATCGACAGCCAGGAGGGCATGGGCACCACGGTGATCATCACCATGCCCACCATGCGAAAACTGGAAATGAACCCCGAGCTTTCCAACACCACGCAGATCCCCACGATGACCGGTCGTGTGCAGGTGGTGGAGAGAAAGCGCGATTGATATACCGGCGTACGGTTTTGTGCGCCGCATCCCGCGCGCAGAATCTGCGCGGGGAAGAAAGGATTATTGTATGGCAAAAAAAGTAACCTCCATCGGCGGGCAGGCCCTGCTGGAGGGCATCATGATGGTAGGCCCCAAAAAGAATACGGCGGCTTTTGTGGATGAGAACGGTGAGATCTCGCTGGAGGACATCACAGCGCCCTCTCTGCGCGAGAAGTATCCCATCCTGAAAGTGCCCTTTATCCGTGGTACATTCTCGTTCATCGACACCATGCGTCTCGGCATGAAAGCGCTGATGCGCTCCGCGGAGAAATCCGGACTCGACGAGGACAACCCGGAGAACATGACAAAATTCGAAAAATGGCTCGATAAGACCTTCGGCGACAAGATCATGAATGTGATCATGGCGATCGGCAGTGTGCTGGGCGTGGCGCTCGCGGTGGTGCTGTTCTTCATGGTGCCCACCGTGCTGTTCAATCTGCTCAGCAAAGTGGCCGGCGCGTGGCTCGTCGGCTGGCGCTCCGTCTTCGAGGGTGTGCTGCGCATTGTCATCTTCGTGGGCTACGTGGCGCTCGTTTCCCGTATGCCGGAGATCGACCGCACCTTCCGCTACCACGGCGCCGAGCACAAAACCATTTTCTGCTATGAAAACGACCTGCCCCTTACGGTGGAAAACGTCCGTCCGCAGAAGCGGTTCCATCCCCGCTGCGGCTCGAGCTTCATGATCATCATGCTGCTTCTGGGCATCGTGCTGGGCTTCTTCATCCCGTTTGAAAATCCCGTGCTGCGCACGGCGTGTAAGCTCTTGTGCCTGCCCGTTGTGGTCGGTATCGGCTATGAGCTCATCAAGCTCTGCGGCAAATACAACAACTGGTTCACGCGGTTCATCGCGGCACCGGGCCTGTGGATGCAGCGCCTCACCGTGAAGGAGCCGGACGATAAAATGATCGAGGCAGCCATTGCCGCCATGGAAGCGGTCATCCCCGAAAACGGCGAGGATCTGCTGAAATGACGGTCCGTGCGCTATACAACGAAGCGCGCAGGGCGCTCGCGGTGGTCACGGAAGACCCCGCCTTTGAAGCGCTGTGTCTTGTAGAAAAATATTTCGGGCTCGACCGGTCCGGTCTGCTCCTGCACGGCGACCGTGCGGCGGACGCGGAAACGGAAAAAGCCTTTCAAATTGCGGTGGAACAACGCCTTTCCGGCGAACCGCTGCAGTATCTGCTCGGCGAATGGGATTTCATGGCGCTCACGCTGTTCTGCGGCCCGGGCGTGCTGATCCCACGGGACGACACGGCGGTGTTGGTGGAAGCCGCGGCCGAGCGGCTGCGCGGCGCAAAACAGCCGCGGGGGTTGGACCTCTGTGCGGGCACCGGCGCGGTGGCGCTGATGCTGGCCTATGAGACCGGCGCCAAGGTGCGGGCCGTGGAGCTGTTTGACGGCGCATTTTCGTATCTCGAAAAAAACATTGCGCGGTATCCGGAACTAGCCGTAAGCGCCGTGCGCGGCGATGTGCTCTCCGCGTCCTTTGCCGAGACCGTGGAGGACGGGCTTGATTTCATCGTGTCAAACCCGCCGTACATCGAAACCGCGGAGCTGCCCGGCCTGCAGAAAGAGGTGCAGAAAGAACCAGAAACCGCGCTGGACGGCGGCGCGGACGGCCTCGTCTTCTACCGGGCGATCTGCGAAACCTGGGCGAAGAAACTCAGAAGCGGCGGCGTGCTTGCCGTGGAGATCGGCGAGACGCAGGGCGAAGCCGTGGCGGCGCTGTTTTGTGCTGCGGGATTCAGGGATATTCGGATCCACCGGGATTCCGGTGATCTGGACCGGGCGGTGTCCGGCGTAAGATAAAACTTTTGGGAAGGAATGGATTTTATGGTCAAGCATGTTCTGATGATCAAACTGAAGGAAGAGTGCAAGGATAAGTGCAATGAGCTTGTGGACGTATTCCGCAGCATGAAGGGCAATGTGCCCCAGGTGCTGGATGTGGAAGCCGGCGCGGATTTCCTCCACTCTGCACGCTCTTATGATGTATGCCTGTATGTCACGCTGGAAAGCCCGGAGGCGCTCGACGCCTACCAGCTCGATCCGTACCACTGCGACGTTGTAAAGACCTACGTGGCCGGCGTGCGCGAGACCGCCGTGGCTGTGGATTACATCGTATAATTCTCAAAAAACAAGAGGGCGCGGGTTCGTGGGTGAGCCCGTGCCCTCTTAAGCAGAACGGGGATCGTTCCGTATGAAAAACGCGCGGGGAGTCGCGCCGCGTGAAAGGGGAGTCTATTGTTTTGGTTAAGGATATGACGAAGGGCAGCCCGGTGCGGCTGCTGCTGACCTTTGCGATTCCGATGCTGCTGGGCAGTGTTTTCCAGCAGCTGTATTCCGTGGTGGATGCCATGGTGCTCGGGCGCGGTGTGGGCGTAGAGGCGCTGGCTGCGGCGGGTGCAAGTGGATCGGTGCATTTCTTTATTTTCGGGTTCATCACGGGCCTTACGCACGGCTATTCGATTTTGATCGCCCAGAGCTTTGGCGCGGGCGATCTTTCCAAGGTGCGCCGCGTGGTGGCCAATTCCGGGTACATCGGGTTCTTCTCCGCAGCGGTGATCATGGCACTCAGCCTCATTTTCTCCCGCCCGCTGATGCAGCTGATGAACACCCCGGCGGATATTTTTGAGGATGCGCTCCTCTATATCCGCATCACGTTCATCGGCCTGCTGGCAACGGCGTTCTACAACGTGCTGGGCAGTGCGCTGCGTGCGCTGGGCGACAGCATCTCCCCGCTCGTGATCGTGGTGATCAGTTCACTGATCAATGTGGGTCTGGATGTGCTGTTTGTTATGGTGTTTCGCTGGGGTGTGGCCGGTGCCGCGTGGGCGACGGTGCTCGCGCAGCTTTGTTCCGGCTTCATGTGCCTGTTCGTCCTCAGCCGGATGGAGATCATGCGCTATCAAAAAGGCGAGGGCGCCGTGGACGGCAAGCTGCTCTGGGCGCTTCTCAGGCTGGGTCTGCCGGTGGGCATCATGAATTCCATCACCGCCGTGGGCAACATGATCCTGCAGGTGATCGTGAATGGCTTCGGTTCCGCAACCGTTGCGGCGTATACGGCCGGCATGAAGATCATTGGTCTTGCCGAGCAGCCGGGCAACATCATTGGTATGTCGCTTGGTACGTATGTGGGACAGAACCTCGGCGCGGGCAATCTTGACCGTGTACGGACCGGTGTGCGCAAGACCATCGTCATGTCGCTGATCATCAATTTGGGTATCGGCGGCGCGCTGGTGCTGTTTGGAAAACAGCTTGTGGAGGTTTTCGTCTCCGGCGCGGCACAGGAGGTCATTCAGACCGCGTACCCGCTCATCGCCATCTGCGGGGCGCTGGAGTGGACATTGGGGCTTTTGTTTGTCTATCGGTTTTCGCTGCAGAGCCTCGGCGATACCTTTGTGCCGATGCTGTCCGGCGCGCTGGAGCTTGTGCTGCGCATCACCGTCGTGCTGGTGCTGTACAACGTATTCCGTCTGGAATTTCTCGCCATCTGCT
>JAFQWC010000040.1 GCA_017407665.1 Clostridia bacterium | reverse complement strand
GCATTCAGTGGACGGACGGCGTGCCGTACCGCCTCAAAGAGCCGTTTGATTTTGATTTCCTCGCAAAATACGGGAAGGTGTTCAAGGTCTATGACGATCAGGATTCCGGCAACATCTGCTTCGGCCTCGAAAAAGAGGGAAAGCGATACTTTCTGAAATTTGCCGGTGCCCCCACGGCGCGAAGCGGCATCTCCGCGGAAGAAGCGATTAATAATCTCAAACCCACCGCGCAGATCTATCGGGATCTCGCGCATCCGAATCTCATCCGGCTGATCGACGCCGGGGAGATGGGCGGCGGATACGGCATGGTGTACGAGTGGACGAATGCGATCAGTCTGGGGCGGATGTACCCGGCGCAGCGGAAGCGTTTTCTCGAGCTGCCGGCCGAAAAGCGGATACAGGTGTTCCGGGATGCGGTGCGATTCCATAGCCATGTGGCCGAAAAAGGCTACGCCGCCGTGGATTTCTACGACAGCACGGTGATGTTTGATATTGAAGCCGATCGCACGGTGTTCTGTGATATTGATTTCTATCAGAAGGCGCCGTTTGTCAATTCCATGGGCCGCATGTGGGGCAGTGCCCGGTTTATGAGCCCGGAAGAATTTACGCTCGGCGCGGTGATCGACGAGACCACCAACGTGTACGCCGTGGGTGCGCTGGCGTTTTCCCTGTTTGCGGACTGCAGCCGGGAAGCGGCGGATTGGACTTTGAGCCCCGCGCTCTATGCGGTGGCAAAGAAGGCGACGGCGGACGACAGAAACGAAAGATATGCCACCCATGCCGAGCTGCTCGAGGCCTGGGATGCGGCAATGCAGGAATAAACAAGGAGGAAAACCAATGAACTATATTTTCGGCGCGGATATCGGCGGCACCACGGTCAAACTGGGGCTGTTCAATACGGAGGGCGCGCTGCTCGAAAAATGGGAGATCCCCACAGTGATTGCGGAAGAGGGGAAAGTCGTTCTGCGCGATGTAGCGGCTGCCATCGAAGATTGCATGGCGCGGCACGGGATCGACCGTGCGGACGTGCTCGGCGTGGGTGCCGGCATTCCCGGTCCGGTTCGTTCGGACGGCGTGGTCAACCGCTGCGTGAACCTCGGCTGGGGCGTTTTCAACGTGAATGAGGCATTGGCGGCTGTTACCGGTTTCCCGGTGGAAAGCGCCAACGATGCCAATGTGGCCGCGCTGGGCGAAGCCTGGATGGGCGGCGGCAAGGGCTACCGCGATGTGCTGTTTGTTACACTCGGTACCGGCGTGGGCGGCGCCGTCATTGCGGACGGGAAGATCGTAGCCGGTGCCAACGGTGCGGGCGGCGAGCTGGGCCACATGGTGATCCGTCCGCAGGAGCCGGAGGCCTGTGCCTGTGGCCGGCACGGCTGCGTGCAGCAGTATGTTTCCGCAACGGGCATCGTGCGCGTGGTAAAGCAGTGGCTGGACGCAAACCCCGAAGCGGAAACGGCCCTGCGCGGTGCAGAAAAACTGACGGCCAAAATCATCTTCGACGTCGCAGCGGCGGGGGATGCGGCTGCGCAGACCGCCCTTTTGGATGTCTATGATGCCTTCGGATTCTTCCTCGCGGCGGGCTGCACGGTCACAGACCCGGAGGTCATTGTCATCGGCGGCGGTGTTTCCAAAGCCGGACAGCCGCTTCTGGACGGCGCCAAACAGGGCTTTGAAAAGTATGTTTTCTACCCGAACGTGGGCACGAAGTTTGCGCTGGCCACACTCGGCAACGATGCCGGTATCTACGGCTGCTGCAAGCTGATTCTGGATAAATATATGGGGGAAACGGTATGAGAGTGCATTTTGATCGAGATCGCATGGCGGCAGTACGGGCAAATCACGATAAGTGGTGGCGAGGGGAACTGGACCGGCCGCTGACGTCGATCACCATTTCGGATGCCTATCCTGCAGAACCCTGGCCTGTGCCGGAGCTGTCGCAGGAGACCTGTGCGGATTTTTCGTATTCGGCGGAGGAAGTGATTGACGCGATGGATCACGCGCTCGGGCAGCGGGAGTATCTGGGCGATGCATTCCCGATCGTGCATTTCAGCGCGTTTGGGCCGGGCTCCCTGGCTGCGTTTTGCGGGGCGAAGCTGGATAACAGCTCCGGCCGTGTGTGGTTCTTCCCACAGAAGGAAATGGAAATTGAGGAGATTCACGCACAGTACGACCCGGATAATATTTACGTGAAGCGCATTAAGGATCTGTACCGGGCCGGCCTTGAAAAATGGAACGGCGCGGTCATGATGAGTATGCCCGATCTCGGCGGCGTGATGGATGTGGCGGCTTCCCTCAGGGGCAGCGAAAACCTGCTGATGGATCTCTATGATGCACCGGAAGAGGTGGAACGCCTCGTTGCGGAGATCGAGACGGCATGGTATGCAGCCTATGACGATTTCGCACAGGTCTTGCAGCCGCAGAACGGCTACACGGATTGGAGTGCGCTTTTAAGCTCAGCGCCGTCCTATATTCCGCAGTGCGATTTTTCGTATATGATCAGTAACCCCATGTTCCGGCAGTTTGTGCTTTCCACGCTGCGCAAAGATACGGAACGCCTGACGAATACCATCTATCATCTGGATGGCGTTGGCGAGTTGAATCATCTGGATGATATTCTGGCGCTGCCGAAGCTCCACGCCGTGCAGTGGCAGAGGGGTGACGGCAAAAAGCCGGCCGAAGCATGGCTGGATGTCTACCGGAAGATCCGTGCCGGCGGCAAAGAAGCATGGATCGTGGGTGAGCCGGAGAGCTATCTGAAAGTTCTGAGCGAGATCCACGGCACGCCGTATTATGTGCAGTCCATGCGCAAAGACCGGATGGAGCTGGCTGAGCGTGTCCTGAAAGCCAGATAAAAAGTTGTGACTCAAACTGAACGAGCCCGGTGCAATCCGTATGCACCGGGCTTGTTTTGCCTGTATTTACTTTTCTACGGGGATCCACAGTTCGCAGAACAAGCCGGGCCGTCCTTTTTCCAAGTAGACCTCAAAGTCTGTCTTCTGCGCTGCTTTGTATCCCATCTGCGGCAGGAACTCTTTGTAGAAGCGTTCCCACATTTTCTCGATGCTGTCGCCGGTCTCACCGAGGCATTCGAGCACCACAAAGGTGCCGGGTTCCACAGTCCAGAGGGAATATCCCTCCCGCAGCAGAACGTCCGCATCAAAATGCGCGGTGTCGCTGTCCACCAGTACACCGATGCCGTAGTCGAAGGTATCCGCGTCCTTCGGTGAACAAAGACCAAAGAGATCCTTTTTCCCGATCGGGCGCAGCGCACGCAGCCTGTCCACAAGTACACGTGTTTCCGGTTCACCCCAGAAGTCTGCGATGTCCTGATTATCCGGTTCGCTGGCAATACTATTGGGGAAACTTCTGACGAGTGCGATGAATTCTTTTGCTTTCGTGTGCTCCAAACGATAGTCCATTGTTTTTCCACCTTCCATGATCAGTTTGACGACCAAGGGCTGAAACAGCTTAAGCGGTGTACCGGCTTGCCTTGCGTTTCGCGGTGCGGTACCGTGAAAACGTGTAAACGCCTTTGTAAAGCTTTCCGGCGTTTCGTAGCCATACTTCAGAGCGATATCGGTTACCCGCGTATTTGTCTCTAAAAGCTCCTGCCCGGCAAGGGATAGCCTGCGGTTTCGTATGTACGCCGTGACCGTCATACCGGAGAGATACCGGAACGCACGGTGAAACTCATAGCCGGACATGTGCACCTCTCTGGCTACGGTCTCAAAATTCAGATCCTCCAGCAAATGGTCTTCGATGTATCGAATGGCCTGCTGCAGCAATGTGTACCCTTCCATGGCGATCCCTCCTTTGGTCTGTCTAAAGTATACGATACGGCGACGGAACGTGCATTTCCGCGCTTGCGGAATTTTGTCCGGTGTGAAAAAAGGAAGCCCTGCAGTTTTCTGCAGAGCTTCCGGATATGTATGGGAATTTGGCTTACACCACGCCCTGTGCGAGCATAGCGTCTGCAACCTTCTCAAAGCCTGCGATGTTGGCGCCGGCGATGAGGTCGCCGTCCATGCCGTACTTCTTGGCAGCTTCGAAAGAGTTCTTGTAGATATCGGTCATAATCTGGTGCAGCTTCGCGTCCACTTCTTCAGCAGTCCAGGAATAACGCATGGAGTTCTGGCTCATCTCGAGGCCGGAAACGGCAACGCCGCCTGCGTTAACTGCCTTAGACGGTGCAACGATCGCGCCGTTTGCACGGAGATATTCCACAGCCTCCAGAGTAGTCGGCATATTGGAAACTTCCACATAGTACTTCACGCCGTTGGCGATGATGTCCTTTGCATTGTCGATGTTGACCTCATTCTGGGTTGCGCACGGCATCACGATGTCTGCCTTCTGCTCCCACGGACGCTTGCCCGCAAAGTACGGTACGCCGAACTTATCCGCGTAATCCTTGACCATGTCGCGGCCGGATGCACGCATTTCGAGCATATAGTTGATCTTTTCTTCGGTGCAGATGCCGTCCGGATCATAGACATAGCCGTCCGGGCCGGAGATGGTGACGACCTTGGCGCCGAGCTCGGTGGCCTTCTTTACGGTGCCCCATGCCACGTTGCCGAAGCCGGAAACCGCAATGGTCTTGCCCTGGATGTCATCGCCGAAGGACTTCAGCATCTCAACGAGATAGTAAACTGCGCCGTAACCGGTGGCTTCCGGACGGATCAGAGAACCGCCGTAGGAACGGCCCTTGCCGGTGAGCACGCCTTCGTAACGGTTGACAAGGCGCTTGTACTGGCCGAACATATAGCCAACCTCGCGTGCGCCAACACCCAAATCGCCGGCGGGCACGTCGGTATCCGGGCCGATGTGGCGATAAAGCTCGGTCATGAAGCTCTGACAGAATGCCATGATCTCGCGGTCGGACTTGCCGCGCGGGTCAAAGTCTGCGCCGCCCTTGCCGCCGCCCATCGGGAGGCCGGTGAGGGAGTTCTTGAAGGTCTGCTCAAAACCGAGGAACTTAATGATGCTCAGGTTAACGGACGGATGGAAACGGAGACCGCCCTTGTACGGACCGATGGCGGAGTTGAACTGTACACGGTAGCCGCGGTTGACCTGCACGTTGCCGTTGTCATCCACCCACGGAACACGGAACATGATCTGGCGCTCCGGCTCTACAATTCTTTCCAGAATGCCTTCCTTCTGGTACTGCGGATTGGCTTCGATCACCTTTTCCAGAGAGGTGAGAACCTCTGTAGCGGCCTGAATAAACTCCGGCTCGCCTGCGTTCTTTTTCTTCAACAGCTCAAGCTGTTCACTTACATAAGACATATGATCGCCCCTTCAATGATGAATACTGTGATGAATCCCCGTGAAACGCAATTTCGAAAACGGAATCCTGCAAAACTGAGCGGGAACCCTCCACGCGGAACATGGTGTTATTCTAGCACATATTTTCAGATTTGACAATATATTTCAAAAGAAAAAAGGAAAATTGTGTCATTTATTTGATGAAAATGAGGTGAGAATGATCAAAAAGAGCTGGATCGATTTTAAAGAAATGCAGGAAATGGAAAAGAAACTGCCATTTTTCGGCATTTGCGGGATGACAGAATATATTCATCGAACGAAAAAAGTATACATGGTTCCGGATGACAGGTTTTGCTGCAGCAGGAAAATGATCCGGTCGTGCGAAAAACAGAACCGGTCAGCCGCTTTACAATTCAAAAGAAAAGTGATATATTTTTATTATCAAAATTTATCGGAAAGCAGTCCCGCCTGTAAACGGAGGACTGTATGAGGGGACCTTATGGAGATTGTAAAAAATATCCGCGAAAACGAAGCCCTGCGCCGCAGCTTTAATGCATTGGCCGAAAAAACCTTTGGCCTGAATTTTGAAGGCTGGCTGCAGAACGGCTATTGGACGGACAACTATATCCCGTACGCCATGGTGGAAGACGGACGGGTCATCGCGAATGTTTCCGCAAACCGCACGGATATGCTGGTCAGCGGCAAGCGATGGAAGCTGGTGCAGCTTGGCACCGTTATGACCGAAGAAAGCCATCGCAACCGCGGGCTGATCCGTGCCCTGATGGCGGAAATCGACAAAGATTTTGCTGATGCGGACGGTATGTACCTGTTCGGCGGTGACAATGTGGTGCATTTTTACCCGAAGTTCGGTTTTGAAACCGGGAAGGAGTATATCTGCTCCAATCGGTCATCCAGAGTGGGGAAAACACACTCGAAATGGTTCCGATGGACACGCCGGAAAACCGGATGCGTCTGGAAAAAGCCATGGAGGAAAGCCGGTTCGTGTCCGGCTGCGAAATGCTCGGCAACCCGCAGCTCATCTTCTTCTATGTCTTCCAGTTCATGCAGGAGGCGGTTTTCCACAGCGCCGCGCTGGATGCATGGATCATCGCGGAGCAGGAGGGGGACGACCTGTTCATCCACAATGTGTTCGGCCCGCAGACGCTGCAGATCGAGGACGTCATCGCGACGTTTGGCGGTACGGTCAGGAAAGTCACGCTGGGCTTTTCTCCGGCGGATGTGACCGGCTGGAAACAGGCGGATTGGCACGAGGAGGACTGCACCTTCTTTGTCAAGGGCGGGGCGGCGGAGCTGTTCAGCGAAAATCAGATCCGCATTCCGACTTTATCCCACGCCTAACAGAGCACATCCTGTCCACCGAGAGGAGCAGTGACCGATGACACAGAAAGAACTTATGCGGCTGCGCGACCTTGCCAAACTGCAGGCGGAGATCGCGCACAGCCCGAAAATGGATACTTTGCGGACCGAATGGACCGCACTGAACGATTGCCGTGGGGATACGCGTCCGATGATCACGGTGGAGCTCGGTACCTTTGCGGAGGATATTCTGCCCGCGCTGATGCAGTGTGAAACGGAGGAAGCCCGCCGTCTGGAGTGGATGCTCCTTTCCAACACGATCAATCACACGCATTTTGGAGACGATACCTTCGTGCGGGACCATCTGCCGGTCACGCGTCGCGCTTCTCTGGAGCCCTTCGGGCTGCCGGTAAAAGTGGAACGCACAGCGGGTCTCGGCCATTATTTTGTGTCGCAGATTTTCGATCTGGAGGAAGATTTCCACAAGCTGCAGCCGTCGCCGATCACCATCGAGCCGCTTGCGGAAACACAGAAGCGCGTGGATGCACTGAATGAGATTTTCGGGGATATTCTGCCGGCCAAGATCACCGGGCAATCCCTGTACGTGGTGCCCACGCAGAACATCGTGCACCTGATGAGCATGGAAGATATGTACGTGGCCATGTACGATGCACCGGAGCTGTTCCACCGCATGATGGATCTTCTCGCGGACGACTATATTCGCCTTTTCGACCGCATGGAGCAGGAAAACTGTCTGCTGCCCACGGTGTCCTCTGAAGGGCTCGGACAGGGCACCTACTGCTTTACAACGGAATTGCCGGAAGAAAAGGTCACGAAGACCACGCAGATCTGGGGGTTTATGGATTCTCAGGAAACCGCGGGAATTTCGCCCGCCATGTTCGAGGAATTCATTTTCCCGTATTATAAAAAGGTGTTTGACCGGTACGGACTCTTTTCATACGGCTGCTGCGAGGCGGTGGACCCCATCTGGGAAAACTGCCTGAGTAAGGCGGAAAACCTCAGAAAGGTGTCCATCTCGCCGTGGTGCAATGAAGAATTTATGGGCGAGCGGCTGCGCGGCAGAAAGACCGTGTACCACAGAAAGCCCAGCCCGAATTTCCTCGGCGTCGGCAATCAAATGGACGAAGAAGCCCTGCGGCAGCATATCCGGAAGACCGTACAGGCCGCGCGCGGCTGCACGCTGGAGATCACCCAGCGGGACGTCTATCAGGTGAGCGGCAGCATCGAAAAAGTCCGCCGCTATGTGGAGATCCTCCGCGAGCAATGTGCGGATTTCTGACGGACAAAATACAGAAAGAAGTACCCTTGGTTTTCGGCAAAGCAGCGTCGCGTGGGGGAATAAGGGAGAGGAAGCGGGACATAGTAGAGGTGGAAATTTATTGTCAGTACGCACAGTTTTTTTCTTCTCAAAAAACTGAAAATGATGAAGCTGTGCATTGACGGATTTTCACGAATTTGATAAAATATGATGCATAAATAGGAAATGAGGGAGGGGCCGATGATCGGTTCCGGTGCCTTTTGCGCGCTGGCTACGGTATGCTTTTGTATGCCGCCGTGCAGAACGGACAAATCGCACACCTCGCTGAAAGGATGGTCAAAATATGAGTAGCAATCTGAGACCGGAAAGCATGGCACGCATCACTACAAAAGAACTGGCCGATGCGTTTATTGCCGAGCAGGTAGCCGAAGTCCGCAAGCAGGTTGGCGATAAGAAGGTTCTGCTGGCACTGTCCGGCGGCGTGGACTCCTCCGTTGTGGCCGCGCTGCTGATCAAGGCCATCGGCAAGCAGCTTGTCTGTGTGCACGTAAACCACGGCCTGATGCGCAAGGATGAATCCGAGAACGTCATCAAGCTCTTCCAGGACGGCCTGGATGCAAACCTCATCTATGTGGATGCGACCGATCGTTTCCTCGATCTGCTGGCCGGTGTAGCCGACCCGGAGAAGAAGAGAAAGATCATCGGCGCAGAGTTCATCAACGTGTTTGCCGATGAAGCCCGCAAGCTGGACGACATCGATTATCTGGCACAGGGCACCATTTACCCCGATATCCTCGAGAGCATCAAGCAGGCAGAAGGCAAGAAGGCTGTTAAGTCCCACCACAACGTGGGCGGCCTGCCGGAAGATCTGAAGTTTGAGCTGGTCGAGCCGATCAAGCTGCTCTTTAAGGACGAAGTCCGTGTTGTCGGTGAGGCGCTCGGCCTGCCGCACGCTATGGTCTATCGTCAGCCGTTCCCGGGACCGGGCCTCGGCGTTCGCTGCCTCGGCGCCATCACCAGAGACAGACTCCACGCCCTGCGTGAAGCCGATGCCATCCTGCGCGAAGAGTTCGATAAGAACGGCCTCGCCGGTAAGGTATGGCAGTATTTCGTCGTCATCCCGGACATCAAGAGTGTCGGCGTGAAAGACGAAAGCCGTTACGAGGGCTGGCCGGCCATCATCCGCGCCGTGAACACCACCGACGCCATGACCGCCACCATCGAAGAGATCCCGTACGCACTGCTGCACCACATCACCTACCGTATCACCCACGAGGTGGAAGGCATCAACCGCGTCCTCATGGACCTCACCCCGAAGCCGATCGGCACCATTGAGTGGGAATAATCCACGAAACGCTGCAAACCCGCATAAATACTGGGTTTTTGAGGCTTCAAGACGCCTCGTGACAACGTTTTGACAACACTTTAAGCATTACTCATAAATAAAGAGCTAACTGATTTTTGTTGGATCAGTTAGCTCTTTTTCTTTTGTCTGGAAAGGAAGTGGATGAAGACATCAATCCTTCAACTTTTTCTTAAACGCCTTGACCATGGCATCGCTCAGCTCCTGCGAGGGTACTTTTGCGGTGATCTGTGTGTCATCGAATTCGGGGTAATAATAGCGCCACTTATCGTATTCATCTCTGCTGATCTCTCCGGCATGGTACTTCTCCGCAATGGTTGCCCATGCGGAAACCTGTTCAGAAAGCTGGGCTGCCTCTTTCCCCCTACGAGGGTCAATGCGAAAAAGGATTTCACCGTCTCTGATTTCGACAACGAGACCATAACGATCCTCAAGAGCGAACAAGGTGTGCATGATCCCGAAATGACTGTCAATATCAGGCACATTGAGAGCAAGCGGAGAAACATCAAGCGCAGCAGCCAGGGCTTTAGTCAGATCCTCCTTCGGTGTACGGGTGCCTGCCTCATATTGAGCCATGCGGATATCGGCGGTCTTCTCCGGAAAGCCGACCAAAGTACCGAGATATTTCTGTGTCATGCCCCGCAGGTTGCGGATAAAGCGAATTCTTTCGCCAATAGCCATAGGAAAACCCTCCTACATATGTACTTGAGTACATTATAGCAGAAGCGTTTAAGTGTGTCAAGAATATCTTAAGCAAAAATATTTAGTATTTTCTCGAAAACCTCTTGACTTTAACAGATACGTTTAGTATAATGGGCAGGAACTAAACAATATCGTTTAAGTTTCAACCGTCGTGTGCCACGGTAATGGCACATCCGCCCGGGCAAATCGGAAGGCGGCAAGAAAGTATTCCGACACTAAAGAAAACAATTGAATAAAAGAACAGAGGGAAAGGAGGGCAAATATGGCAAGTAACACTTTTATGAAGGTAGATGAAGTAGCGGAAATGCTTGGGATTTCCAAGTCTTACGCCTACAAAATCGTCCAAAAGCTCAACGCTGAGCTGAAGGAAAAAGGGTTCTTAACAATAGCCGGACGGGTCAACAAACAGTACTTCATGGAAAAGATCTGCTACGGCACAGCCGAAAACAGAGAAAGGAAGTGATTTGAATGGCAGTCTACAAGGAACCGAAAACAAACACATGGAAGGTCTACTATCGTTATACCGATTGGCAGGGAGAACGAAAGCAGACGACAAAGCGAGGTTTCCTTACGAAACGGGAAGCCCTGGCATGGGAGCGTGAACAGCTCAGTAAGACGAAAGCGGATCTGGATATGACCTTTGCCAGCTTCGTGGAGACCTATACGGCAGATATGAAAAGCCGGATCAAGGAAAACACCTGGCATACCAAGGAGCACATCCTCCGCACGAAAATTCTCCCGTATTTCGGGAAGCGGAAAATAAACGAGATACAGGCAAAAGACGTGATTGCCTGGCAGAACAAGATGTTGAACAGCAAGGATAAGAACGGGAATCCTTATTCGCCGGTCTATCTGAAAACGCTGCACAATCAGCTCAGCGCCGTTTTCAATCACGCTGTAAAGTATTACGGGCTGCATGAGAATCCGGCAGCGAAGGTCGGCAACATGGGTAAAGCCAGGAGCCGGGAAATGCTTTTCTGGACGCAGGAGGAATATCAGAAGTTTTCCTTTGCGATCATGGACAAGCCCGTTTCCTTCTATGCTTTTGAAATGCTTTACTGGTGCGGCATCCGTGAGGGCGAACTGCTGGCGCTCACACCGGCAGATTTCAACTTTGAGCGCAAAACGGTCTCGATCACAAAATCCTATCAGCGAATTGACGGAAGAGACGTCATCACAGATCCTAAGACGCCCAAGAGCGTCCGGGATATCGTGATGCCGGACTTTCTGGTGGACGAGATGCAGGATTATATGAAGCAGCTCTATGGGATCGGAGATAATGACCGTATCTTTGAAGTTTCAAAGAGCTACCTTCACCATGAAATGGATCGTGGCGCAGCCGCCGCAGGCGTAAAGCGGATCAGAATCCATGATCTCCGGCACAGCCACATTTCCCTGTTGATCGACATGGGATATTCGGCTGTAGCGATTGCGGATCGGGTCGGCCATGAAAGCATCAATATCACGTATAACTACGCTCACCTGTTCCCGTCCACACAGGCGGATATGGCGAGCAAGCTCAATGATTTTAGAAAGGTGGATTTGTAAAATGTCAGCAAAAAACAGAGACGAACACAATCGTTGGAGAAATATCACAGTGGGGTTCCGGGTATCGCCTGAAGAAAACGAGCAGATCAACGCTGCCGTAGCGCTCTCCGGCCTGCCGAAGCAGGAATACTGCTATCGCCGGTGCATGAACCGGGATATCGTGGTCCAGGGCAATCCGAAAGTATACAAGGCACTATGGAACCAGCTTGCCGCCGTTCTCGACGAACTTAAACGCATCGAGGCTGCCGGCGAGCTCCGGGACGAGCTGCTGGACAACATCGAGCTGATCACCCGGACGCTATATGGAATGAAGGAGGGATCGGAATGACGGATAAAACGAGAATGACCGCCCTGAACACATCTGTTGGCGCAGATGACGGGCGATCACTCACAAAATGTACTAGCGATAGTATAACCGATGAAACCGCAGAAATCAAGGATTTTGAGGAATTACAGCGGAAAATGCGGCGCATGACGGACCCGGCATATCTGCACACGTTTTCAATGAACGAACTCTATGACCGGGAATTTGATGTCAGGCCTCCCGTTGTGGAGGGGCTGCTATATCCCGGCACGTATATCCTTGCCGGAGCTTCTAAGGTTGGCAAGTCTTTCCTGGTAGCACAAATTGCCTACCATGTCAGTACAGGGAAACAGCTTTGGGAGTACCTCGTTCATCAATGCGGGGTACTATATCTCGCATTGGAGGATGATCAGAGGCGTCTGCAGAACCGCCTGGCTCGAATGTTTGGTGTGGAGGGTACAGACGCCCTGTCCTTTGCTATCTCTTCACAAAAGATAAGCTCCGGCCTTGAAACTCAGCTCGATAACTATTTGAGAGAGAACCCGGATACCCGTTTGATTATCATCGATACGCTTCAAAAGGTGCGGATGTCATCCGGTGACCTCTACAGTTATGCCGATGATTATGAAACCATAGGTAAATTGAAGCAGTTTACCGATGCACGCGGAATCTGCGTGTTGGTCGTGCACCACACGAGGAAACAGCGGGCGGAAGATATCTTTGAGATGATTTCCGGCACAAACGGTCTGATGGGTGCCGCAGACGGAGCTATGATCCTCAACAAGGAAAAGAGAACGTCCATGAATGCGGCGTTGGCCATCACAGGACGGGATCAGCCGGATCAGACGATCTATCTGGTCCGTGATGAAGACCGCTTGGTCTGGGAATTTGAAAGAAGCGAAGCGAGGCCGTGGGAGCTACAGCCCGATCCATTTTTGGAAACTGTCGCTGCCGTTCTCACGGACGATGCACCGGAATGGGAAGGACGGGCAAGCGAGCTGGCAGCGCTGTTGCAGGACAGTATTCAGCCAAATTTACTGATTAGAAAGCTGAATGTAGGCAAGGAAAAACTGGCTCAATTGTATTCGATTGCCTACACCTGTAAACGCACCAAGGCAGGCAGCCTCGTCCGCTTGAGGAGGATTGAGGGTGACGATAGGTGACGGTGATGACGATTATTATGGGATTGGGAACGGTGACGAAAATATCGTCACCATCGTCATCATCGTCACCGTATGTTTCGGCGGGGATGCAAGGGAGCCCTTTTCAAAGGGCGCTCCCTGCCGGGGAGCTATCCGCAGATAGCAGGGGCAGCGCCCCTCCGGGAGCATCGGAACGTAGCAGCGGGAAGATGCTTCCGGCATCCCCCTCGGAGAGCGCAACAGCATCTTTTGATGGCCGCAGGCTGTCAAAAGTGCTTTTGCGTTACTTTCGCAGAAAGTAACAAAGGCCTCTGCTGTCGCAGCGAAAGGAAAGGATGTGATTTGAAATGAAAAGAACGATCAGCGCCGAGGTCGGGAAAGGCTCCGTCAATCACAACAGCCGGAAATTTAAGGCGGCAAACGTGGACCCAGAGCGCACCCATCTCAATATCGAATACTGCAACGAGTCGATCAAGCAGGTCTATCACAAGCTCTTCGATGAAGCCCTGGAACGGTACAATGCCAAGCAGACACGCTCTGACAGACGGATCGACAATTACTATGAGAAGATTCGTACCGGAAAACAAGAAAAGCCCTTCCATGAATTGATTATTCAGATCGGCAATCGGGATGATACGGGATCTGGAACAGAGATCGGAGAACAGGCCAAGGTGGCGCTGGATGAATACTACCAGGGCTTTCAGGAACGCAACCCCAACCTGTATGTCTTCTCTGCCCATCTGCACATGGACGAGGCCACGCCTCATATCCACATTGATTTCGTTCCCTTCACCACCGGCAGCAAGCGAGGACTGGATACACGGGTATCGCTGAAACAGGCTCTCGCCGCACAGGGCTTTCGTGGCGGTACCCGTGGAGCGACGGAGTGGAATCAATGGGTGCTGTCCGAAAAGAAGGAGCTCGCCATTGCCATGTTCCGGCACGGCTTTGAATGGGAGCAGAAAGGCACCCATGAAGAGCATCTGAGCGTAATCGACTACAAGAAGCAGGAGCGTACAAAGGAGCTTGCAGCCGTGGAAGAAAAGCTAGCCGACAGGTCAGCAGAGTTCAATACCCTGGCCAAACGGATCAACAATTTGGAGGACGGAGAACAATCCTATCAAGATATGGAAGATAAGCTGGCACACGATCCTGAGTATCAGCTTCCCGAACCGCAGGGGTTTATGACAGCCAAGAGCTATAAGGCCAAGTTTGCCGAGCCGCTGATCAAAAAGCTAAAAAAGATGGTAAAAAGTCTCATCGTCCAGTGCGCAAAGGCTTGGGATAACTACCATCGGATCAATGAGAGAAACGGAAAGCTGTATCGGGAGAACGAACATCTGATAGCAAGCAACGACCGGCTCAAAGAGGAAAACACCGCCCTGCGGGAGCAGAACAAGGACTATTCTCTCCT
>JAFQWC010000039.1 GCA_017407665.1 Clostridia bacterium | reverse complement strand
GTTCTATCTGGGCGCCTGCCCTTTGGCGGTACAGCATTTTCTGTCCGGTACGGCATCCGTTGTTCCGCCGGAAAGCACGGTCTCTCCCATGCCGTCCGCCGCTGTGCAGGAGAACATCCCGGATGCTCTGCGCATCCTGGACACCAGCACCGGCACCACGCTGTACCTTTCCGAAGCGGATTTCCTGCCCCTTGCGGTACTTTGTGCGCTGTCGCCCGACGCTCCGGACGCTGCCGTTCAGGCGCAGGCTGTTTCTATTCGTTCCACGGCGTGGTATGCGCATCTGCACAACACGACGGACGGTGCCGATTTTACCTGCAGCACGGAGGATCTGCACGTCTACGCCCCTGCCGAAAAATTTCAAAACCTGTACGGAGACGCATGGCCTGAAATTTACGCGCGCATCACGGCTTTGTGCCGGGAAACCGAAAATCTGGTTCTCACACACAGCGGCCGCGTCGTACCGGCGCCGTTCTTTGCGGTTTCGGCCGGCTGCACACAGCCCGCTGATGCTGTCGAAGGCACAGCGGATCTTGCGTGGCTCACGGCGGTCCCCTGCCCGACCGACCTGCTGCGCCCCGACTGCCGGGCAGAAACCACGCTTACGCCGGATACGGTGCGGGCGGCATTTCCCGGAATCGCCTTTACCGAATCACCCGAGACGTGGTTTTCGGAGTCGGTCCGCAGCACAAGCGGCTATGTGGAAAGCATAAATCTCTGCGGCACGGCACTGTCCGGCCAGGACGTGCGGGAGGCACTTTCCCTGCGCAGCGCCGCTTTTTCCGTGTCTTTTGACGGGGAAAATTTCCGCATGCTCACTCTGGGCGCGGGTGACGGCGTGGGCATGAGTCAGGCGGGCGCTTTGTATCTTGCGGAAACAGGCGCGGACTACCGCTCCATCCTCGCGTATTTTTATCCCGGAACCGAGCTCGCCACAAAATGATTTCGCGGCTTACCAAGGCCCGCTGTCTGCGGTATACTACGGACAGAACCAAACGGAAACCGGAGGGCATATTATGAGAAACTTCATTTTGGGCACGGACTGGTGGTCCGATTGTGATGACGCTGTGGCGGTTCGTATGCTGGCGCGCGCTGCCAAAAAACAGGAGATCCGTCTGCTGGGCATCGGCATCAACGCCTGTATGACGTATTCCGCCGCTTCCCTGTGTGGTTTTCTCCGCGCGGAGGGTCTGTACGATATCCCCCTCGGCCTGGATGCTGCCGGGACCGATTTCACCGGCATACCAAGTTACCAGAAACGCCTTGCCGACACCTATTGTCCAGATGGCAGCAATGCGGATGCCGAAGACGCCGTACGCCTTTACCGCAGACTGCTCGCCGCAGCGGACGGCCCGGTCGAAATTTTAGAGATCGGCTTTCTGCAGGTGATCACCGCCGTTCTGAACAGTCCCGCAGACGATCTCTCTCCGAAAACCGGTTTGGAACTGGTACGGGAGAAGGTATCGAAACTCTGGGTCATGGGTGGCAAATGGGACGGCGCCGGCGAAACAGAGCACAATTTCTGCCTCAATCCGCGCGCCCGCACGGCTGCCTCTGACTTTTGCAAACACTGCCCGGTTCCGGTCACGTTCCTCGGCTGGGAAGTGGGCTGGGATGTCATCACGGGTAGTACGCTCTCCGCTTGCGACCCGCTGCACGGTGTGCTCAAGGACCACGGCTCCGAAAACGGGAGAAGCTCGTGGGACCCGATGCTCATCCTGCTTGCGCTCATTGGAGACGAAGCAGCGGCCGGTTATGACACGGTTACGGGGTACGCACGCGTGGACCCCAAAGACGGCGCAAACTTCTTTACAGAAAACCCCAGCGGCCCCCACCGGTATGTCATCAAAAACCAGGAAAATGCTTTTTACCGTGACGCCATTGACCGGCGCATCTCTTCCTGAACAGACAAAACGATCGGCAGAATCTTTTGCCGATCGTTTTTATTTCGGTTATTGTGCTTTGAATCTCAGGATGCGCAGCGTGTTGAGCACGGTAAGCGCCATCACGCCCACATCGGCAAACACACCCATCCACATGGGTACAAAGCCCATCGGGGTACAAATGAGCACCGCCGCCTTGACCGCGAGGGCAAACACGATGTTGAAATAGATCACGTTCATACAGCGTCTGGCCAGACGGATCGCCTTGGGCAGCAGGGACAAACTGCCGCCGGAAAGCACGGCATCCGCCGTTTCGATGGCCGCCTCGGAGCCTAAGCCCACCGCGATGCCGCAATCCGACGCCGCCAGCACCGGTGCATCGTTCACGCCGTCGCCCACAAACACGCGGGTGCCCTCCATGGCTTCCACAAGCGCCGCCTTATCCTGCGGCAGGAGACCGCTGTGCACCTCCGTGATGCCCACCTGCCCGGCCACGACCTGTGCCGCCTGCGCGTGGTCACCCGTCAGCATGACGACACGCTGCACGCCGGCCGCTTTCAGATCGTCGATTGCCGCTTTGGAATCCGGCTTTACGGTATCGGCCAGTGTGATCGCGCCGATGCACCGGTTTTCGATCGCCACAGCTACCGTGCAGTCCGGCATAGCGGATACATCCACGCCGTTTTCCTCCAGGAAGGTCTTGCGTCCCGCAAGGATCGTTTTCTCCTGCAGCTTCGCGCGGACACCGAGGCCCGCGATTTCTTCGATTTCCTCCGTCTCTGGTACATCCCCTGCCGCCGCACAGATGGCTTTCGCCACGGGGTGCGCGGAGCGGGCTTCCACCGCAGCGGTTAGTTTCAGAATATCCTCTTCCTTAAAACCTTCCGCCGCCCAAATTGAGGACACGGACAGCGTTCCGCTCGTGATGGTTCCGGTTTTATCCAGCACAACGGCTTCGGTTTTGGCCAGTGCCTCCAGATATTTGCCGCCCTTCAGGAGCATGCCGGCCTTGGATTCCACGCCGATGCCCGCAAAAAAGCCGAGCGGCACGGAAATGACCAGCGCACACGGGCAGGAGGCCACGAGCATGGTCAGCGCGCGGTACAGCCAAGTGGTGAAATCGCCCCAGCCAAAGAGCGGCGGCAGCACCGCCACCAGTACGGCCAGAACCAGCACGATGGGAGTGTATACCCGGGCAAACCGGCGGATGAGTCTCTCCGCGCTGCCCTTTCTCGCGGAAGATTCCTCGATCATCCGCAGGATGCGGCTGGCTGTGGAGTCTTCAAACCGCTTTGTGACGCGCAGCTCCAGTTTGGCGCTGCCGTTCATGCCGCCGGAGAGCACATTGTCCCCGGGCTGCACCTCCACGGGCAGGCTTTCGCCGGTCAGCGCGGCGTTATCGATGAACGAGCCGCCGGCGGTCACAACGCCATCCAGCGGGATACGCTCGTAGGGGTTGACCACGACGGTCTCGCCCACATGTACCGTCGCCGGGGCAACGAGCTTTTCTTCGCCGTCCCGCAGGACACGGGCAGTGTCGGGGCGCATTTCGGTGAGCGCCTCGATGCTGCGGCGGGAGCGATGCTCCGCGATGCCCTCCGCCATTTCGCCGAGGTTGAAGAGGATCGCCACCGCGGCGGCTTCGCCGAATTC
>JAFQWC010000038.1 GCA_017407665.1 Clostridia bacterium | reverse complement strand
GACGCCCTCGGCGTTCACTTCCATGGCCTTTCGGAACACGGTCTCGCTCATGCCGCTGTAGTAGCGCAAAGTCAGCTGCGGCACGGTCTCGCGGAACCGGCGGGAGGCCTCCATGATGATCATTGCGAGGCGGTCGGCTTCTTCCGGGCAGCGTCTGCCCACGCCGCCGATGATGATGCGGCAGTCGTGCACCTTGTCGATTTCCTTCAGGTGCTTATAGAGGTACAGAACGATCTGCACACCCTCCTCCTCGGTGATTCGCCCGGCATCGATATCCGCGGCATAGAGGTGCCCGAGATAATCGTCCATACGGCTGTAGTTCATCAGGTCACAGCTGACGGCGTAGATCCACATCAGCTGCACACCCTCGAGGAAATTCTGCGGGGCGTTGTGCTGAATGTTTTTCAGCGCGGAAGCCATACTGCGGAACCGGGTGCGGTCCGCGTCGGTTTCGGCCGTTTCCGCCATATTCTCCGCCTGCACCTGATAGCGGGCACAGGCCTTTCGGAGGCTTTCGATCCACAGCTTCAGCGCGGTATAGAACGAGGACGCGCCGTTTTTCGCCGCGGCGGCATCGATCTCGCGGTCGAGCCCGTCCAGGCCGAGGCGGATCAGCTTGTCAAAATCCAGATTCGTACCTGCCACGCGGCAATCGCAATTGCCCACGCCGGGGCCGTGGTAGCTCTTCGGCGGCACATAGCCGAAGCGTTCGGCAAAGGCGAGATCCAGCTTGCGGGAGGTCTGCTCCTCATGCCAAAAGGCCTGCAGCGCGAGAAGCTCAAACTTCTCCGCGGCGGTCAGTTCGGCATCGCAGGCTTCCAGCGCCTGACAAAAGCCCATCTCGTTGAAATAGTACGTGTACGGACCGCCTGCCATCGGGGAATAGCCGCCCACCTGCGTGCTGAAGCCGAGGAAATCGTGCTCATACCGGCCGGCAATGCCGTCCTTTTCGTCGATAGGCACCAGAATATGCTCGAGCTGAAAATCGAGACACATGGCCTCGCGCAGGTAAATATCGCCGCTGTACTGCTTGTAGATGCGGGTGAACGCCATGGCATTGCGCAGTTTTTCGATTTTGCTTTTCACTGTAAATTCCTCCCGAAACAAATTGTATGGATCGCCGTACGTCCGGCGCTTATTTTCCCAGTTTTTTCTCCTCGGCAAACAGCACGGTGGAGATGTAGGTGTAAGTGAACACGTCCGGCAGCGTATCAAAGAGGCGCACCTCCGCCATCTCGCTGCCCGCGGGAATGGGGCCGAGCTTTGTGATCTCCGCACGGAACACCGCGCCGGTGGCCGAGCCGATGTCATCGGTGGCCCAGTAATCAAAAATCGGCTCGATGGTGTATTCCTCTGCGCCGGATTCCTCCCAGAGCTCCCGCTTTGCGGCCTCGAGCGGCGTTTCGCCCGGCTCGATGTGCCCGCCCTGCGTCTCCCAGGTCTCGCGGGCCTTGTGGCGGCTGAGCACGTATTTTCCGTCCATATGGGACAGGATCACAACAAATTTGCGGTCATCAAAATGATCGATCGGGTGCACGGTGCATCTGGGCATGGCAAAAACTCCTTTTCAAAACCTGTCCTGATTATACCATTTTTCGTGATCCTCTGCAATCGAACATTGCCTTACTCCCCCGCCTGTGCTATACTTTTTTTGAAAAACCACAGAAAGAAGATGTCACTATGGAAATCACTCTGGAAAATCTCCATTCATTCCCCCGCGCCGAAAAGGCCATGGAACTGCATAAATCCGGCTATAACTGTGCGCAGGCGGTTTATCTCGCTTTTGCCGACCTCTACGGCATGGACCTTGACCTTGCGGCCCGCATTTCCGGCCCGATGGGCGGCGGCGTGGGCGGTCAGCGTGAAGTGTGCGGCGCCGTGAGCGCGATGGCACTCGCCCTCGGTATGCTGTACGGCTACAGCGACCCCGCCGACAAGGAAACGAAGGCCGCTTTGTACAAGCGCGTGCAGGATTGCTCCGCGCAGTTCCGCGAAATCACCGGCAGTATTGTCTGCCGCGAGCTTTTGGGCCTCACGAAGGATGCCGCCGCTATGACCGGCGCCCGCCCGAACTCCGGTAAGATCCCGTGCCGCACGCTGGTTGGGCTGTGCGCTGCCATTCTGGAGCAGCACATCGCAGAAACGGAGTAACCATGGCGCGCGTAAAAGCTTTTCTGAAAAAGGAGGCTGTGCTGTGCATTGCTGCGGTGCTGGCTGTTGTCTCTATGTTCTTTGTCCCGCCCGACCGGGAGTACCCCGGGTACATCGATTTCCGCACGCTCTGCCTCCTCTTCTCCCTGATGACCGTGGTGGCGGGCTTTCGCGATGCGGGCACGTTCTCCGCACTGAGCCACACGCTGCTGCAGCGCGTAAAAACCGCCCGCGGCGTGGTGCTGTGCCTCACGCTCATCTGCTTTTTCTCGAGTATGCTGATCACAAACGACGTGGCGCTGCTCACGTTCGTGCCGCTTTCGATCCTTTTGCTGCAGGGCGCGGGGCTTTCCCGCCTGACGATCGTCACCGTCACGCTGCAGACCATCGCGGCGAACCTCGGCAGTATGCTGACGCCCATCGGCAACCCGCAGAATCTGTACATCTATTCCGGCTCGGGCATGGACATCGGCACCTTTGTGCTGACGCTCCTGCCCTACGCCGCGTTTTCGCTCCTGCTCCTTGTGGTGTGTGGTTTTCTTGTGAAACGCGAACCCATCACCGCGCAGAGCACCGAAACGCCCGTGCGCAAAGTCCGCACCGAGGTGGTCTGTGCCGTGCTCTTCGTGCTGAGCCTTCTGAGCGTGCTGCGCGTTCTGGAAGCGTGGATCGCCGCGGCGGTGACCGCGCTCGTCGTCCTGTTCTATGACCACAAGCTCCTAAAACGGGTGGATTACTGCCTGCTCCTGACATTTATTTGCTTCTTCGTGTTCATCGGCAACATGGGGCGTATTGAACCCATCCGCGTGTTCCTCAGTACATTCATCGCCGGGCGCGAAATGCTGACCGGCGCGCTGTTGAGCCAGATCATCAGCAATGTACCCGCCGCGGTGCTGCTCTCCGCCTTCTCCGAAAACTGGGCGCCGCTGCTCATCGGCGTGAACATCGGCGGGCTCGGCACGCTGATCGCGTCGCTCGCGAGCCTCATCGCCTACAAGCTCTACGCGGCTTCCGAAGGCGCACAGCCGAAGCGTTTTCTGCTCGTTTTCACGGCGTACAACGTCGTTTTCTTCGTGCTGCTCACGGCTTTGTGGTGGATCCTGACCTGATTTTACAAAAAACACTTGACTGTAAACCCGCTTTATACCGTATACTGACGGCGAAAGGAGGTTCAGCCCATGACGATCAAAGAGATGGAGGCGCGCACCGGACTGGACCGCGCCAACATTCGCTTTTACGAAAAGGAAGGCCTGCTCGCCCCGGGGCGTCTCGCGAACGGCTACCGCGACTACACCGAGCAGGACGCCGACACGCTTTTGCGCATCAAGCTGCTGCGCAGCCTGCACATCTCCCTCGATGAGATCCGTGCGCTGCAGCAGGGCAATCAGACACTGGAAAACGTGCTCGGCACGCATCTCCATACACTCGCAAAGGAAAAGCAGGCGGTCTCCGCCGCGGAGGAGGTCTGCCGCGCGATGCAGCAGGATCACGCGCGGTTTGACGACCTGAACGCCGAGAAATACCTCGACCGGCTGGCCCGCGGCCCCAAGACCGAGACCGTGCGCTACGCGCTGCCGGAAGCCGATACCATCCCGCACCCCATGCACCCGTGGCGGCGGCTCTTTGCCCGCACGTTCGATTACAACCTGTATCTCCTGCCGCTGGAGCTTTTATGCCTGCTGGGTTTGCACCTGAACCCCGCCTCTGCGGGCGGCCGCATCGCGACCTCCGTTTCGGCTGTGCTGGCGTATGTGCTGATGCTTTGCATTGAGCCCGTGCTGCTGCACTTTTTCGGTACCACGCCGGGCAAATGGCTCTTCGGTTTACACATCACAAATTATGACGGCACACGCCTTACGTACGAGGAGGGTATACAGCGCACATGGAACGTCATCCGGTACGGCTACGGCTACGGCGCGCCCTTTTATAACCTTTACCGGCAGTGGAAGTGCTACAATCTGTGTCTGGACGGCGAGGAGCAGCCGTGGGACGAATTCCCGCTGCGCCGCCTGTACACCATCCGCGATGTAAAACCGTGGCGCGGCGCCGCATGGTTCCTCGTGACCACCGCGATCGTCTTTTTGAACCTGTGGGCCACAGAGGTTTCCGCTCTGCCGCCGAACCGCGGCGACCTGACGGTTGCCGAATTTGCAGAGAATTATAATTATCTGGACAAATATTACGGCAGCGCAGATCCCGCCTACACGCTGGACGAAAACGGTCAGTGGAAGCGGGCCCCCGCTCCGCCGGGCACCGTGGTCATCCATCTCGGCGAAGAAAACGGCGGCCCCACCGCATTCACCTATACGACGGATGAAAACGGGCTGCTTCTTTCCGTTTACCGGGAAGGCGAAACCGACTTTTGGCTGGACGGCGACACCTTCATTCTTGCTGCGCTGTCCTTTGCGCAGGCGCAGCCGGAAGGCGGTACTTTCTCCGGGACGAGACGAACGGTTCTGCGGGAGCTGGAAATCGGTACACCGCGGGACTTCACGTTCACGGCCGGGGGAGCCGAGATCTCCTTTAGGAGTGATTGGTGTGCCGAAGGTGCTCCGGCCGACATCGCCTATTCCTTCACCGTAGCGAAAAAACTGCAGCCTTAACCACTTCCGAAATCTTTAGCCACAAGGTTAACCGACAGTCTCAGATCCGCAGCCCTGACCGCTGCGGATCTTTTTGTTATGTGCTTGACTTTCTGCGGGGATCGGTGTAGCATAAAAGTTAACGTGAACTTTAATCTTTGGAGGAGATTTTATGCCCTACACCATTAAAGAAGTTTCGGAAATGACCGGTATTCCGTCCAGCACCCTGCGTTATTACGGCAACGAAGGGCTGCTGCCGTTCGTTGAACGCAGCACCTCCGGCTATCGCCTGTTTTCGGAAAGCGACATCGGTATGCTGCGGGTCATCGAGTGCCTGAAGCACACCGGAATGCCCATCAAGGACATCCGCAAATTTGCCGAGTGGGCCCAGCAGGGCGATGCTTCTCTCAAAGAGCGCTATGAGATGTTCCTCGAGCGCCGCCGCGTGGTGGAAGCGCAGATGGAAGAACTGAAGCAAACCATGGCGCTCATCGAGCACAAATGCTGGTACTATGAGACCGCCCTTGCCGCCGGTACGGGAGCGATTCACAGGAAAGAACCGCATTTTGAGGACTGGCAGCGGCTTTCCGAAGAACACAAATAAGCAAAAACTGCGGACCCCGGTGTGGGCATCCGCAGTTTTTTATGTTTGATTCTTTTATCGATGGGTCACGGCCAGCTTGATACGGTCATACGGCGTGTCAGACTGAATGGAGCAATCCGCGCCGATAATGTAACCCGCGTCGCCGGTCTCTTCGATGAGGCGGGCAATTTCCGCCTTCGCCTCATCATCGGTCCCGGTATAAAGCATACCGTTCGCGGTGTTGTCGAGGCCGCCCAGCACACACTTTACGTTCGGGAAGAACGCACGGCCCTCGGCCATGGTCATCTTCTCTACATAGACCGCCCAGTTCACGGCAGCAGCGGTGTAGTCCTGCCAGTCTTCAATGTTGTTGCGGTCGCCGGCCCAGCCGCAGCAGTGGAGAATGTTCAGATCGCCCAGCGTGTTGGCGTAATCCAGCACG
>JAFQWC010000037.1 GCA_017407665.1 Clostridia bacterium | reverse complement strand
TTTCGCAGGTGACGCAGGTGACGGGGCTGGAACCGTACATCGTACAGAACTGGGTGCGTCGCGGGTTTTTGCCCCCGCCGCAGCAGCGCAAGTACACCCGCCGCCAGCTGAGCCGTATCCTCACCATCAACGCCCTGAAAAGCGCCCTGAGCATTGAGCAGATCTGCAGGCTGCTGCAGTACATCAACGGCGCGCTGGACGACGAAGGCGATGATACCATCGACGACACGCAGCTGTACAGCGCGTTTGCCGCACTGGCCCGCGCCGTCACCCGCGAGGGTTTCCCCTCTGCCGACGAGATGACCCCGCTGATCACGGCCAGCCTTGCGGATTACGCGGAGCCGATCCCCGGCGCGAAGAAACGCATCGAAGAGGTGCTGCGGATCATGATCACCGCGTGGCGCTCCACCCAGCTGCAGGCCGATGCCCAGCGGATGCTGCGCGAGCTCCCGTAACGGACGGGAAGCCATTTTGAAAAAGGATTTATGCATATCATTTTCTAAGAAAAGAGGTTGAACCGTATGAGTGATTTTAAGGACTACACGAACGAGCCCAAAAATCCCTTTGAAAAAAATCCGTTTGAAAGCAAACCCCCGGTCTACAAGGCCAAAACCAACGGAGATTTCCTGAAAAAGCTGCCCCGCTACATTCTGCTGGGCGTGCTGCTTCTGGTGGTTCTGGTGGGCGGTGCCACAAGCTGGTACACCGTGGACGACAAGCAGCAGGCCGTGGTGACCACCTTCGGCAAGGTGACCGATGTGACCGACGCCGGCTTCCACTTTATGCTGCCGTTCGGCATCCAGAAAGTGGAGAAGGTGGACGTCAACGTCTACCAGAAGCTGGAGCTCGGCTACCGCACCGTGGGGAATGACGCCAACAACTACGACATCATCGAAACCGAAACCAAGATGATCACCGGCGACTACAACATCGTCAACGTGGAATTCTTCGTCGAGTACAAGGTCTCCAATCCGGAGCAGTACCTCTACGGCTCCTATGAACCGGAAGTGATCCTGCGCAACCTGCTGCAGAGTCAGGTGCGCAACGTGGTCGGCTCCGAGGCCGTCGATTCCGTGCTGACCACCGGCAAGGAATCCATTCAGATGCGCGTAAAGGAGCTCGTCACCGAGATCCTGCAGACGTATGACATCGGCCTCACGCTGGTGGATGTGAAGATTCAGGACTCCGACCCGCCCACCACGGAGGTCACCGAGGCCTTCAAGGCCGTGGAGACCGCCAAGCAGCAGGCCGAAACCGTGATGAACGAGGCACTCGCCTACCAGAATGCCCAGCTGCCCAAGGCAGAGGCACAGGCCGACGAACTGCTGCGCAACGCCGAATACTTAAAGCAGAAGCGCATCAACGAGGCCGTGGAGCAGGTGGCCATGTTTGAAGCCATGTACAAGGAGTACAACCTGAACCCGGACATCACCAAGTCCCGTATGTACTACGAAGCCATCTCCAAGGCTCTGCCCGATGTGAAGGTGTACATCAACACCTCCGGCGAGGGCAGCAGCGTAGATATGGTCCTGCCGCTGGAAAGCTTCGTGCAGGACGAAACCACCCCCGCCCGTCCGGCATCATCCCAGACTGAGAAAGGAGCCGAGTAAACCATGAAAAAAGGAATCATCATTACCATTGCCGTGGTGCTTGTGGCGGTCATCGTCCTCTCCGGCTCCATGTTCACCCTGCGTGAAAACGAGTACGGCTGCACCGTGCGTATGTCGAAGATCATCGCCACCACCGATGACGCCGGCCTGCACTTCAAGCTGCCGTTCCTCGACAGCGTAAAGTATTTCCCGAAGGCCACCATGCTGTACGACATTCCGCCCAGTGAGGTACTCACCGCCGACAAGCAGAACATGACCGTGGACTGCTACGTGCTGTGGAACATCTCCGACCCGCTGAAGTTCTACCAGTCCCTCGGCAACACCACCGTGGCCGAAGAACGCCTCAACGCCCTCACCTACAACGCGCTCAAAAACGTAATGGGCACCCTGTCCCAGGCGGACATCATCAACATGGAAGACGGCGCGGCCCGCAATGACATCTACGAGGGCATCACCGCCGACGTGGACACCCTCGCCGCCAACTACGGCATCAAGGTGGAAGACGTGAAGATCAAGCGCTTTGACCTGCCGGAAGCCAACGAAAGCGCCGTGTACACCCGCATGATCTCCGAGCGCAAGCAGATCGCGGAAAAGTACACCGCGGACGGCAACTACGAGGCCTCCCTCATCCGCAACGATGTGGATAAGCAGGTGAACATCATCGTCTCGAACGCGGAAGCCGAAGCCGCGAAGCTCGTGGCAGAGGGCGAAGCCGAGTACATGCGCATGCTGGCCGAAGCCTACAACAGCCCGGAGAAGCAGGAATTCTACGAATTCACCCTGGCGCTCGACGCCCTGCAGGCCACCCTGGACGGCACCGAGAAGACCATCATCCTCGGGCCCGATTCCGAACTGGCGCAGATCCTGATGAATCCATAAGCTGCAATTAACAAACAAGGCAGAGTCGATCAAAATCGGCTCTGCCTTTGGTTTTGTATGTACTTAATGCCCGCGGCGGTGTACTTCTTCCTCCCGCAGCTTGGAGAACACCATTCTCTGGCCGGAATAGAGGCTGAAATAACCGGAAAGCAGGAAACTGACGATGGCTGCGATGAGATAGAACACCGCGCCTTCCCCGCCGAACAGCTCGATGCTGAGCAAAATGGTGGTGATGGGGCAATTCGTCACGCCGCTGAACAGCGCCGCAATGCCGACCGCCGCACCGAACGCCGGGTCCATGCCGATGAGCAGCGCTACCGTACCGCCCATCGTCGCACCGATGAACAGCGTGGGTACGATCTCGCCGCCCTTATAGCCGGCACCGATCGTAATCGATGTAAAGAGCATCTTGAGCAGGAACGCCTCGGGGCGGACCACACCCTCGTGGAACACACGCTCAATCACGTGCATACCGCCGCCGTTGTAGTCGTTCGTGCCCAGCAGCAGGGTGAGTGCGATCAGAAGCACGCCGCCCACCGCCACACGCAGGAATTCATTCTTAAAGTACCGGGCAAACAGATGAGAACCGGTGTGCATCACCCAGCAGAACAGCATACTGACCACCGCGCCGCAAACCGACACCGCGAGCACCTTCCACAGGGTATCCGGGGTAAAGGCCGGGATGACGCCGACCTCAAAATGCTCCGCGTGTGCGCCCATCAGCTTTGCGACACCGTACGCGGTCACGGAAGAGACCATGCACGGGAACAGCGCCGCCGAAAGCATACGGCCGACGAAAACGACCTCCACGGCGAAGATGCACGCACCCATCGGTGTGCCGAACACAGCAGCGAAGACTGCGCTCATGCCGCACATGGTGAGAATGTGCCTGTCCATTTCTTTGAGTTTGAACACCTTGCCGAACAGCGTAGCCACGCTGCCGCCCAGCTGCAGGGCCGCGCCCTCGCGGCCGGCCGAACCGCCGAGCAGATGTGTGATGACCGTGCCGAGGAAAATCGCCGGGGCCAGAAAAACGGAAACGCCGCTTTCCTTCCGTACGCCGCGGAACACCTCGTTCGTGCCCACGCCGGAAACCCGGCACAGCTTATAAATGCCCACAATGGCAAGGCCGCCCAACGGCAGCAAATATAAAAGCCAGCTGTTTGCGCCGCGGACCTCCGTGACGATTTCCACCGCTTTGGAAAACACTGCACCGATCACGCCGCCCACGCCGCCCACGATGCCGCCCAGCAGCAGCCACCGCAGAAACGTAAAGGTATAGGCCCGGGTGTCCCGGGCCATCTGAATGATTTTATCTCGATCTCTCATGTATTTCGATCCTCGTTTGGCGGAAAGTCACTTGCGGAGGAACAGAACGCCTAGAGTGTTCGGACCGCAGTGGTTGGAGATGGTGCAGCCTGCACGGGTCTCGAGCACTTCTTCAAAGCCGTAGCCGGCCACGATCTCCTTCACGCGGGCGACGGTCTCGGGCTTGCAGCCGGAATGGGTGACGAACACGCGGTGCTTGCGCAGGTCGTCGCGGCCCTCGAGGCGCTCGCGGGCATACTGCTCAAAGCAGAGATCCACCTTGCCGCGGTACTTCTTGCCGACGCCCATCGCGCCGTTTTTCACCTCGATGCAGGGCTTGAGCTTCAGAAGGTTTGCGCCCAGCGCCACGAGTGCGGAGCAGCGGCCGCCCTTCTGCAGGTAGAAGAGGGTATCGATGACGAAGCTGGCCTCAGCCTTACCGGTCAGCTCTTCCATTTCCTTGGCGATTTCCGCCGGAGCCACACCGTCTGCGGCACGCTCCGCCGCTTCCAGCACCAGCAGACCGCTGCCGGTGGAGAGGTTGCGGGAATCGATGACGTAAACATTTTCAAAATCCGTTGCCGCCACACGGGCATTCTGATGGCAGCTGGACATCTCTGCGCTGATGTTGAAGTGGATGACGGCATCGTATTCCTTCAGGTTTTCGGAGAAGAACTTGGTGTAATCCTCCACATTGGCTGCCGCCGTATGGCATACGCCATGGCCGCCGCCCACGTAGTCATAAATATCCTGCGGGACGATCTCCAGACCGTCGCGATAAAACTCGCCTTCCTTCTCAATATAGAGCGGCAGAATGCCGATGTTGTATTTCGCAATCAGCTCCGCGGAAAGATCGCAGGTGCTGTCCGATGTAATTCTGATCTTCATATTTATATTCCTTCCTTATTGGGTTTTGTGGTAAAACTCAGAGGTATTATCATTATACTACAATCTTTGTCCGTTTTCAAGATTTCCGCAAAATGTCTGCAAAAAACTTCAAAAACACGTCATCTCTTACGAATCATTACGACATTCTTACATCCGCCGAAAAACACTTGCATTGCCGCACAACATCCGATAAAATATAAGCAGAAAGTTCAGTACGCGAAAAGCGAGGATTCCATATGCAAAACAATTACAACGCTTACCCCACCGCCCCGCAGCCGCCGGTGTACAATGCTGCCCAGCAGGGCGCAGAACCCCCCGCCGGCTACAAACAGCGCAGCCGTCTGGCCGCCGGCATCCTTGGTATGCTGGCCGGCACACTGGGTCTGCACAATTTTTATCTCGGCAACAACCAGCGCGGACTCACCCAGCTTTTGCTCTCCACACTGGGCGCCGCCATCACCTGCGGCATCAGTACCATGGTCGTGATGATCTGGGGCCTTTCGGAAGGCATCAAAATTCTGGAACACAAAACCAACACAGACGGCTTCGGCTATGCTCTGAAAGACTGATTCGGCGGAAAGGAGAATTTGCGTATGTCTGATTACAACACCAACCAGCAGACCCCCAATACCGCCGCGCAGAATCCCGCCGGATATCAGCCGCCGCAGTATACACAGCAGTACGGGCAGTACCAGCCGCCCCGATACACCCAGCAGTATGGGCAGCAGCCGTATCAGGCGCCCGTATACAACGCACCGCCCCCGCCGGTTTATCAGACCCCACAGGGATTCGGCCAGAAGAGCCGCATCGCCGCCGCGCTGCTGGCCTTTATGTTCGGGTATCTCGGCGTCCACAATTTCTACATGGGCAACACCGGAAAGGGCGTCGCCCAGCTGCTCATCGGCACACTCGGTTCCGCACTGTGCGGTGTCGGCACAATTGCCGCAATGATCTGGAGCATTTACGAAGGCATCCAGCTTCTGAAGGGCACCGTGACCGTGGACGGCCACGGCATCCCGTTCATCGATTGATCCGTATAAGACACGAAAGGGCGGCCGCTTCGCCGCCCGTTTTACTTTATGAAAGAGGAGGAGTTTTCATGCCGCTTCCCATGGTTCATCTGGCCGTCGCCTACGCCTTAAAGGACGAACCCTTTGCCGGCTGTGACAAAGCCGCTTATTTTCTCGGCGCCAACGCCCCGGACAGCATCCACAAGCGCGCGGGCTGGACCGGGCACGACAAGGACGTTTCCCATTTGCGCACCGACCTGCCGAAAACCGGCCAGACCGAGGTCATCCGCCAGCGCATCCATGATCTCTGGGCAAACCGCACCGGTGACACGAAAGAAGACAGCTTCCTTGCCGGCTGCTGCGTGCATCTGCTGACGGATTGGGTGTGGGGAAAGTATCTGCGCAGGCCATACTTTGAGCCGCATTACAACGCCGACCCGAACCCCGCGCAGGACATGAAGACCGCCTATTACAACGACACCGACCTCGCCGATTTGGATCTCTACAACACCTGCCCGTGGCGGAAAGACGTCTTCGCGCTGCTGCAAAGCGCAGAGGGCATGGATTTCGGCGACAAGGTCTCCGCCCGCGAGACCGAACTGTGGCGCGATTACATCCTCAATTTCTACGACAACATGGAACTGGCCCGCTACATCCCCGCGCGGTACATCCACCCGGAGGACATCAGCGCCTTCATCACGCAGGCCGCGGACTACATCCGCGCCGCGATGAACCCATAACACAAACACACACAAGGGACGAGATCTCGGATCTCGTCCCTCTATTTTTCGTCGCGAAAGCGACCCGCAATATGCCGCAGGCATATATCCTATTGCCATCGGCAATATATCATGTTTCCGCCGGAAACATATCATTTTCCGCAGGAAAATATCATTTATTTTACCGGCATCCAGACGCGCATCTGGTTTTCGCCGCGGTTTGCCCAGGTGTAGTACGGGATGAGGCGGATCTCCTTTTCCACGAGCTTCGGCTTTTCGGTGGAATACAGGGTCTTCGTCTCCTGCACTTCCCAGCCGTCGATGACGACCGGCACAATGCCGCAAAGCGTATCCGGCTCGAAATCAAGCGCCTTCGGCACGGCGTCTTCCCGGATCATCAGCGGCAGGATCTTGCCGTTGTCGATCTCTTCCGCGCAGTAAGCCAGCGGGCCGCGCTGCACGCAGGCCTTGCCGGTATCGGCGGCGATCTTCGGGGAGGCGTAGATCACGCGGGCGGTCATGTCGAGGCTGAGCGCGAGCGTGTCGCCGTCCTGCCACTGGCGGATGATGTAGGCATAGCCGTCCACGCAGGCAGAAAGGTCCACGGCTTCGCCGTTCACGGTGAGCATGGTGTTCTCGCTCCAATCCGGAATGCGGATGGCCAAAGTGGTCTCCGCCGCACCGGACACGGTGTATTTGACCTCGCCAAAGTGCGGGAAAGCAGTCTCGCAGGTGAGGGTGAGGCCCTTTTGGGTCTCCACGGTGCCGCCGGCGTACAGGTCGATGAAGAAGGTGCTCTCGTTTTCACTGTAGGCATAGGCGCCCAGCGCGGACACGATGCGGGAGACGTTCGGCGGGCAGCAGGCGCAGGCATACCACTGCGGACGCACGGGCAGGTCGTGGCGATGGGTCGGTGCCACACCGGAAACGCCCGGGATGACCTCCAGCGGGTTGACGTAGAAGAAACGCTTGCCGTCCAGCTGCATACCGGCGAGGACGGTGTTATAGAACGCACGCTCCATCACGTCGGCATATTCGCCGCGGTGCTCGTTTTCGAGCAGCTGCTTCGCAAAGAACATCAGGCCGATGGACGCGCAGGTTTCGGCGTAGACGGTGTCGTTCGGCAGGTCGTAATCCACGGTGTGGGCTTCGCCCAGCACGGTGGAGCCGATGCCGCCGGTGACGTACATACGGCGCTTGGTGATGCTGTCCCACAGATTGCGGCAGGCCGCGAGCAGCTCGGCGTCGTCGGTTTCCTTTGCGACATCCGCCATGCCGGTGTAGAGGTACACGCCGCGCACGGCATGACCCACGGCATCCTTCTGCTCACGCACGGGCAGGGTACTCTGGGTGTAATCGGTATCGAGTTCCACGGTGTGGTTCCAGATGTTCCAGTCGCGGCCCGCTTCTTCCTCGGCGAGGAAGTTCGGCGCCAGACCGCGCACATCCACAAAATGCTTGGCGAGTTCCTTGTATTTTTCCTTGCCGGTGGCGCGCCACATCCGCATCAGGGCGAGCTCCACCTCGGGGTGGCCGCCGTAACCGCGGGTGTTATGGTGCATGAACTGCTCGTAGATGCAGTCCGCGTTCTTTTCCATGATGTCCAGCAGATTGCGCTTGCCGGTGGCTTCGTAATAGGCCACGGCAGCCTCCATCATGTGGCCGGCGCAGTAGAGCTCATGGGCTTCACGCAGGTTCTTCCATGTGCGGTCCGGGGCTTTCACGGTAAAATAGGAGTTCACGTAGCCGTCCTCGTGCTGGGATGCGCCATACAGGGCGATCACTTCGTCCAGCGTCTTTTCGAGCTCCGGGTCCTTCACAGCTGCCAAAGTGTACGCCGCAGCCTCAATCCACTTCGCGACGTCGCTGTCCTGGAAGACCATGCCGTAGAAGGCATCGGGCGAGACGTCTTCGCCCTGCAGCTTTTTCGCCGCCATGCGGATGTTCTCGATGGCGTGGCTCTTTTCCACGTCCGGCAGATTGTCGTTCAGAATCTCATACTGATAGGGGATGACTTCTTCCCGCACCAGCTTCTGCACACGGCCGACAAAACTGTCGTCCGCACGGAAGGCGTGCACGGGGATGCGATTGCTTTTCATATGCTGCAGTCCTTTCTTTGATAGATTGGATCTAAAGTTGTCCGTACATTTTTTATAGCACATTTTGGTCTTATCCGCAAGTCTTTTTACAGCTTTTCCGCAGCAGCGTCGATGTCTGCCAGCACCTGCGGGTCGCGGATCAGATGACGGTACTTGGCGATGTATCGCTTCAGCGCCGTTTTGTCAATGGGCTTCGGGGTCTCGCTCACACGGCGCAGGAAATTGCCGCTGAGGATCTTCTCCACAGCTTCGTCGTCCAGATGAATGCCGTGCACCGGATTCTCCCAGAGGTGGTATTCCTCGTCCGTCGTGAGGAAACGGTACACGCAGTCCGCAATGTTCAGGTTGTCGTCCACCACGGAGGCATCATCGGAAGCATCGGTGCCGAACTGGATGCGCGCCGCATGGCGGGTGAAGAAATCGCGGTAATACGCGGGATCCTTGTGGAAAGAGGCGTACATCTCGCCGCCGGGGGTGAGGTCCACGCTCATATTGGGGTATTTTGCAAAGAGCTTCTCCAGCCGCACGGGGTCGCCGGACAGAAAGAAGAAGTGCGCAAACGTGACCTTCAGGTTCGGGTTTCTATCCAGCACGGCAAAGACCTGCGCGTAGATTTCCTCGTAGCTCGGGAAAGTGCCGTCGCCGTAGAACCAGCCGTTCTCAAAGCTGAATGCCGGTGCGAGATCCTTGTCCCAGAACTCGGCCGGGTCGGCCACGTGCCACACCATGTGCGTACCGTCCGCTTCCACGGCGTCGAAAAACGCGTGGTACAGCGGGTCGCAGACGGGGCGCTGCATCGCCTTGACGCGGTCCGGCTTCGTCTCGATCATTTTGATGCCGTCAAAGCCGATCTCCATCAGCTCGCGGTACTGCGTGAGGGGGTCCATGCCCTCGGTCATCACGGCGGGCAGCGGGATCTCATCATACGTGATGCCGCCGTGGATGTAGGTTTTCGGATTGTAGAGCTTATACAGCGCGGTGATGATGTTGCTGCTCACGTCAAACGCCGGCAGGGCATTGATGTTGACGGCGCGGAAATTCCGCCCCGCCCAGTAGTTGTCCGTGGTTTCCCAGAACGGATGGTTCTGCCCGTCCTTCCAGTTGTAAATATGATAATGATCGTCCACAACGGGGTATTTGTATTCCATAGCTACCTCCTGAACTGCAGCAAATTTGTCTTCTGCATTCTTTATAGCATACTTTTCGGGGCATTGCAACCGGTTCCGAACACAAAAGGCGCTCCGTGCGGAACGCCTTTTACGATCTTATTTCTTATCCATGATGGTCTTCCATTTGCCGGACTTATAGCGCAGATACATGAGCAGCAGGCGCACCATGATCTCCACGTCGATGACATAGCAGTACGCCACCAGATCCATATGCAGCACACGCACGAGCAAAATGGCGAACAGGGTGCGGATGCCCCAGTTGGTCGCTGCGGTGATGTAGAAGCCGGACTTGGTATCGCCCGCGCCGCGCAGCATACCGCCCAGCGTCCACGCGATCATCTGCGGGATCTGGATGACGGCCATGATGCGCAGGCACTTGGCCGCCAGCGCGATGACGCCCTGATCCGGCGTGAAGATGCCGATGAGCGGATCCGCAAACACATACAGACCGACGGTGGTGAGCGCCATGACGACGGTGCCCATGATGAGCGTCCACTTGAGGAACTTCTGGGCCAGTTCCGGCTTTTTGGCGCCGAGGGACTGACCGGTGAGGGTCGTGATGGCGGTCTGGAAAGCGAACGCCGGCATGAACGACAGGGATTCCGCGGAGGAATACAGGCTGTTTGCCGCAATGCTCGCGGTGCCCAGTGTCGCGAGGCTGCTGCTGACGAGAATGCCGGAGGAGGACATGAAGATACGCTCCAGCATCGCCGGCAGACTGATTTTGAAAATCTGGCGGGTGAGTTCTTTATCCGGCAGGAGCGCGCCCCTGCCCTTAAGGGAAATGCGGTATGTATTGGACTTCTTAAACGCAATGACGAGCGCCAGAATACCGGAAACCGACATACCGAGGGCGGTGGCGGCGGCAGCGCCTTCCACACCCCAGCCGGCGCCGGGCATGATGAATGTGAGCCCCAGTACGGTGATCGGGCGGGTCTTGTTGATGAGCATAAAGTTGCCCACCACGTTGATGACATTCATGATGATGTTGAGGATCATCGGGGTTTTGGTATCGCCGTAGCCGCGGAACGCGGAGTTGAGCACCATAGAGACCAGCATGAAGACACGGCCGGCGGAGACGATCAGGTTGTAGCGCGCAGCCATATCCAGAATATCGGGGCCGGCGCCCATCCACAGCGGGATCATGCGGGACAGCGACGCGACAAGGATGGAGATCGGCACGCCGATGTACAAAATGGCGAGGAACGCGTGGCGCATCAGATGCCGCACACGGTCGTGGTCTTTCGCGCCGACGGCGTGTGCCACCATGGTGGTGAGACCGACACCCAGCGCCATGATGATGCCGTTCAGAAGGAAGATCGGCGCATTGCTGATGGAAATGGACGCCGTGGCTTCCTTGCCCAGCGCGCCGACCATAGCGGTATCTGCAAAACTGACCAGTGTGGAGAACACCTGCTCAATAAAAACCGGCCACGCCAGCAGGATGATCGTCATCGGCACACTGCGGGAACCATCGGTAATATTCAGCGGTTTTTTCGATGCCATAGTTATCTCTCCTAACCGTAAACGTTTTCGAAAAAGACAAAAGAGGCCGCTTGATTCACAATGGCCTCTTCGGGTCAATCGACACTATAAAATAATCCTCCCATTTTATAGCACATTTTCGTTCTGTTTGCAAGTCCTTTACCAAAATGCACCGTTCTGCAGCAAAAAGAGGTGCCCCCCAACGGAGCACCTCGAAAAAAGCTGTCTCGCTCGCCCTGAAAACTGTCCGAAGGACAATATCACTATGCGCAGCATAATATCACTGCGAAGCAATATCACTCGCCGCAAGGCGAATATAACTGAGGCGCACTCCCTTACGGAGTACGCCTCGACAGAGCACCTCTTTTTCGGTTTACATTATTTGCGGTCCATAACGGTCTTCCACTTGCCGGATCTGTAGCGCAGATACAGGAACAGCAGGCGGATGAGAATCTCGATGCACATGACCCAGATGGTCGCGATGAGATCCATATGGAACAGGCGGATGACCAAAACGGAAAACAGGGTACGGATGCCCCAGTTCGTGGCGGCGGTGATGTAGAAAATGATCTTGGTATCGCCCGCGCCGCGCAGCAGACCGCCGAATACCCAGGCCGCCATCTGCGGGATCTGGACGAGTGCCACGATCTGCAGGCACTTCGCCGCCAGCGCAATGACTTCCTGGTCCGGCGTAAAGATGCCGATGAGCGGTGTAGCGAAAACGAACAGGCCCACGGTGGTGATCGCCATCACGACGGTGCCCATAATCATGGTCCAGCGCAGGAATTTCACGGCGAGATCCGGCTTCTTGGCACCCAGAGACTGGCCGACCAGCGTGGTGATGGCCATCTGGAAGGCAAAGGCCGGCATATAGGACAGGGACTCCGCGGAGAGGAACAGGCTGTTCGCCGCGATGCTCACGGTGCCCAAAGTGGCGATGGAGCTTGTGACGAAGATACCGGAAGAAGACATACAGATACGCTCCAGCATTGCCGGGAAGCTGATGCGGAAAATCTGGCGGGTGAGCGCCTTATCCGGCAGGAATGCACCCTTGCCCCCCAGGGAAATACGGTAGACATTTTTCTTGCGGAACGCGATGAACAGCGCCATAACACCGGAAATCGTCATACCAAGAGCGGTTGCCACCGCGGCACCGTCTACGCCCCAGCCGGCGCCGGGCATGATGAATGTGAGCCCCAGTACGGTGATCGGGCGGGTCTTGTTGATGAGCATAAAGTTGCCCACCACGTTGACGACGTTCATGATGATGTTGAGGATCATCGGCGTTTTGGTGTCACCGTAGCCGCGGAACGCGGAATTCAGCACCATGGAAGCCAGCATGAAAATACGGCCGGCGGAAACGATCAGATTGTAGCGTGTAGCGGCATCGATGATATCCGGGCCGGCGCCCATCCACAGCGGGATCATACGGGACAAGCCCGCAACGATCGCGGTGATCGGCACGCCCACGTACAGAAGCACCAGAAACGCATGGCGCATAAGGGTTTTGGCGCGCTCCTGATCCCCTGCACCCACGGCGTGCGCCACCATGGTGGTGACACCGATGCCAAGCGACATGATGACGCCGTTCAGAAGAAAGATCGGCGAGTTACTGATGGAAATGGCAGCCGTGGCTTCCTTGCCCAGCGCACCGACCATGGCGGTATCCGCAAAGCTGACCAGTGTGGTGAAGATCTGCTCAACAAAAACGGGCCAGGCCAGAAGAAAGATCGTCATGGGCACGCTTCTGGACTCGTCCGTTACGTTGAGCGGTTTTTTGGATGGCATAACGGTTTCCTCCTCACAAAAAGATCCAAATACACACAGAGAAGGCCTCAATCACACCGGACCTTCTCCCCCGAATTTTGCCCAGCGGCAAAATCAATCGTTTAATAATTTTATACCATATCTCCGTGGCTTTTGCAATAGGGTTTCGGAAAATTCAACAGAGTTCGACCGCACTCCATGTCGGATTTTTGTCTCTTTTGCAAATAAAAACCCCGAACCGCATGGGTTCGGGGGGGCAGGAGCAAATCTTCAGGAATCCCGGCTTTTCTCAAAACCGGATATAGTTGCAGTAATTGGTCGGCAGGCCTTCCTTATAGATGTGCGCATCGGAAGACAGCGTGAGCACCTTCGGGATCACGATGCCGTCCTCCGGCGCGCCGAATTCGATCGCGTGCATACCCGTGTGGGTAACATCGAAATGCGTAGCATAGAACGGATACGGGATATCGAGCAGCTGGCTCATGAAATTCATGCCGAAGCCCTGATGCGCAAACAGCGCGATGCGGTCGTCGTTCGGGCGCACCGCCTTGTATGTACCCGTGCCGGGGATATGCTCGTAGCCATGCTCCAAAAGCAGCACGTCCAGCGCTTTCTGGATCCGCTCAAGGCCGTTTTTGAACGGATACGGTGCAAAGGCCGGGTGTTCGTACCACCGAAGCCCCAGCGCCGTGACGGACGGATCCACAAACTGTCTGCGGAGCTCCGGATGATAGAACGACCAGGTCTTTCGGCCGTCCGGCAGTTCCACGGCAAAATCCGCCCAGGCGTGATCTTCGTTGCAGAAATCCAGAATGGTCATGTCTTTTTTCAGGATCTCGCAGGTCGGCTGCGCGGTCTGTATTGCCCGGTTCGAGGAGGACGCATAGATCTTGTCCACGCCGTGCACCGCGAGGCGCTTGCCGATGGCTTCCGCCTGCCGTCTGCCGAGGGGCGTCAGCTCATTCGGGTTGTAAATGGGGTCTCCGTGACGTACATAGAAAAATAACATAATCGCTCACCACTGCTGTAAAAAATAGATCCTGCGGAAAGGGACGGTTCGCCCCCTGCCGCAGGAGTTTTGCCTTGTTATTCGTCCAGCTTGAGGACGGCCATGAAGGCCTCCTGCGGCACTTCCACGGTACCGAGCTGGCGCATACGCTTCTTGCCTTCCTTCTGCTTTTCGAGCAGCTTCTTCTTTCTCGTGATGTCGCCGCCGTAGCACTTGGCCAGAACGT
>JAFQWC010000036.1 GCA_017407665.1 Clostridia bacterium | reverse complement strand
TGAGAAAAGTCGGATTTTCACGCGAATCGCGCTTCTCCTTGTTTCCATCCTGCGGGATTTGTGGTACACTGGAAACAGCATTTGGAAGGGAGACCGTACTATGATCCTCAGCCGCACCAAAAACCAGCAATCCCCGGAAACCATCCGCCGCATGACGGAGCACTGCTTCGCACCGCGCACCATGACCGCTTACACGGAACTGGGCGAAGGGTATTTTAACGCCGCATATATGGTCACGCTCAGCGACGGCACCGAGGTCGTTCTGAAGGTAGCACCGAAGGCCGATGTGCGCGTGATGACGTATGAGAAGAACATCATGCACAGTGAGGTCTCCGCCATGCGTCTCGCGAAACAGGACCCGGACATCCCCGTGCCGGCGATCCTCGGCTGGGATGACAGCTGCACCCTGTGCGACGCGCCGTATTTCTTCATGGAAAAACTGCCCGGGCAGAGCCTCAACGCGATCAAATCCACGCTGTCCGCAGAGCAGATCCGGAACATTTACATCGATTCCGGCCGCATCAACCGCCGCATCAACGAAATTGCCTGCCCGTGCTTCGGATACCCCGGCCAGCCGGCGTATCAGGGCGACCGCTGGTTCCCGGTTTTCCGCAAAATGATGGAAACCGGCATTGCGGATGCGAAAGCCGGAAACGTCCCCCTGACCGTGGACCCGGAAGAACTTCTCCGCGCGCTCGATGCGGACGCCGCACTGTTTGACGCGGTCACAGAGCCGAAGCTCGTGCACTGGGACCTGTGGGACGGCAATATCTTCGTGCAGGACGGCAGCATCACCGGGCTCATCGACTGGGAGCGCTGCATCTGGGGCGATCCGCTTCTTGAAGCCGGCTTTCGGATGTACGGGCTGAACCCCGATTTCCTCTCGGGCTACGGCATCACGATGACCGCGCAGGAAGAGCGCCGCGCTCTGTGGTACGACGTATACCAGACGCTCTTGATGTCCCTCGAATGTGGGTACCGCCAGTACGAAACGATGGATTTCTACAACTGGTCCAGCGGGCTTCTGGAAAAACAATTTGAAAAACTGCTCTGATTCCCGGCATAAAACCGGCGGCTGCACGGTATGGTGCGGCCGCCGGTTCGTTATGTATAAAAGATTTATTTGGTTCCGGCTTCTCTTGCCTTATCCAGCTTCACGTTGCGGAAGTAGAGCAGGATATCGATCGTGATCTCGATGAAGTTCAGGAAATAGAACGCCCAGCCGAGGAAAAAGATCCAACTGCTGCTTCCGTTCGCGAACAAAATGAAATTCTTGGTAATGCCGAAGATGTAGCCGACCCAGATGAAGATCTCAAACTGCAGGCTCTTGCCCTTGGCGGTTCTGGATTTCCAGGATTTGTACACGGAGAGCGGCCAGCTCAGGCCAAAGCAGATGATCATAACGGTTTCGCACAGGGTCGCGATGGTTGCAGGTGTCATACGGTTGTCTTCCTTTCCGGTTTTGCATTTGCAAGATAGGCTGCGCGGCCTTCTTCGTATAAATTTCTGCCCTCACTGTCGATAATAACCACGAGGGGCATATCCTCCACCCAGAGTTTCCGCAGCGCTTCCGCACCGAGATCTTCATAGGCGATGAGTTCCGACTTTTTGATGCAGCGTGCGAGCAGCGCACCCGCACCGCCGACGGCGCCGAAGTACACGCCGCTGTGCCGCTTCATGGCCTCCACCACTTCCGGCAGACGGGCACCCTTGCCGATCATGCCGCGGGCACCGACGGCCAGCAGCGTGGGGGCGTAAGCATCCATGCGGCCGCTCGTTGTCGGCCCGGCAGAGCCGATGACCTGCCCGGGCTTGGCCGGCGTGGGGCCCACATAATAGATGGTGGCATCCATGGGGTCAAACGGCAGGGATTCGCCCCGCGCGAGGGCTTCGCACATCCGCTTGTGGCCGGCGTCGCGGGAGGTGTAGATCGTGCCGGTCAGGAGCACGCGATCCCCGGCACGGAGGGTGTTTGCGAGTTCCGGCGTCAACGGCAGGGTGATCTTCTTCTCCATGTCAGAGCACCTCCGTCTTGTGCCGCGTCACGTGGCAGTTGATGTTCACGGCGCACGGCATACCGGCAATGTGGGTAGGCAGCGTTTCGATGTTCAGCCCGATGGCCGTCGTTCTGCCGCCGAAGCCCTGCGGGCCGATGCCGAGCCGGTTCACTTTTTCCAGCATTTCTTTTTCGAGATCCGCGTAGAACGGATCGGGATTTTCGGAATCGAGCGGGCGCATCAGCGCTTTTTTGGCGAGCAGCGCCGCTTTGTCGAACGTACCGCCGATGCCCACACCGATGACGATGGGCGGGCAGGGGTTCGGCCCGGCCGTCTCCACCGCTTCCAGAATGAATTCCTTGATGCCCTGCAGTCCCGCCGAGGGCTTGAACATCCGGATTTGACTCATGTTTTCGCTGCCGAAGCCCTTCGGTCCCACCGTGATTTTGATCCGATCCCCGGGCACGATCTCCGTGTACAGCATGGCGGGGGTGTTGTCCCCGGTGTTTCCCCGGCGCACAGGGTCACGCACCACGGATTTGCGCAGATAGCCGTTTTCATACCCGCGGCGCACGCCTTCGTCGACGGCATCGGTCAGGCTGCCGCCCACAATGTGCACATCCTGCCCGATCTCGAGAAACACGCAGGCCATGCCGGTGTCCTGACAGATGGGTACATCCTCGCGGTCCGCGATCTCAAAATTCTCGATGATGTCATCCAGCACGCCGCAGGCGATGGCACCGTCTTCCCGTTCGCGGCAGCGGCGGATGGCGCATTTTACATCCTCCGGCAGATGATTGTTGGCTTCGATGCAAAGGCGCTCGACGACATTTGTAATCTGCGTCACAGTGATTTCACGCATACTCATTCTCTCCTCATTTCTTCCGGATGCACAGCCTGCACCGGATATACCGGCAGTTCAAACCAGAAGGTGCTGCCGTGTCCTTCCACGCTCTGCACACCGTAGCGCCCGCCGTGCAGATCCAGAATATTTTTGACGATGGATAACCCCAGACCGGTACCGACCTGTGCGCGGCGGTGTGCCTTGTCCACCTTATAATACCGCTCCCAAATGTACGGCAGCTGCTCCGCCGGGATGCCCGCGCCGGTGTCGGTGATCTCCACCCGCACCGTGCCGTTTGCCGTCGTTTGCCGCAGATACACGGTTTTGTCTGCGCCGGCGTAGTTGATGGCATTGTTCACGAGGTTGTACACCACCTGCGATATCTTGAGGCGGTCGGCATACACGAACACGTCCTCCGTGCACGTGAATACGAATTGATATTCTGCGAGCTTGTCATAACGAGTCAGCGTGCGGCGGATCTCCTCCGTGAGATTATACACCTCCGCCGAAAGCACCGTGACGCCCGCCTGTATACGGGAAAGATCCAGCATATCGTTGACGAGCCCGGTCAGACGGTTGGATTCCTCCAGGATGACCTGCACGTTTTCCGGCGTATTTTCGCCCGGCAGGTCGCGCATGACCTCCGCATAGCCGGAGATCATCGTGAGCGGCGTGCGCAGATCGTGCGACACATTGGCGATCAGCTCGCGGCGCAGGTCCTCCACCTTGGAAAGCTCCGCCGCGGCATAATTCAGCGTGCCTGCAAGTTCCGCCGCTTCACGGTTTCCGGTTTCGGGGAACCGGATCGCGTAATTGCCCGCCGCCAGATGCTTTGCCGAAGCATTGATCTGCTCCAGCGGGCTGGACAGCTTCCACGCAATGAACAGCGCTAAAATCAGGCCGATAAACAGCATACCGAATGTAAGGCACCACAGCTGGATTTTCAACGTCTGCACGGCGGCATCGACGGGCACCACGGTGCTGAACAGCACGACGAGGAACTCGCCTTCCTCCAGATACACCGTGCGGGCATACAGAATGCCCGGCAGCGGTTCACTGCCGGCATACGTCGCCTCGCCGCGGGGCTCCGTAATGTTGTCCTCCAGCACACTGCCGCCGGCCTGCTGCACCTGCAGGTACAGAATACGGCACTCCAGCCGGCTGAGCCGCTCCAGTGCGCTGCCCTGCGCGTTCGGCGTCATGGAAATATTGGTGCCGTTCGGGTCCGTGACCAGCATGGAGACACCGGTTCTGTGGGTGATCTCCACGTAATCCGACATGGAGGCGCCGTTTTCCAGCATCTCCACCACCTGATTGGACACCGCACGGATTTCGTTGATCTTGATGGCTTTATAAAACGTATTCAGAAGACCGATCTGAAAAAACCAGAGCATACACACGATGACAGCGGTGAAGATCATGAAGCCGATCATCACCTGCGCACGGATGCCGGTTTTCTTTCGGTTTTTACGGACGGCGCTCATGTGCGCGCCTCAAAACGGTAGCCCACACCGCGCAGCGTCACGATGAACCGGCTGTACGGGCCGAGGCTGCGGCGCAGAAGCTTGATGTGCGTGTCGAGCGTGCGGTCGTCGCCGTAGAAATCATAGCCCCACACATTGGTGATCAGCATATCGCGCGTGAGCGCAATGCCGCGGTTCTGCACCATATAAAACAGAAGGTCGTATTCTTTGGGCGAAAGTTCCGTGCGGACACCGTCCACCGTGACGATGCGCGCCGTAAAATCGATGGTCAGGCCCTCCGCCGTAAAAACGTCCCGATTCCGGTTCCGGCTGCCGTTTACGCGGTTCATCACCGCCTGAACGCGCATCATCAGTTCCTTCGGGGAAAAGGGCTTCACCACATAATCGTCCACACCCAGCTCAAAGCCGTGGATGCGGTCGTATTCCTCGCCGCGGGCAGAAAGCATGATCACCGCCGGCGAGGCGATCTTCCGGATCTCCGCCACGGCGGAGAAGCCGTCCAGTTCGGGCATCATCACATCCATGATGATCATATCGTAGCGGTCGGGGTTCTGCCGCACGAGCATAACCGCCTCCATACCATTTTCCGCTTCGGTCACCGTATGCCGTTCAAATTCCGCGTACTTCCGGATCAAAAGCCGGATCTTCGCCTCATCGTCCACAACCAGAATATGATACATGAAACCGCCTCCTTTCGATTTTCCTTGATGAAAGCATACACCCGTCCTGTGAATATCCCGTGAATTTTCGTATTCAAAACATTTTTCTTTTTCCGGGTCACCTGTGAAAATTATATAAATTCCGGAAACCATTTTCAAGTATTTCCACGATTTATCCGCGGAGGAAGAAAAAACTTTTTCTGCAGTGTTGACTTTCCATGGGTTTTGGAGTAGTATAATTATAGAAAATACACAGAATTTCTTTGGATAACTGTGAATTGTTCAAATATTTTTTACAATTTCCGAAGAAATTCCACGAGGAGGATTGCGAATGTTACCGATTATCACCATTTCCCGTCAGTACGGCAGCGGCGGCCATGAGGTCGGCGAGCGTCTGGCTCAGAAGCTGAACATTCCCCTTCTCGATAAAGAACTGATCGCCATGGCCGCCAAGCAGAGCGGGCTGAGCGAGGCAGTCTTTGAGAGGGCGGACGAAAAGGCAGGAAACAGTCTGCTCTATTCCATGGTGATGGGCAATTACACGTTTGGCAGCCGCATCACCGGCGTGAACGAAATGCCCATCAACGATAAGCTGTTCCTTTTGCAGAGCGACATCATCAAGAAGGCCGCAGAGGAAGGCCCCTGTGTCATCGTGGGGCGCTGCGGTGATTACATCCTGCGCAAGCATGAGAACGTGTTCCATGTTTTCATCCATGCGAACAAGGAAGCCCGCATCCGGCGCATCGTGCGCAAGGGGCTCTGTGAGGAAAGCAAAGCGGCGGATTTTGTGGCAAAGCGCGACAAGCAGCGTGCAAATTACTACAATTTCTACTCCAACAAGCGCTGGGACGATCTTTCCAATTACAATCTGGTCCTGGATTCCGCGCAGTTTGAGATCGATGACCTCGTGGAGATCATCATCGACGCCGTAAACCGCATCAAAAAATGATGCCTTAACATCGAGTTTCAGAACCTTTTATTTTTCATTTTTTATCCCTTCAGGAAAAGAGGCGTACTTTCCCGTACGTCTCTTTTTCTGTCCGAAAACAGAAACGCCGCCGATGCAGCAGCATCCGCGGCCTAATCTTCCAGCATCATCTGTTCCGGAGCCGTCGTCAGCAGGTGGATGATCTCCAGCCCGGCCCGGCGCGCCTGCCTGACGGTGTAGGCGGTGCCGCCCGTTTCCCGCTGCAGATAGCAAATGCAGTGCGCGGCCGCGTTTATGAGCGCGTCATTGCGGCGGCGCATACAGGTTTCGTCATACGTGTCTGCCATATATACGACGGAATCGGCCGCCCGTAAAATGCGGTCATACCGCTGCCGCAGATTTCCCGGCCATTTGGCAGCCTGATCGCGGCAGGGCAGGATCAGGTGCAGCTCTACGGGCAGCTCTTTCCGCATTTCCAGTACCGTTTCCGCCGCAAGCATATCAAATCCGCGGGCGCCGCCGGCGTAAAAGCGGTATACGCCCCGTTGCGCGAGGCGCAGGATCTCTGCCCGCAGCGCTGGACGCAGTACCTCCGCATCCGCTGCGGAAAGCGCACGGTGCCCCGTGAAACAGCAGGCATTCTTTCGCATGACGGCACCTCCTTTTTTCTCTCTGTTTTCTTTATTTTACTGCCTTTTCCGTTTTCTGTAAAGCATATGTCCGAAACTTCTGTCTATGGACAAGGTGCGGGCGATGTGCTAAAATCGGGGTAGATCTCAACCAAACGAAAGGACCGCCGCTTATGAAGGCAAGGCCTGCGAAAAAAACATTCAGAACTTTATCCGAACCGGAGATGAAACGCCTCGCCGGCTGGCTGATGGGCGTACTCCTGCTCCTCCTTGTGATCCTCGCCCTGTTCCCGCTTTTGGACCGGATCAACCCGAAGCACGAGGTGACCACGTACTCGATGAACAGTTACGTGCAGCAGACCGTGTACGGAAAGGAACGGGAGTTGGCTGCATCGAAAGCCGCCAGCGCGGTGCAGCTCCTCGAAAACCGGATCTCCTGGCGTGTGGAAGGCAGCGACATCCAAAAACTGAACGAGCACGCCGGACAGGACTGGATCCGGCTCTCCGAGGAGACAATGGAGCTGCTCGCTCTGGCACAGGATGTGGCCGGGCAGAGCGGCGGCGCGTTCGATGTGACCATCGCCCCCGTCTCCCGCCTGTGGGATTTTGACGGCGCACGGCACGAAGTGCCGGACGCGGATCTGCTGGCCGAAATGACCGGGAATGTAGATTACCGAAATCTGCGTCTGGATCCGGAACAAAAAACGGCTTCCCTCAAATACAGCCGCAATGCCGTGGATCTTGGCATGGTGGGCAAAGGTGCCGCTTGTGACGCCGCTGTGAAATCGTATGCAGCGCACAAGGTTTCCGGCGCGATCATTGCCGTCGGCAGCAGCGTGGGTGTGTACGGTGAAAAAGCCTCCGGGCAGCCGTGGAACATCGCCGTCTATGATCCGGCCTCCGAAGATACGCTCGGCACGCTTTCTCTGACGAGCGGATTTATTTCCACAACGGACAGCGGCACGAACGCGTTTGAGGAAAATGGGATCCGCTATCACGCCGTTCTGGATCCCGCCACCGGCTATCCGGCAGAAAGCGGGCTGACCTCCGTCACCGTGGTCAGCACGAGCGGCGCGCTGTCCGATGCGCTGTCCGCCGCGTGCTTTGTGCTGGGGCTTGAGGACGGCCTCAAGCTTCTTGAAGTGTACGGCGCGGAGGGGCTGTTCGTCGACACTTCGGGAACCGTTACCCTGACGGACGGCTTAAAATCCGCCTTTACCTTGACCGGGAAACCCTATACGATCGCACCGTAAATTCAGAAAGGAACGAAATACGATGAAAAAAGCTCTGGTTCTCATTTCCCTTTTGCTGGCTGTCACGCTGTTGTTCAGCGGATGCGCCCTGATCCGCTCTGTGCTGCATCCCATCTTCGAT
>JAFQWC010000035.1 GCA_017407665.1 Clostridia bacterium | reverse complement strand
TGTCCGCCAGTTCTTTCGCGGCCAGAAGCTGCGTCATCACCGGCTTGTATTTGGCTTTGATCTCCTTCGATGCGCTGCCGGCGAAGATCTCGTTGACCTCGCTGTACACGCCGCGCACTTTGGAGTTGATGATGGTTTTCTTAAACTCGTATTTGGTGATCTTTCCCCGCTTGTCAAGATGGATGAGCGCCGAAAAGGCCAGCTTATCCGTGCCGGCGTTCAGGGAACAGGCACCGTTTGAAAGCACCTCTGGCAGCATGGGGATCACGCGGTCCGCAAAATAGACCGATGTGCCGCGCAGCAGCGCCTCCTCGTCCGTCGGGGAATTTGCCTCCACGTAGTGCGAAACGTCCGCAATGTGCACGCCGAGAATGTACCCATACCGCGTGCGCTTCACGGAGATGGCATCATCCAGGTCCTTCGCGTCACGACCGTCGATCGTGAAGATCTTCTCGCCGCGCAGGTCCCTGCGCTTTGCAATCTCTCCTTCCGTGATGGGCGCATTGCCGACCATTTCTGCATGGGCACGCACCTCTTCCGAAAACACCTGCGGGATGCCGTACTGCGCGATGATCGCATCGGCGCAGACTTTTGCGCTGCGGCCGGTGCCGAATACTTTTTCGACCGAGGCCCAGGTCCAGTCGCCGTCGTAATCCTGCTCCGGGGTGATGAGCACCTTGTCGCCGTCCCGCGCGCCGTTGAGGTCACGCCGGTCGATCCGCAAATTGTAGCGGATGCCGTTGTCGGGGATGACCTCGTAGCCGTACGGCGTTGCGGACACCGTACCGGTGGTGACGGTCGCTCTGCGTTCCAGAATTTTCCGCACCCGGCCGGAAGGCCCGCGGTCCTCCATGCGGACATCGCCGACCAGAATCGTATCGCCCACAAGCGCCCCGTGCAGGGCACTGCCGTGAATGAAAATGTCCTCACCGCCGCCGAGCGGTTTGGCAAAGCCGAAGCCTTTTGCGAGCGACACAAGTTCCGCCGTGACATCGTCCAGCACGGGGATGAGCTTTACGTTGTGGTGACGGTCCACGAGGATCTTCCCCTTGTCCTTCAGGCTGCGCAGGGCATCGTAAAACACCTGATCGCTTGTGATGCCACTCTTTCTGAGCAGCCGGCGTGCGCCCCAATCGTGGACTTCTTCCGCGTTCAGCGCAGAGAGAATCTTCTCCTCCGCGTGGTTCAGCACGGTGTTCTTCCGCACCACGGACGGGCTCTTCGTTTGAAAGCTGCGCTTTCCGTATTTATTCTTGTTTCTTTTCATGTATTGTTCTTTCTTCTCCACTTCACACTTCGATCTGCGTACTCTAAGTTTTCCGCAGAAAGGCGCCGATTGCGCATTTTGTCTTCCGGTAATGTTTACATAATATTACAATTTCTGCACAACTGCGCGGTAAATATCGCCGCGCTGGGCAAAGCTCTGGTACATATCAAAGCCGGTGGCTGCCGGGCACAGGGAGACAACATCGCCCGGTGCGGTGCAGGCTTTCGCCGCCGCCACGGCGTCTTCCATGGTGTGCACGTTCACGATAGTCGGGTTGCCCTCCCGATAACCGGATGCCGCGCGCACCGCCGCTTCGATCTTCCCCGCCGCAGCCGGTTTGAAGCCCGGCAGGGGCTCTGCGGGCGAAAGCAGGATGAGCGTCTTTACCTTTTCGCAGACCTTCTCCCCGAGTTCGTCAAACGGGATATTTTTATCCGCACCGCCGGCGATCATCACGATCTTGAAATCGTACAGGGACAGCGTGCCGATGATGGCGCGGGACGGGCTGGTCGCAATGGAATCATTGTACCAGCGGACGCCGTCCAGCGTGCGGACGAGCTCCATGCGATGCTCCACACCGCCGAAGGTCTTTGCGGTCTTCACAATATTTTCCGGGGACACATCGCCCCACACGGCGGAGATCGCCGCCAGATAATTTTCCACATTGTGCTTGCCGGGCAGCAGGATCTCGTCCTCGCGCAGCACAAAGGTATCGCCGAAGAACACTTCGCCGTTTTCGCTGCACCACGCGCCGTTCGTCTTTTCCCGGCGGGAGAACAGCAGTGTCTCGCCGCGGGTCTCTTCCGTGCAGGCAGCGGTCAGGTCGTTGTCGCGGTTCAGCACCGTGCGCGTGAATGCATTCTGGTGCAGAAAAATATTCTTCTTCGCGTTCACGTATTCGTCCATGTCCTTGTGGACATCCAGATGGTTCGGCGAGAGATTCGTCACCACGGCCACATCCGGACTTTTCCGCATGGAGATGAGCTGGAAGCTGGAAAGCTCCACGACCGCCACGTGATCCGGCTGGATCTCCTCGATCTCCGGCAGAAGCGGGCGGCCGATGTTGCCGCCGAGGTGCACGGTTTTGCCCTGTGCCTCCAGCATTTTGGCAATGACCGAGGTGGTGGTGGTCTTGCCGTCGCTGCCGGTCACAGCGTAGATCTTGCACGGGCAAAGATCAAAGAAGACTTCCATCTCGCTCGTGACCGCCGTGCCGCGCATTTTTGCCGCCTGGATCTCCGGCAGCAGATACGGTACACCCGGTGTGCGGAACAGGATATCCTCCGTGATGTTCTGCAGATAGTCTTCGCCGCAGATGAGCTGCACCCCCAGATTTTTAAGGTACACACCGTCTTCACCCAGAGCGTCTTCCGTCCGGCGGTCACGCACGGACACAGAAGCCCCATGGTTCAGAAATTTCTCCATCAGCGGCAGGTTGGTGCGGCCCACGCCGATGAAAGACACGGTCCTCCCCTGCAGGCTGCGATAAAATTCGTTAGCTGTCATATGTTCCCATCCTTTCTTTGGCGGAACAAAAGTTATTTCAGGAATGTGCGGTAATCTTCCAGATTCTTTCTCAGCAGCGCCGGTGTATTCAGGCCGTACGGGCAGCGGGACATACACTGGCCGCAGTTGAGGCAGTTCTCGATCTTTTCCATCTCTGCCTGCCATGCGGGCGTGAGCCAGTTTGCAGAGGGCGAACGGCGCAGCAGAAGCGAGGTGCGGGCGGCGTTGTTGATCTTGATATCCACGGGGCACGGCATACAGTAACCGCAGCCGCGGCAGAAATCACCGGCGAGGTTCTTCTGTTCTTCCGCGATGAACTCTGCGATTTCCCCGGTCATCATTGGCGGGTTCTCCTGATGCGCGAGGAATTCGTCCAGTTCGCTTTCCTTCTGAATGCCCCAGATGGGCAGGGTGTTTTCATACTGGGCGAGGTAGGCATACGCAGCGTCGCTGCGGGTGATGAGACCGCCGCAAAGCGCCTTCATGCAGATGAAGCCCACGTTTTTCTCCTTGCAGAGATTTACAAGCGCGGCTTCCTTGTCGCTCGCGAGATAGCTGAACGGGAACTGCAGCGTCTCGTACAGACCGGAGCGCACGGCTTCCTCCGCCACGTGCAGGCGGTGGTTCGTGATGCCGATGTGGCGGATCTTCCCCTGTGCCTTCGCTTCCAGCATACATTCGTACAGGCCGGAGCCGTCGCCGGGCTTCGGGCAGAAAGCCGGGGTGTGGAACTGATAAATATCAATATAGTCGGTTTTCAGGAGGGACAGGCTCGTCTCGAGGTGCTGCCAGAATTCCTCCGGTGTTTTGGCCATGGTCTTTGTGGCGATGAAGATCTTGTCGCGCACATCGGAAAGGGCCTGCCCGATCTTATACTCACTGTCGGAATAGCCGCGGGCGGTATCGAAGAAGGTGATCCCGTTCTCATACGCCTTGCGCAGGATCTTTACAGCCTCTTCTTCGGAGACGCGCTGGATCGGAAGCGCGCCAAAGCCGTTGCGGTTTACGGTGATCCCGGTGGAACCCAAAGTAACCATTTTCATAACATACATCCTCCTGTTTTTCCGCTGCCGTGTATGCAGCACAGTCATTTATTTTGCCGTATATTCGGATTTTGCTTATTTCATGCGCAGCAGCCGGGCGAGCTTCGTGCCGCCGGGCAGATGCCGGATCTCGTCTTTTGTGACGGCGCGGGTCAGGATCGCGGCAACGCCGTAGGCGACGACAGCCACCGCAATGGCCGGCAGCACTGCGATCTTAGGGCTGATCCAGAGGGTGAGCAGCGCATAGACCGGCAGGGATACCGCCGCCATGAGTACGGAAGCCAGCAGCGGACGCAGTGCCATTTTCAGCACGCCGGGCGCCTCCGGCAGAAGCTTATGCAGCGTGTGCATATTCAGAACGATGATGATATAGTAGGAGACCAGCGTCGCGATGGCGGAGCCCATGGCCGCCACCTGCGGCATAGCGCAGAGGATATAAACGATGGCAATGCGCACCACGGTGCCGATGGCCATATTGAGGATGGGCTTGTAGACCTCGCCCACGGCGTGGATCATAGAATTGGTGATGTACAGAAGGCTGGCCGAAACCACGGCCGGTGCCATAACCGCCAGAAGCGGTGCGGTGTTCTGCGCGTAGACCGGCTGGTTGAAGAGCAGCAGATCGCAGATGGGACTTGCAAAAATCAGCAGACCCACGGCGCACGGGAACGCAAACAGCAGTGTGAGGCGAATCGTCAGCGTGGAAATTTCCCGCTTGCTCTCCGCGTCCTTTCTGGCTACCGCGCCGGAAAGCAGGGGCAGCACCGTGGTGGAGATCGGCACAATGATGGCGTTGGGCAGATCAAAATACTTTCTGGCGTTG
>JAFQWC010000002.1 GCA_017407665.1 Clostridia bacterium | reverse complement strand
TGTTTCTCGTAAATTCTTTGAGTTACTCAAAGAAATTACAGGTTCCATTTTCTTTCGTTGTTTAATTTTCAAGGTCCTGTGCGCTCTCTCGAGTGCTCGACTATCATATCACATCGGATTCTGTTTGTCAAGCCTTTTTTTGAACTTTTTTTCGGAAGCTTTTTCGCTTCCGTCTTAAGTTTTTCCGTCTCTCTCGAGCGCTCGACTATAATACCATGCACTTCCCCTTTTGTCAACACTTTTTTTCGATTTTTTTCGAAGTTTTTCTGCGGCACAATATATAGTTCCAAAGTTCGGTTTTCGTCCATATACAGCATATCTTGTACCGGCATTTTTTGGCTTGTATGGCCGTATAGTGCTTTGACCGAGACTTTTCTTAAATCTTTTTTCAAAAACATTTTTCGTTCTTCATCTCGATTTCGAAAAGGCGGTGACGTGCTTGCATTCTGTTTTATCCCGGAAACTGAGATCCGGTTTGCTCCTTTTGTGGCGGCTTCTGGTGCTGATCCTGCTCAACGCGCTGATGTTTTTCATGCTGCGCGCCGTTTGCTGAGCCGGTTTTCATATATGGATGGCAGCTAAAAAGAGGTGCTTCCGCAGAAACACCTCTTTGCGTTTTATGCTGATTCTTGTTTTGCTTTCTGCTTCAGCTTGCCGTACGCCACCAGGAAGCAGACGAAATGCGCCAGCGCAGTGACCGTCCACGAGACGGGGTAGGACAGGAACAGGCTGAACAGCGAGGGGGACATCGCGAAAATCGTGAGGATCCACACCACACGCAGCACACACACACCGGTGAGGGACATGACCATGGGCAGGATGGAATAGCCCATGCCGCGCATGGAGCCCACCAGGGTATCCATAACGCCGCAGATGAAATACAGGAGGCAGACGAGCTTCAAACGCTCCATACCGTAATCGATGACCGCCGCTTCCGACGTATAGATAGAGAGCAGCTGCCGGCCAAAGAACGTGCAGGTGCCGCCGAACGCAATACCGATCACCGCCACGCAGAGCACGCAGATGCGCATGATCCTGCCGACGCGGTCGTATTTCTTCGCGCCCATGTTCTGGCCCGTAAAGGACAGCGCCGTCTGGTAGAACGCATTCATGGCCGTATACACGAAGCCCTCGATGTTGCCCGCGGCCGTGCTGCCGGCCATGACGGTGGAACCGAAGGAGTTGATGGAGGACTGGATGAGCACGTTGGAAATGGAGAACAGCGCGCCCTGCATACCGGCAGGCAGGCCGATGCGGATCATCTCCAGCAGCTTGCCCTTATGGATGCGCAGCTTCTTCATCTCCACGCGGTAGGGTGCATCGGACTTGATGAGGCAGAGGAGCACCAGCACGGCCGCCAGAACCTGCGAAGCCACGGTGGCGATGGCCACGCCGGCCACGCCCATATGGAAGAAAATGACGAGGATCAGATTGAGGCCGACATTCAGCACGCCGGACATGGATAGGAAGTACAGCGGACGCTTGGTGTCGCCCACGGAGCGCAGGATGGCCGCGCCGAAGTTGTAGAGCATCATGGCCGGCATACCGCCGAAATAGATGCGCATATACAGCGCTGCCTGATCGAGAACGTCATCGGGCGTGCCCATCAGCGTGAGCAGGGGTTTGGCGAGCAGGCCGCCGATGAGGATCAGCGCGCAGCCGCTGACGATGCTGGTGAGGATACTGGTATGTACGGTCTCCTCCAGCTGCTGCATATCGCGGGCGCCGTAATAGCGGGCGACAAGCACGTTGGTGCCGACGGAGAGGCCGATGAACACATTGACGATGAGGTTGATGAGCGCGCCGGTGGAACCCACGGCAGCGAGCGCGGTGGGGCCTGCAAAACGGCCCACAACGACAATATCCGCCGCGTTGAAGAACAGCTGCAGCACACCGGAAAGCATCAGCGGAATGGCAAAGCGAACGATCTTGCCGAACAGCGGGCCGTTCACCATATCGATTTCATAAGAGCTCTTGCGGCGCTTGCGCATCTGGAAGCGCATATACAGTTTGGCCGTAAGGGCCTGCAGTTTCTGTTTCATGGCTTTAGTAGCCGACCTCCTCTCCGATGAGGACCACGTGCACTCTGTCCTTATTGCGCTGGCGGGCCATCACGGTGAACAGGGAGCAGATGCGGTTTTCGGATCGGCAGCCCGCGCACAGGTCGCCGTCCGTACCGGGGCAGGCAGCATGGGTGCAGGGGGTATCGAGATGCAGGCGCAGGGCGTTGGCCGGCGTGGTGAGGCTCTTGACGTACACCGCGGCTGCGTCGAGATCGCGCACGATCTTATTATAACCGGCGACGACGATGACTTTGGGCGGGCCGAACAGCATGGCTGCCACGCGGTTGCCGCCGCCGTCCACATTGTAGAGCTCGCCGTTTTCGGTGATGGCGTTGGAGCTGGTGAGGAACGCATCGGCGGAGAAGGTCTTGCGGTAGATCTCCTGACGCTCCGCGTCCGTGGCTACGGCTTCACGATCCATAAAATTGTATTTGCCGCTGCGCATCAGCGCCTTGACACCGGTGGCGTCCAGCGTGACGCTGCCGCCGCAAGAAATGGTGTCCCCCTCTTTGAGCAGGGATTCCACCACCGCCACGGCATCCGCAGAGGTGGGCGCATAATACGCGTGCATGTTGTTCTTTTCGAGGGCCTCCATGGTGCGGCGGATCTTCAGCTCCATCGCTTCCATGCGGCGCGGCATATCCTTCTTATTCATAAGTACCCTCCTGTATTCTTGAATAGTTTCTTCTACCTGTGACAAAGAATTCTGTGTATACTATATATATAATAGAAAGCAGTCGGCAGCAAGCAAGAACGGGAGAGCGCAAGGCTCTCCCGCAGATTATGCGTTATTCAGCTGTGTAGGCCGTGAAAGTCTCAAAGCATTTGACCACATGCTCTTTGTGGGCCTTGTTGGCATCGTTCTTTGCGGCGCGTTCATCGGTGTAGATGAGCATATAGCGTCCGTCTGCGGAAAGCTGCGCGGGCACGGTGTTGTCCAGCAGGTGGAAGCAGCCCTCGGTCTTTACGGCATCCAGAATCGCCTTGGCCGTATCGGAAAGCGCCTCGGTGTCATACTCGTACACTTCCAGCTGCACACTGGAGTCGCCGTATGCGTATACGTATTTGTAGCCGTTCTTCGCGCCGATGACGCCGTATTCCATCTGGACGCGGTCGCCGGCAGCGACACCGCAGTCTTCCAGGAACTTGCACAGGCCCTGTACATTCTGCTCATACTGCGCGGGGTCCTTGACTTCCCCTGTGACGTAAGAACCGTCTTCGGCCTTCTCGGAAACTTCCAGCTTCGCACCGCCGGCAGCAGCACGATTTCCCGCACAGCCGGTCAGGGACAGGCACATCAGAACAGCCAGGATCACAGCGATCCACTTCTTTATATTTTTCATTGGATAATCCTTCCTCTCAAAACAGATACATTATGATTGTATCACAATCCACCCCGTCGCGCAACACCTAAATCAAATAAAGTCCGCGGGCACGGATGTCCTCTCCGCCTTGAAAACAGCCCCCTGCCTGTGTTATACTCGGATCGGAGACTACGATACCGCCCCCGCAGGAAGGAGGACCCCACCGTGACCACTGCAAAACGCGCCGCATGGCTGCTTTGCATCGGGCTGCTGCTTACTTTTTTGACCGGCTGCACCGCGCAGAGTACGGGATATGAAACCGTGCAGGACTATATAGAATCGCCCATGATGCAGGAACTGCTGGCGTTTGAGACGCAGCACCCAAAAGAGGACACCGGGTTCATCAAGACCGTCAGCGCAGAGGGCAACACGCTGATCTACACCTTCACCTTTGAGGAACCGCTGGATCTCTCCGACCCGGACGCACAGGCGCGCGTGGAAGCTTACCTCACGGACCGCTGCAAGGAAGCGACTGCCGACTACGCCGCCATCCACGAGGAGCTCTACAGCATCGTGCCGGTGGACGGGATCGTGATCCGGCTGGCTTACAGGAATGCGGACGGCAGCGTGATTTATGAGCACGAGTATCAATAAGAATGCCCGATCGCCCTGCTTTATTTTACATTTTCCTTTGCTGTTTTGCAGGAAGCGATGAGAAGCCGTCGGATATTTCCGCCAACCGAAGTACCGGCTCTCGCAAGCTGGTCGATCATATAGGAACTTTTCGGTGCCGTTATGCCGTCAACCAGATGAACAATCGCAACGGCAAATTCAAAAGACAAATCCAATAATCTATTTTCAGACATATAAACACCTTCTTCCTACTAGATTATAGCTCGATTCGTTCATACTTTTCAATGATATATTGCCCGAAGGCAATATGATATACGGCTTCGCCGCATGATATACTTGCCTTGCAAGCATGATATAATATCCGTTCCCTTCATACGCGAAGCGTATATCATCTGCGCAGCAGATATCATACCCGCAGGGTATATCACCCGTGACTGCAAGGAACGGATATCATTGAAAAAGACCTCATTTGTCAGACAGACAAATGAGGTCTTTTTCATGGTGACCCGGACGAGAATCGAACTCGTGTTACCGCCGTGAAAGGGCGGTGTCTTAACCGCTTGACCACCGGGCCATATGGTAGCGGCAAATGGACTTGAACCATCGACACTTCGGGTATGAACCGAATGCTCTAGCCAACTGAGCTATGCCGCCATATAAACTTCAAACTTGTTGAAGCGTAGACTATTATAAACCATACTTTTTCTTTTGTCAAGCCTTTTTTAAGTGGAAAATTTCATATTTCTGTGTTATACTATCTGCATACAGCCTACAGGAAGGAAGTCTGGCCTTTGAAGCGGCTTTTTCTGAAGCATTTTTCCTGGTGGACCCGAAAACTGGATCAGGATGCGGTGGATTCCTGCGCGGCGCAGGCTTCCTTCTGGATGCTCATCGCCGTGATCCCCTTTGTGCTGCTCGTGCTCACGCTGCTGCGCAGCATCCGGTTTCAAAACGTCTCCCTGCTGTTTCTTCTGGCAGACCTGCTACCCGGCCCCGTGCGGGAAATGCTCCGCTATCTGCTTTCCGGTCTGCACACGCCGCCCGGTCTGCTTTCCGTCACCGCGCTTTTGTGCGTGTGGTCAGCCTCGAACGGGATGCTCGCGCTGGTAAAAGGCCTGTACGCCGTGTTCGATGTTTCCCGCAGGCACAATTTCATCCGGATGCGTCTGCTCGCGGTGCTGTACACGCTGGCGTTTACGGCGGTGCTGCTCATCAGCCTGGTGCTGCTCGTGTTCAGCGACCGGCTTTATACCGCCCTGCGGCTGCCGCCGCTTCCCCCGGCCACAAAGCCCGTATTCAGTTTTCTGGCCCTTTTGTTCCTCTTCTGGCTGATGTTCATCGCCATTCCACGCAAGCAGGTCAAATTCCGCTTTGCGCTTTTGGGCGCGGCGTTTTCGGCTGCGGGCTGGCTGCTGTTTTCCTTCTTCTTTTCCATTTTTGTGGAAAACTTTTCAAATTACGCCACGCTGTACGGCGGTCTTGCGGCCGTTGTGATCCTGATGATGTGGCTATATATTTGTATGTATATCCTGCTCATCGGCGGAGAAGTCGCCATGTGGCTGCAGCGCAGCCCCGTGCGGCAGGACCTTCGCTCCCTATATTCTGCCCGGCGCCGGCAAACTGCGGCGCAGAAAGGACCAAACCATGGCAAAAATCCCACACAGAAGCATTGAAGATGTGCAGCGTGCCCTGCTGCGTTTCGGCGACGCTGCGTTTCGCATCTGCTATATGCACACCAAATCCCCCAAGAACACCCGCGCCCTGCTGGAGGACGTCTTCACGCAGTATTTCCTGCGCACCAAACCGTTTAAGAGCGAAGACGCCGAGCGCCTGTGGGTGATGCGCACCACGCATCTGGTGTGCATGGACTACTACGCCGCCAAACTGCGCCGCAAGCCCGCCGCTGAGCAGGTACGTGAAGCGGCACAGCACGAGGATTTCCAGATCTCCGACGAGCTGTACACGATCCTCACCCTCCCCTACACCCAGCTGACCGCCCTTGCGCTCGTCTGCGGCGAGGGCGAAAGCGAAGCGTTCGCCGCGAAGGTCATCGGCCGCTCCGCAAAGCAGGTGACAAAGCAGCTTGACGCCGCCGCAAAGAAAGCCGGCCTTTCTCCTGAAGATCTCACGGAGTGGATCGAGACCATCACCTTCTCCGAGGATATGCGCTACCGCGTGCTGCACGCCATCCGTACGGCGGCCGGGGACAAGCATTTCACGGTGAACGCCTACGCCGCGAAGCTCAAGCGCAGCGTGGACCGCAGCCTGCCCTACACGGCACTTGTGCTCGTCCTGTTCTGTATTTTCTGCGTGTATGTGGTGCGCTCCGGTATGTTCGGCTACGAATACATACGCTTCGGTGCAGGCGGCAACGCCGTCATCGAGCTGGATGAGGACACAAGCCGCGTCACAAACGAAGCCCTCCACGCTGCGGACAGCGATCAGCCCGGCATCACGCTGGATCTGTACTACTTTGTGCCCGAGGGCGAGGACCTGATCCGCTACAACTGCACCATGGAAGCCGACGCCATCCTGCTGACGCAGAAAATGGCCGAAAAGGGCGTTTTCCCGGAAGACGTCGTGCTGCAGGGTGTGCTGCTGATCCAAAACGGCAAGGTCGTGGAGACCCTGCGCAGCGGTGAACACGTGGAGGCGCGCCTGCTCTACCCGGAAAGCCTGCAGGCTGCACTGGACGCACACGAAAACCCGGAAGCCGCACTGGAGGCCGTTGCCCGCAGCATTTACGGGTTCTACGATACCGCACACCTGACGCTGGCCTCTCTGGAGATTTACGCCGGAGACGCCCCCGTGACGCTCGGCGGGGAAGCCGTCAACTGCACGGCGCTGCTGCACGGCACGCGCGAGGTGCTCGAAACACGGTTGGATCAAGAGGGATAACATCATGCACATTCTTGTTATAGACGGACAGGGCGGCCGTATGGGCGCCGCGCTGACCGAACAGATCAAAAAGAACCTGCCGCAGGCGGAGCTCATCGCCATTGGCACCAACAGCATGGCGACCGCCGCCATGCTCCGCGCCGGCGCGGAATCCGCCGCCACCGGCGAAAACCCCGTTGTGGTGAACAGCGTCTGGGCCGACGTCATCGTGGGCCCCATCGGGATCATCACGGCCAACGCGCTCCTCGGCGAGATCACGCCGAAGATGGCCGCTGCCGTCTCCGAAAGCCGCGCAAAGAAGATCCTGCTGCCCGTCAGCCGCTGCGCGGTGACCGTGATCGGCGTGCAGGAGAAACCGCTGGCCGAATACGTTAAGGAAGCCGTGGCACAGATCGCCCGGTGTGCCGGAAAGGACTGATTGTATGAGAACCGAAAAGATCAATTCCAGAAGTGCCGCGTTCCAGAAATTCGAAGTGCTGAAAACGAACCGCAACAAGCGTTTCAAGTACGGCGAGTTCTTTGTCGAAGGCGTGCGCAACATCAACAACGCCGTGGAGAACGGCTGGCACATCGTGTCCTTCCTCTACGATGCCGAGCGCAAGCTCTCCGACTGGGCAAAGGAAAAACTGCAGACCGTACATACCGATGTAAACTACGCGCTGAAGCCGGAGTTGCTCAAAGAGCTGAGCAGCAAGGAGGATACCTCCGAGCTTCTGGCCGTTATTAAAATGAAGAGCGACGATTTCTCCCGCATTAAGCTGTCCGATGCGCCGCTGATCGCGCTGTTCGACCGTCCCTCCAACCACGGCAATCTCGGCACCATTCTGCGCTCCTGCGACGCACTGGGCGTGGAGGGGCTGATCATCACCGGACACGCCGTGGACCTCTACGACCCGGATGTGGTCTCCTCCACGATGGGTTCCTTCTTCTGCGTGCCGGCCATCCGCATCGCGGACAACGACACCGTCTTCGGGCTGATCGAGGATCTGCGCAAAAAGTACCCCGGTTTCCAGGTTGTGGGCACCACGGCACACAACGAGACCCAGCTGTTTAACGTGGACTTCACAAAGCCCACCTTGCTGATGATCGGCAACGAGACCGAGGGCCTGCGCCGCATTTACAAGGAGCAGAGCGACATCCTCACCACGATCCCGATGAACCCGATGGGCTCCGCGAGTTCCTTCAACGTCGCCTGCGCGGCAACGGTCATGTTCTACGAAGCCGTCCGGCAGCGAAAATTAGCCAAATAATCTTCAGCAAAAAGTTTTGATCGAACTTTTTCAAAAGTTCGTGGGGTCAAGGGGCGAAGCCCTTGGCGTCCTCCGCAGAGGACGAAACACTTTTGACACCGAAAGCGCAGGAAAGTAGACAAAATAGTCCGGTGGACTGTTTTGCCGTAGGGAACCCTCGTCGGGGGTACTACGCGTACGGCCAAGTCGCGGGCGGCAACGTGCCGCTTCGAACGTCCGCAGAGTCGTTCGGCGAGCCTCACTCGACGCTGAAGGAAATACACCCGCAGGTCGCGTTCTTTTAGAAACTCCCATCTGCACGGCGGCTGCCTGTTTTCAGCCAGCTTCCATCCGCGACAAATCAGTGTACGTATTTCTGCAGCGAAGTTCGTGACCACGAACGACCCCGCGAAGTAAAAATTCGCAGGACGCCACCGCAATTGTCCATCATCCATTGCCCATTTTTACCTGTCCGCGTATAAAATCCTATTGACATTCCCGCCTGAACGAATTATACTAAGTGTATACAGAAAGGCAGGTGACCGCTTTATGAATACATCCATCCTGAGGAGAATGGGAAGTTCTGTCGGTCACACCGGATGCACAGGTTAAGGCACCCCTGCATCTTTTTCTGAACGGCAAATGCTTGCACTTCCGGTTTTCCGGGAGTGCATTTTGTTTTTCAGAAAGGAAATGTTATGCAGATCATTGATTTTACGAAAGAATGGCTTCCGCAGGCCGTGTGCCTGGCGGCAGAAAACTACGCCGAGGCACGCGCCGCCGTGCCCGCCCTGCCCGATGCGCCCATCCCGCCGCTCGATTTCTTCGCGGAAAACGGTATGGGCGTGGCCGCCGTGGAAGACGGCACGCTGCTGGGCTTTCTCTGCGGCTTCAACCCCTGGGGTCCCGTGTACTGCACGCCGGACACGATGGGCGTGTATTCCCCCCTGCACGCCCACGGCGTACAGAAGGAGAACCGGGTGAAGATCTGGCAGCGGCTGTATCAGGCGGCCGGCGCAAAATGGGCCAAGGCCGGCGCCGCCAGCCACGCGATCTCCCTCTATGCGCACGACATCGACGCGCAGCGCGCCCTGTATTTTTACGGGTTCGGCGCACGCTGTGCGGACTTTATGCGGCCGCTGACGGACATCGAAGCCCCGTGCCCGCCGGGTCTCCGCCTTGCGGAGCTGCACGCGGCGGAGAGCGCGTGTCTGCGCCCCCTGCGCCGTGCGCTGGCCGACCACCTCGGCGCGTCCCCATGCTTCATGCTGCACACGCCGGAGGGCATGGACGATTTTCTGGACCGGCGGGAGCAGCATCCGCCCCGTATGTTTGCCGCGTTTGACGGCGACACGCCGATCGCCTATATCGAGCTCGATGACGAGGGCGAGACCTTTGCTTCCTGCGCGCCCGGTACCGGGAACATCTGCGGCGCGTACTGCCTGCCGGAATATCGCGGTCAAAAGATTGCGCATGCGCTGCTGCAGCACATCGTGAAAACCCTGCGCGATGAAGGAGCCGTGCGCCTCGGCGTGGACTGCGAGACCTTCAACCCCACCGCGATGGGCTTCTGGAGCAAGTATTTTGCGCCGTACACCACGAGCGTCGTGCGCCGCATCGACGAAAACGCGGTTCTTTTCTAATATCTTTTCCTAAGACAAAGCCGCTGTCGGGAAGAAAGCCCCGGCAGCGGCTTAAAAATGCGATTGCTCCGCTTCTTTCCGGCTGCGGCGAAGCGTGGGCACACACGCGGCCACGCGAACCAAAAAGTTTGGATCGGATTTTTTCAAAAGTTTGTGCATCGCCCGCATCGGGCGCAGCCGTTGCAGGTGGGACGGCTGCCGCAGCTTTCGCACTGCGGGCCGAAATACGGCTGATACCGGGCACTTTGCGGGATCTCCGCGCCGAATTCGTCCGTGAGCAGCACCCGCATGGGCTTTCCCTTGAAGGACATCCCGGATTTGTGCGCCATTTCGCTCTGCACGCGCTTGTCCGGCATATGATAGCGCCGGCCGTCTTTGAGGAAATTGGTGCCGGTCTCGATGAAATTGAACGTGATGTTCCGCTCCCGGCACTGGCGGCTCAGGGATTGCACCCAGCGGAAATCGCAGGGGCGGGCGCCGTCATAGTTCTCGCCGCCGCAGATCACCTGCTCGATCTGCCCCTCGTCCAGATACTGTCCGATCTCGACGGGGCCGATCATCGGCGCGACCATGATCCCCTTATGCTTGAACGGCAGGCTGTGCAGAATCGGGATGCGCTCGTCCGCGCGGCGCTGGTTCTCGCAGGTCACGTTGAAAAAGACATTCTCCCAGCCGTCGCCCCAGTTGAACGGCAGGCATTTTTCCACACGTTCCGGCCGCTTTGTCAACAAAAAGAACAGGACATCCGGCCGCTGGCTGATGATTTCCCACGCCTCGCGGCGCCAGGGGTCGGCTTCGGGCAGAAAGAAATCGGAGGTCATACACACGCGCAGCTGCTCGCCGCTCTTTACTTTGTAATTGCCGGCGCGGTCGCGGCTGAGCGGATACCGGAAACCGGTTTTGGTGCGGTAGATCTCCGCGCCGTTTTTGCCGCGCTGGGCGTCCAGAAAATACATATAGCAATGGTCGCAGCCCTCGCTGCATTTGACACAGCCGTGCCACGGGTTCCAGATGTCGTGCATTGCCTCACCGCCCTTTGTTTTCAAACGTTTGTTCTAATTTGATTGTAGCACAGTCCGGCGAAAAAAGCAATAAAAAAACACACAGCAAACGCCGTGTGTTCCATAAAAATCAAAAAACCACGCGATTGCGTGGTTTCTTTCGTGTTGGCATCAACCTATCGTCCCGGGCCGTTTCCAGCCAAGTATTGTCGGCACAAACGAGCTTAACTTCTGTGTTCGGTATGGGAACAGGTGGACCCTCGTTGTAATCAACACCAACTATTTTTGCCGCCTCATCTGACGGCTTAGATATAATACCACATCGTTTTCGAAATTGCAAGCCTTTTTTTTAAAATTTTTGATTTTATTCAGCTTTCTTTCAGAAACGGCTCATATGGTATTTTCACTATATCCAGACACAATATCTTGTTGATATTTTACGAGGTTCTCGGTGTTCTGCCTGCGGCGGGCGCATTTGTGGTCGGTGCATTCTGCGGTGGGGGTGTGGTTTCCGGCTGGGTCGGTGCAGCAGTGGGCGCAGGGGTCGCCGCCGGCACAGGCGTGGTCAGGGGCCGCTTCGAGGAGGTAACGGTATCGACGAGTTTATTCACGACGCGCAGGTAACCCGCGGCGTTCAGCTTGGTTCCGGCGCCTTCCGCATCGGCGCAGAACTCCTCGGTGAGGCCATCGTCAGGGAACAGCGCGGCAAGGTCGATACACGTGATGCCGCTTTCTTTGGTGCACATGGCTTTGACGCCGGCGTTATATTTGGCGATCTTCGCGTTGATCGGCGGGGTGCTGCTTTCCGAATAGTGGGGCGTCATGGTGAAGACGACGATCTCCGTATTCGGGAGGGCTTCGTGCAGGGCGGTCAGGGACTGGCGCACGAAATTCAGCGCGGTATCGGTTTCTTCCATGATGAGATCCATGCGGCCAAGCTGGATGAACACCTTTTTGGCGCCGGTCTTCTGCACGGCGGTCACCAGAGAGACGCGTTCGCCGTACAGGTTCAGGGTGAGTTCGCCGCCGCTGAATTCCTGGCGCACGGCGTCCCAGCTATAGTAATCGTTCGTGAGGAACATGGCTTTTTCGAGGTATTCCGCGACCTGCGCATCGTCCAGACGCTGATTCATCAGCCGGTGCATCCAGTTATCGCCGACGAAGAGGGTGTTGGCGAAGTATTCGGACACCTGCACGGGGTCATCGACGACATCCACTTCGGCGCCGTTCATGGTTTCCGGGCGGATGGTGGAGAAAAATTCCGGCTGACGGCCGATCATGGGCATGGGGGGTTCTTCTTCACCGGTACTCGGCTGCGTCATGCGCATCAGGCCGGAGAAACCCCAGCAAATGAGGACCAGCATGGCCACGGCCACTGCGACCGGAAACAGATTCACTTTTTCTTTTTTCGCGGATTTACGCCCGCCGGTTTGTCCTGCCGGACGCGATTTTTCCCGCGGATTGCGTCGGTTTCGATCTGCCAAAGCCGTATCCTCCTATTATAATCTTCTTCTATTGTACCGATTCTCCCTTCCCCTGTCAAGCGGGTACTCGGCGTACGGCCGCGTCGCGGAGTCGTTTGCTTGCGCAAACTTCGCCGCGGTAAGAAATAAGCTGAGCCAACGCGGACAGGGGCGGCTCCCGGTTTTCAGCCAGCTTCCATCCGCGACAAATCAGCGTACGTATTTCTGCGGCGAAGTTCGTGACCACGAACGACCCCGCGACGCAAAAAGCGCAGGAAAGTAGGTACGACAGTCCAGTGGACTGTTGTACCGTAGAAAACCCTCGTCGGGGGGTTCCCTGGGTATGCTGGTAATTATGGATACAATGTAACGCTACTCTGAGTTTTGTAACATAAGGTCTTGCGATGTAACATTGCACTGCTGTTTGTAACATCATAAGTAATAATGTACCACAAGGAACGTTGATGTTCCTTGGGGTATTCTTGGTTATGGGCTTGACGGGTGATGGGCTACATCTGTAAGCGGAACCGGGATGTTCACAAGTCTGTTTACAGGACACTCTATGCAAAACATCTCATTGGAGGCGTAAAAGGTTTGCCAGCCGTTTGATTTTCCGCAGAAATCCCGACAAGAAAGAGGATGCAAGCTATTGACCCAGTCGAGAACATTGTAATGAGATTCTATGTCCGGGTATCCGTCGTTGGGTACAAAATCAAAATGTAACGCTTCATTGTATTCCGTAACTGTGTAAGAGCCACAGAGAAACACGATTTCAGGTATTTCCTGTACATCGGTCTGAAGGGCAAAATAGTAAACATGAACAGTTTTTGCTTTTATAGATTTGAACGCCGGCGTTCTTGCTTTCCATGCTGCTTTTGCATCATCCTTAGTTTTGAAGCATCCTAAAATGATAGGTGATTCATATATATTCTCTTCTTTATTTTCTGGAACGGAAACCATTACATACATGGCTTTTGCGTATTTGTGAATGTGTCGAATCACTTCATTTGCCATTGTTATTCAAACCTCCAGTTGCAAGTTTGTCTAATGAAATCTTACCATATGTAAAGACGGATTTCTATCATAAAAAATAAAACTCCCTATGGAATCATTGTATCCATGATTCCATAGGGAGATGGGTATGGTGGTAATTATGGATACAATTCTCGGCAACAGTTTGGAGAATGTACCCCTCCTGTAAATTTTGTACCCCATGGTGTTTTTCTGTACCCCAGCACAAATTTTTGTACCCCTAGTAATAAAAGTGTACCCCAAGAAGTTCCAGGAATCCCTGGGTTATCTGTTAGATAAATTGGAATTGGTCAAATCAGTTCAATCCAGTATCTTTGTTCTACAATACCATCAACTTCTATCTCGTTCTCCAGAATACCACCATTGTTTTGAATACTTTTTGCAGAGCCCACATTTTCTTTATCACAAACCATTAAGACTCTCTCTATGCCTAACTTTTTGCATTCATCCAAAGCCAAAGCAATCATTTTGGTTGCGATTCCTTTTCTTCGTTCCGATGGACGCACACCATCACCTATATGCCCACCATTCAGCAACAACGATTCATTCAAATAGTGTCTAATATTTACCGCTCCGACGATATTATTCCGTTCTTCATCCAAACAGAAAAATGTTGAATCAGGAACCAAACCGCAACTGGTATCCTTCACTTCCAAATTGTCGCAATAATATGCAAAGTCATGATAATCAATGCGACGGATTGCGTATGGGATGATTTTTTCCCCAGTTTCATTCCATTCATCGAGCATGTCTTTGATTTGGTCACAATACTGATTCGATGCTTTTACTAACCTTAGCTTCACATGGAATACCTCGCAAATTCAAGTTTATCTGTCAGTTGTATTATAGCATAACTTGACCAACAAATGAAGAGCGTATTTAAAAACTTACAGTTTAAAAATCCTCATTTTTTATCTGTTACAC
>JAFQWC010000034.1 GCA_017407665.1 Clostridia bacterium | reverse complement strand
AGCGGCCGAGACGATAGAACGATTGAAAGAGATTCTTTCGGATACGGCGGTGGACATTCAGCATGTGGGCAGTACGGCGATACGCGGAATCCATGCAAAACCGATTTTGGATATTGCCATCGGCGTGCGATCTTTTGAAGAGATCCTCGGAAAAAGGGAACTTCTGGAACAAAATCACGTGATCTATCGCGGGCAGGATCATCCCGGACAGCATTTGTTTGTGATGGGCGATTTTGAGGCGGACACCCGTACGCACCATATCCATGTGGTTCTGTGGGGTGGCACAGAGTGGAATGACTACGTCAATTTCCGGGATTACCTCAACGCTTTCCCGGAAAAAGCGGCGGCTTATCATGAACTGAAGCGGAATCTGCTTGCTGGGTTTGCGGCAGATCGTGGGCAGTATACCCGCGGCAAACACGAATTGATCCAAACGCTTCTCAAGGAAGCGCATGCATGGAAAAACATATGATTTGTGAGATCGCAGGCGGCTTGTGGGCTTCCTGCGATCTTTGCATTCTCTTATTATAAAAATTCAGAAAAAATTTATAATTTCAATGGTTCATATTCATAATTTTTCCTTTTCTCCTGTGATATAATGATATCTGTAAGATCTTGTATTCAAAGGAGTAAGGATATGCTTCACATTCAGGATATCCGCAAACAATATAAAACAGGTGAGCTGGTCCAGACCGCATTGGACGGCGTTTCGCTGACCTTGCGCGACAGCGAGTTTGTGGCTATTCTCGGCCCGAGTGGTTCCGGTAAGACCACGCTGCTCAATGTAATCGGCGGACTGGACCGTTACGATTCCGGCGATTTGGTCATCAACGGGATCTCGACAAAGCATTACACGGACCGTGACTGGGATGCCTACCGCAATCATACCATCGGCTTCGTGTTTCAAAGCTACAATCTGATCCCGCATCAGACCATTTTGGCAAACGTGGAACTTGCGCTGACGATTTCCGGTGTATCCCGGGCAGAACGCCGGCGCAGAGCGGTTCGTGCGCTCGAAGACGTAGGGCTCGGTGATCAGATCCACAAGCGTCCGAATCAGATGTCCGGCGGACAGATGCAGCGCGTGGCAATCGCGCGTGCGCTGGTTAACAACCCAAAGGTGCTTTTGGCGGATGAGCCCACCGGTGCTCTGGACAGCGAAACCAGCCTGCAGGTAATGGAACTTCTCAAGGAAGTCTCGAAAGACCGGCTCGTTGTGATGGTCACCCATAATCCGGAGCTTGCAGAGGCCTATGCAAACCGCATTGTCCGTGTCAAAGACGGCCGTGTGATCGATGACACCAACCCGTGCATCCCGGTGCTCGATGATGTGCCGCCGGAGCACAAGCGGATGGGACGCGCGTCGATGTCGTATTTTACGGCGCTCGCGCTGAGCTTTAACAATCTGCGCACGAAGAAAGGGCGTACGATCCTGACCGCTTTCGCGGGTTCGATCGGTATTATCGGCATTGCCCTGATTTTGTCACTGTCCACCGGATCTCAGCGGTATATTGATCAGATTCAGGAAGATACGCTGTCCAATTATCCGCTGGTCATTCAATCGGAGACCACGGATATGGCCGCTGCGCTGATGGCATTTGGTGCGTCGGCGGCGGAAGCTGCAGAAAACGAACCCGGCGTGGTTTCGGAGCAGCAGATGATCTCGCAGATGTTTGCACAGGTTGGTTCCAATGATCTGGGTGCGTTCAAAACGCATTTGGAAAGCCATATGGACGAGATCGGAGACACCATCAACACGATCAAATACGGCTACAGCGTGAAACCGCTGATTTTTCTGGAAGATACCTCCGAAAAGATCGTGCAGGTCAATCCGGCTACGCTGTTTGGGGAACTGACCGGCAGTGCGTCCATGTCCGCTTATATGGATTCGGATGTGTTTCAGGAAATGATCGATGCGCCGGAAATGCTCGAATCCCAGTACGATGTTCTGCAGGGCCGGTGGCCGGAAAAGTACGATGAGATGGTCCTCGTGCTGTCCAATCCGTATTCGATCAGCGATTATCTGGCCTACACACTCGGAATGCGGGATGCTGACGAACTGCAGGACATGATGGATCAGGTTATGAACGGTGAGGAGCCGGAAGTGGACACGGTGCCTATGGACTGGACGTATGATGAGCTGATGGCGCTTTCTTTCCGGTTGGTTTCTGCAACCGATCTATACAAATACAATGAGAAATACGATGTGTGGGAGGATATGTCCGACAGCAAACCGTATATGCGCGCCCGCATCAAGGAAGGCGTTCCGCTGCATATTGTCGGTATTGTTTGTCCGAAAGATGGCGTGTCCGCGACCACATTGAGCACAGGTATTGCGTATACATCTGCGCTGACCGATTACGTCATTCAGGCCGCGGCCGATACGGAGATCGTGAAAGATCAATTGCAATTTGACGATATCGATGTCTTTACCGGCAAGGCCTTTGATGCTAAGGAAGAAGAGGAAAGCGGTCTGGATTTTGAGGATATGATCTCCGTCGACGAAGAAGCGCTTAAAAACGCATTTGGCGGCGGTGTTTCCGAGGACGATGTTGCTCAGATCATGGAAAGTTATATGAAGCAGATCTCTTCGGCGTTCATGATGGATCCGGCGCAGGCCAAAACGGCTTTTCTGGACACGTTAAGCGCCCTTTCTGCGGATATGCTGAACACCCATATTGCGGAAAATGCGGATCCGGAAACCGGAAAAGCGACCCTCTCGCTTTCTGCGGCGGAGACGATGGTGCAGGACTATCTCGCAACGGGTTCCGCGAAACGTATTCTTTCGAACCTGACGGCAAAGTATGTGCTGCCGCAGGAGATTTTTGCGGGCACCTACGGTCCGTTGATGACCAAAATGCTGACAGAATATATCACAGAGAACGCGCAGAGTGCTGTTCCGCCGCTACCGTCGCCCGCGCCTTCTTTTGAACCGGCGGAGACGCCGATACCGGAGGCGACCGAAGTACCGGAAGCAACCGCTGCGCCGGAATCCACACCTCTGCCGGAAGTGTCTGAGTTGCCGGAAGAAAACGAAATAGAGGGCAGTTTGACCGAAAGTGTTCCCGTTCTGCTGACGGATACGGCAGAAGAAGGGGAAAGTCTCACTCTTCTGACGGAGACGCAGAATATCGGATCAATGCCGCAGTGGCCGGGTGGTGAATTGCCTGAAATGACAGCGACCATCTCTGCAGAAGATGTGGAACCCATGGTTTCCGCACTTTCACAGGATTTGTTGGTTCAGGGCATGGCAGCCAACCTTTCCGAACAAATGACCAAAGCGGCTATTCAGAAAACGGTTATGACGAAGGTTATGGAGTACACCGGTGCACTGATGGAATCCATAGCCGGGGCCTTCGAGGTGGATGAGGATGCCATTGCGGCGGCGTTCCATTTTGAAATGGATGAGGAAGAATTGACCCGTTTGATGGAAGCCATGACCACGAGCGGTCGCGAAAAATCGCAGGATGCCAATCTGAAAGCGCTCGGCTATGCCGATTATGCCAAGCCGACGTCCATTTCAGTGTACCTGCTGGACTTTGCGGCCAAAGAACGCTTTATGGATTTCATCGACGCGTACAATGCAGACATGGAGGACAGCGGCAGAGAAGAGCTCGTGATCCGCTACACGGACATTACGGGCATGATGATGTCCTCCGTGCGCACGATTGTGGACAGTGTCAGCTACGTGCTGATCGCCTTCGTGGCGGTGTCGCTGGTGGTTTCTTCGATTATGATCGGCATTATCACGTATATCTCGGTCATGGAACGAACAAAGGAGATCGGCATTCTGCGTGCGATCGGCGCGTCCAAACGGAATATTGCGCAGGTGTTCAACGCCGAAACCTTCATCATCGGTCTGTGCTCCGGTTTGCTGGGTGTGGGCGTATCGCTTCTGCTGCTCATTCCCATCAATAAGATCATCTACCTTCTGACGGATATGACCGGCATTACGGCGCAGCTGCCGCCGGTGAGCGCTGTGATCCTGATCCTGCTCAGTATCGGTCTCACGTTGCTGGGCGGTCTGATCCCGTCCAAACAGGCGGCGCGCAAAGACCCTGTAATCGCACTGCGTTCGGAATAAAGATTCAGAAACGAAGAAAAACTCCTTCTTTCGGAAGGAGTTTTTCTGTTGTGGAACATATTTCGATTTTACATATTCAAAATGGCAGCTAGGGGATGGCGCACCTTTTTTCTTGGATTGCAGTAAAGCGTGTAGCAGCTTTCTCCGTATGTGTCGGAAACGAGACGCAGCGTAAAGAACGTGGATTCCTCCACATCCGGCAAGGTGAACTGCAGCATATGACCCTTGATGTTTCGGTTCGCTTCGGAAAGCGGTGTCTTCCAATCCAGAATGTGAATGGATTCGCCGTTGATTTCCAGATAGGCGTGAATGCAGTCGGACACAGCGGTCGGCGTATCGTTGAGGAGCCACAGCTCGGCATGAAATTCCTCGCCGCTTGTGTACGCGAATTTGTTCAGGCGGGCGGAGGGCAGTACAGGGCGCAGAGAATCGCCCACGCTGTAATACGCCTTCTTGGGCGAAGCCGGATAATTCAGCAGCGTGTTGTTGGCTGCCGTCTTCCAAGGTTCATTATAGCACCAATTGATAGCCATGGAGCAATACGGTTTCTGGCGGCGGGCTTCTTCGAAAATCGCCTGATAACCGGCACACTGCAGAACAGAGGATTTTCACACAGATCCTCCAAAGACGGGATCTCACCGAAATAGAACGCCAGAATATCCGGGCAAAGCCAAGTCTGACCGACCCATGCGTTAAAGGCGTGGTGCAGCTCATATGTGCCGCCGGGCTTCGGCGGGAAGAGTTCCTCTTCCGGGATAAAGGTACGCAGGTACTCGGGCGGTGCCAGGCTGGGAACGCCGAACTCGGTATATGCCGTATGATGTGCGTTATTGTATTCCGTATAGATGTCGATCAGCTTTCCGTTTTCGCCGAAGCTAAGGAAGGTGTAGCCGCCGTGTGCCATGCCCGACAACGGCGAGGTGTTGATGTACGGTGTGTTCTGATCTTCCTCGTAACAGATTTTATTCAGCATACGCAAGGGGAGGGACTGATCCGTCATTTTGGACCACGAGTTGAACAGCTCGTTGCCGCCGCACCAAAGTACAACGCACGGATGGCTGCGCAGACGACGGATGATGGCGCGGGCTTCTTTTTCAAGAACCTGCAGATAATGCGGCGTGCCCTTATATTCATTGCAGGCAAGCGGGAATTCCTGCCAGATCATAATGCCCATCTCGTCGCAGAGCTCGAAAAAGGTTTCTTTCTGTACACCGGAACCGCCCCAGCAGCGGAAAATGTTCATGTTGGCTTCTTTTGCAAGGCGCACCAGAGGCTCGTAGGTTTCATAGTCGGAAACACCGGGAAAAACCTCCGGGCTGACAAAATTGGATCCCTTGGCGAAAATCGTACGGCCGTTCAGCTGAATGGTGATCGGCGGGTGGCTTCTGGATTTCGGGAAATCCTTCGGTTCGCGCCATGTGCCTTCATTCATGACGAGCTGCACACGGCGGAAGCCTGTGCGGCCTTCTTTTGTGTATGTGCCGCACTGTACCTTCCATGTGTACAGATTCGGCTCTCCCTGTCCGCTGCACCACCAAAGCACCGGATCTTCCAGAACAAAATCTGCTTCTGTTCCGTGAAAAGTGCAGGTGCCGTCCGGTGCGGTCAGCGTGATCTCAAAAGTGTCGGCATTTTCAATATCAAAATGAACATAGGCTTTGCGGAAATCTTCGGAAAGGGTATAGGTGGGAGAGGAGACTTTCGGCTGGATTATCGGGCGGCTTTCCAGCCACGCGTCGTTCCAGATGCCGGAGGTCAGCAGACGCGGATGCCAGTCCCAGCTGTAACCGATGGGTGCCTTTGCGACGGCATCCGCTTCGGTGCGGCCGACGGGCGCGCCGGGTCTTTTGGGGTGGGGCGCGATCCAAACGGTGATTGCATTGTTCCCCGGAACCAGAGCGGAGGTGATGTCCGCTTCCACCGGAGCGTATGTGCCTTCCCCCGTATAAACTACAGTACCGTTTACGGAGATCTGATATTCATAATCGATGCCGCCGGATACAAACCAAATGTGTTCGTCCGTCGGCGTGTGATGGTATTGTGCGGTATAGAGCCATGCATCATCTTCGATTTCCTGATATTTCAGCACGTTCATGCCGTAATGCAGATCGCCCCAGTTTTTGGCTTCGGCATAATCTTTCTGAATATTGCCCGGCACATTGGCCGTGAAAACAAACGGTTCGCCGACGCGCTGACCGGTCCATTCCAATCTCTGTTTCATTTGGTGTATCCTCCTCAGTCTTCAATGATCACTTCGCGGATCAAGGTCTTGTCCGTGAACACGTCGGTCTCATCCGTGCTGCGTGTGGAAAATTCGGAGATCACAGCGCCCTCGGGGCCGCCCTGGAACCAATGCAGCGTTTCCGGGTGAATGGTGTACTGCTCACCCGGGTTCAGGATGACCTCATGGAATACGGTCACATCGGTTTTGGGGTATACCGCCTGAATCAAATCCGTGTTCGCCTCGCCCGCAACATACAGATACACTTTTCCCCAGCGGCAGCGGAATGTTTCTTCTTTTCCGGGCATACCGTTTGTGGGTACGTGCATATGTTCCGCGCAGGTCTGGTGGGGAAGGAGAACCATCTCCTTGGCGCACACCTTTTCGGTGTTCACATAGACAACGATCTGCAAGCCCAATTCGTCCACTATGTTTTTGCCGAAATCCACGACCTCCACGGCGGCTTTTTCCTCGTCGGTCAGCACGATGTGCGCTTTCTCAAAATACGCCAAAGCTTTCCGAACCTGTTCATTATAAACGTCTCTTTTCATACAACAACCCTCTCTGTATCGGTTATGACGGCCTCAATTTACCGTCGATTTCATTATAGCGCAGGGCGGTTTCTGTGTAAATCCTCTGTAACTGTACATATGACGAAAAAAGTGGGTAAAATACGATAAAATCACCAAAACATTTGAAAAGCATCTTGCGAATGCGGGGGTCTTGTAGTATGATAATGTACAGCACTGGTTTACAGGCATGGCAGCATACGGCGTTGTTTTGAGCCGAAAGCAGGGAAGATCCGCTTTGCTGCAGGAAAGGAAAGTGACATAATGAAAAGAACAGAGATTATGTCCCTCTACAAAACGCCCGAAGCATTCAAGGATTCTTCGGTTACGGTTTGTGGCTGGGCGAGATCGATCCGAGACGGCAAGGCGTTCGGTTTTATCGATCTGAATGACGGCAGCTGCTTTAAAGGCGTTCAGGTGGTATTTACCGCTGAGAATCTGAATAATTATAAAGAAATCGCTTCCCAGAATGTTGGCGCTGCACTGCAGGTAACCGGTAAGTTCATTCTGACTCCGGAAGCCAAGCAGCCGTTTGAGATTCAGGCGGAGTCCATTACCGTGGAGGGCGAATCCTCTCCGGAATATCCGCTGCAGAAGAAGCGCCACACGGTGGAATATCTGCGCACCATGGCCCATCTGCGCCCGAGAACCAACCTGTTCAGCGCAGCATTCCGTGTGCGTTCCGCAGCGGCTTTTGCGATCCACAAGTTCTTCAACGAGAATGGCTTCACCTATGTACACACCCCGATCATTACCGGCAGCGACGCTGAGGGCGCAGGCGAGATGTTCCAGATCACCACACTGGATCTCGATAACCCGCCGATGACCGAGGACGGCAAGATCGATTACAGCCAGGATTTCTTCGGCAAGAAGACATCCCTCACCGTTTCCGGTCAGCTGGAGGGCGAATGCATGGCCATGGCCTTTGGTAAGATCTATACCTTTGGCCCGACCTTCCGCGCCGAGCATTCCTACACACCGCGCCATGCTGCGGAGTT
>JAFQWC010000008.1 GCA_017407665.1 Clostridia bacterium | reverse complement strand
CTCGCGTATTCGGAGCAGGCAAGGCTGTATCTGCATGAATGCGGCTGCCCGAAGGAGCGCGTGTTTGTAACGGGTTCGCCCATGGCGGAGGTGCTGCACAGGAACTGGGAGAAGATCCAAAACAGCACGATCCATGCGCGGCTGGGCCTTGAGAAAGGCAAATATATTCTCCTGTCGGCGCACCGGGAGGAGAATATCGACACAAACGAGAATTTCACGTCGCTGTTCACCGCCATCAACGCTATGGCGGAAAAATTCGACCTGCCGGTGCTGTATTCCTGCCATCCGCGCTCGAAAAAGCGCCTCATGCAAAGCGGCTTTACGCTTGACGAACGGGTCATCTGCCACGAACCGCTCGGTTTCCACGATTACAACTGCCTGCAGATGCACGCGTTTGCCGTGGTTTCGGATTCCGGTACGCTGCCGGAAGAAGCGGCGTTCTTCACGTCCGCAGGGCACTCGTTCCCCGCGGTGTGCATCCGCACCTCCACGGAGCGCCCGGAAGCCCTCGACAAAGCCGGATTTATCCTCGCGGGCATCGATCGGAAATCCCTGCTGCAGGCGGTGGATACGGCTGTGCGGATGCATCGGGACGGGGATCACGGCTTGCCGGTGCCCGCGTATGCGGACGAAAATGTTTCGGCAAAAGTGGTGAAGATCATCCAGTCCTATACGGGCGTGGTGAATCAAATGGTTTGGAGAAAGCCGACGGCATAAACGGCGGAAAGGAGCAAACGCCATGGGAAATAAGGAAATGATGCGCCCGGTCACGATCCGGGAACTGTGGGCGCTGCTGGTGCAGAAGCTGTGGATCCTGCTGCTCGCGGCTCTGATCGCGGCGGGCACCGTGTTCGCGGTGCTGCGGATGACCTACACACCGCTGTACAGCTCTACGGCGACTCTGTACATCCTCCGGCAGAACGAAGACGCGGATGCCGACGATACCGCGGACGATTTCTCGCTCGCGCTGAAGGTCGTCAACGACTGCACCTATCTGCTCAAAAGCCGTACGGTGCTGAACGCGGTGATCGAGGATCTGGCGCTGGAGCTTTCCTATGAACAACTGGAAGCATCGGTTTCGGCCGTCAATCCGGAGAACACCAGAATCCTGGAGGTGACGGTGAAAGCCGCATCGCCCGAGCTTGCCAAGGCGATTGTGGACCGGGTCTGCGGGATCGGGCAGGACAGCATCACGGAGGCGATGGGCTTCCGGCAGGTGAACCTGTTTGAGCACGGCACGTACGATCCGGAGCCCTGCAACACCCCATCCGCCGCGGTGTATGTGCTTGCGGCGGTATCGGCGGCGGTGCTGGTCTATCTTGTGTTTTTGACAGTCTATCTGCTGGATGACGGCATCAAAACCGCGGAGGATATGGAGAAAGTTCTCGGTATCAGCCTGCTGGGGGAGATCCCGGATCTGCGGGAAGCGGAGAAAATGCATTACAACGATTCGTATTTTAACCCCAGATACGGAAAAAACCGGGAAAAGTGAGGGGCGGCCTATGGAATCGGTTTACTTAAAGAACAACAGCGACGATTTCTTCCTGCAGGAGGCGTACCGCGTGCTGCGGACCAATCTGCGGTTCTGCGGGGAGGAGGTCAAAGTGATCGCCATCACAAGCACCGGAGAAGGGGAGGGCAAGTCCATGATCTCCCTGAATATTGCCAAAAGCTTTGCGGAGCTTGGCAAGCGCGTTCTGCTTTTGGACGCGGATATGCGCCGGTCCGTGATGGCGGAGCGGTACACAAATGCCGACGGCGCGGACGGGCTCAGTGAAGTGCTGTCCGGTCTTCGCACCGCATCGGACTGCATATACAGCTGCCAGACCCCGCGGCTGCACCTGATGTTTGCGGGGCGCTACCCGCCGAATCCCGCAGAGCTGCTGAGCGGGAAACGCTTTGCCGATCTGCTTTCGGAGGTGCGCCATCAGTACGATTACGTGATCGTGGATACGCCGTCTCTGGGCCGGGTGATCGACGCGGCGGTCATCGCGCCGCACTGCGACGGTACCGCACTCGTGGTCTGCGGGCGGAAAACGACGTACCATGCGGCACAGCAGGCCCTGAATCAGCTCAAAAAGAGCGGGTGCAGGGTGCTCGGCGCCATCTGGAACAGTGTACCGGCAAAACCGGGAAAAAAACGGAAAAGACACTAAAAAAGGAGCATGACCTCGGTCATGCTCCTTCGTGTGTTTTACAGGGGAATCTGATATGTGGCGATGTCCAGTGCGGCGATCTCCTCGTCCATGGTCATACCGCTGATGTTGTACAGATGCGTCCGGTGTTCCGGCGCGTGCTCGAGCTTCTCTTTCAGGAACAGGCTGCGCTCGATGAGCCCGGCACTGCCGCGGGCGGTCAGCCGCTGCCGCAGTTCCGCTTCTGTCGCGGTGAGCACCACATAGTACAGATTGGCATGGTTTCTGCGGGCGAGGTCTTCGAGCAGAGGCAGCTCATCTTCCACCACGTAGTCGATCAGTACGTCGAGCTGCCGGTCGAGTGCCTTCTGTGCCACATCCAGCATACAATCCCAGTTGAAGCGCAGGATATCCGCCCAGTACAGAAAACCGGGGTAATCCGGCCCCAGCCGGCGATCGGTCTCGACAAAGCCCTTGTGAAAATCATCGCCGTGGATCACATAGACCTGCAGCCGCCCCTCGTGCTGTACCAGATGCCGCGCGTAGCTTTCCGCCAGTGTGGATTTGCCGCAGCCGCACGGCCCGGAGAAAACATAGATATTCATATCGGGTCAAACCTCCCGGTGTGTGCGCGGTTATTTTATAAAGTTCTCGCCGTCATACAGGAACACGCCCATGCCCTCACCGGTCTTCTTGCCGGCGAGCAGCCACTGCTTAAAGCCGCGGCGCATGGTGGTGTCCTCGGGCAGCTCGGCGTTGGGCTTCTGGAAGTCCGCGCCGAATACGCGCCACTTGTCGCCGAAATCGTCGCTTTCTTCAAAATGCACGATGCGGAAATCGTTGATGAAATCCACCATGTTGAGGTGTGCGGGCAGGATCTCGCGGTTCTTCGGGAACAAAAGCCAGGAATGGCAGACGAAAACCATGGGCTTGCCTTCGGGCAGGTCCTTCTTGAAGAATTCGTAGGCCTGCTTGTAGGAATCGATGCGGGCCTCGCGCGGGAACGGGCCGCAGGACGGAATGTGCATGTTGTACACGGTATCACCGGGGTTTACGGTGTATTCGCCGATGGTCACCGGCTCCTTGCCCTCATACGTAATGGCT
>JAFQWC010000007.1 GCA_017407665.1 Clostridia bacterium | reverse complement strand
TCTTCTATAGCCTGTGGCGACAACTTCATCCGGAGCGCCGCCAAACCGAATCGCGTCATGATAATCTCGGTATATCTGTGTCAGTTCAAGATCTATCGCATTGCGGAACCGCACATGGGTGATCTGATCGCGCACGGCACATAATTGCGCGAAGTTTTCATCCGGCAGATACCAACCCATCATACTCGAGTCTGCAAACCCATTCACCCAATATATTCTTTGATCCCGACTCATAAGCTCATCATACATCGGGAGATTCCCTTGAAACCCCATCCTTGGATTATTGTACTTATAAAGGGCAGTTTGGTATATGTGTTCACATCGCTGCGCGGTATAGCTTGAGAGATAATCTAAGATCAGAAATGCATCTTCAGGACGCCTTGTATTTCGATTGATCGCTGCATACGCTGAGATCTCCGCCGTTACACCGCCGTCATCAGAATATAAAGGAACCATTGTGTAGGTGTCGTTCCATTTGATACCGTTTCTCGCATCAAAATCTACTGCTTCATTGTTCTCATTAAAAGCTCCAAAAACAAATGGATCATCAAACTCCCAGCCAAGGTATTCGTTGTAGTGAGCGGGCGCGGAATCAAATTCTCCGGCTGTGTAACGGTCGGCAAGTTCGATGATCTCTGCCAGACGCTGACCCAGCTCTTCTTCAGTGAACAGAAGCTCCTCTTCCTCATAATCTGCTACAGCACCTATGATAAACTCCGTCATGGGGGCGCGTGACAGCATGAACGGTATTCCATCTGCATACCGTTCAGAAGCATTATCCGTCCAGACAGCGGCAGCCGCAAGTGCTTCATTATCACTCTCCAACATATCCATCCATGTGATTTCTTTTGACGGCGTATGTTCTGCCTCCTCCGCTCTGTAAACAGACACGGGAATTCTGTAGCTCAGCGGGATGATCTGCTGGCCTTCATCCGTTCTGCCTGCAGCTAAAACCGTTTGATTCATCCTGTCCCACTCCGCAAATTGCGTTTTATTTTCCATATACTCATCCAGAGTCATAAAGACGGAAAGCTCCATCGCTTTTTCCGGCATGGTAAAAATCGCTTCCTCTGATAATATAGGATCTTTCTCGTTGCAGTAAATCAAGAATATATCCGGACCCGCACCGGACATGATCTCCGTACGAAGCCGATCCATTGCAATCTCGCGATCAACGCCTTCTGCCGGCAGGTACTCCACCGTGATATCTTCCGGTTTCTCAATATCTTTCTGTCGACAGACTTCGTATAGCCTTTGGACGAGCAGAAACTGCATAGCTTCCTGTACATCATTGGTATTACTCCCCCCTTTAACATCGTTCGCGTATTCAATATCTACGCAGATCCGCAGGGGTTCCGGTTCTTTTTCTCCGCAGCCGCTCAAGAGCGACAGGGACATCAGAACAACCAACAAAATGCCAAGTGCTTTTTTCATATTCTTCCGCCTCCCAATTCGAATCTTCCTTTATTTTCAGTTTATCGTAGTAACTTGTTAAGGTCAATAAGCGTACTGCAAAATTTTTGCAAATTTTTCATTCCAAAACGTAAACTTTCGCTGAAATATGTAGGTTTATAAGTCAAAAACCGGCACAGCGGAAAATCACTGTGCCGGTAAGCATTTGCGGTATTTTATTGTGCTGCCGGTCAGGCGGTTTCGTCCGGTTCGGCGGAGGGCGTCGGTGCGGGTGCTGCGGTCGTGCCGTCCGCACGGACAGCCTTCTCGTAGTAGATCATCGCGTGGGTGATCGCATCGACTTCGCCGGTGGCTTCCAACCCGTTTGCGGTCTGGAAGGCCTTGACACTTTCCTTGGTGGCTTCGCCGTAGAAACCGTCATACTCGGCGGTCAGATAGCCGAGCTCTGCCAGTCTCTGCTGCATATAGAACACGTGCTCGCCCTGGTCGCCGGAGGGGATCGGGTCATATTCCGGGATCGGGGTGGCTTCGGGAGACGGAGAGGGTTCCTCGGTCGGCTCGGGCGTCGGTTCCGGGGTGGGCTTCGGCGTTGCGGTGGGCATGGTCACGGAGGCTTCGCTCGTTTCCGTGAGTTCCGGATAGGCCAGGCCCATCATTTCGAGCGCTGCGGTATACACCGTTTTGCCCTGCCATTCCATGTATTTCGGATCGATCGCGTAGACGCGGCCGGTCGCGATCGCGGTCAGTTCCGCGTACTTCGCGTCGGACAGAAGCTGTGTCTGCACTTCCTCCGTGCAGAAGATCATCGTGGGGTCGCTGAGAAGCAGGTCTTCGTACGCAAAAGTGCCGCCCTGACGGCCCTTGAAGACGTTGGTCAGGCCCATATAGGACATCATGACGCTGCCCAGTTCGTCGCCGGTCACCGCCGCGCCGTTCAGATCGGAAATGAAGCAGGCGGTCACCACGGTGGGACTCTCGGGCACGAGACGGGAAATATCATCGAGGGAGGAGAAAATCTTCTGTGCGGCCTTCACACCGGCGTTGTAACCGGTACCGGAGCCGTTCAGCGCCGTACCGACTTCGGAATACAGGCGTTCAAAATCTTCACGGTTGACGGCACGGTTCAGAAGCAGAACCGGCACGCCGGCTTCTTCCAGAATCACGCGCACGCTGTCTTCCATGGTTTCAGCCAGAACCAGCTGTGCACCGCTCGCAATGATGGCCGCGGTATCTTCCGGCGCCGCTTTCTGCAGCACCTGCAGCTCCGGCTGGGTGCAGTCTTCGCTGCCCAGCACCAGGCTGGTCTCATACCCGATGGCAAGGATCACATCCGCCAGGCTGCCGGAAAGCACGGCGACTTTCTGGGGCTTGGACTGGATTGTCAGACCGTTGACCTCGACCGGGTACTCCGTAGAGATGGGACCCGCTTCAATATTCACCGGCTGGGAGCACGCCGCGGTGGAGATCACCAGCAGAACGCACAGCACTGCAGCCAGGACGCATCGCATCCATTTCAATTTACTCATAAGCTGTCTGCCGTCCGAATAACGGCATTCCTCACTTTCCGAACTTCAGATTACACGTATACGCAGAATAGCATCTGGGCACACAAAGGCATTATATATGCCTTATTTTAACCGAACTCCCCTATATATGTCAACCTTTTTAATCTAAAACGCTTGACTTTTCCTATAAAAACCGATAAAATGTAATGCACGGTATACGGAATGCCGTCTCGTTTCCGGATGTGGGAACGCACAATTGTATATACACGGAGATGTACCCAAGAGGCTGAAGGGTCCGCACTCGATAGAAAATCCGGGTCTGGATTTTTTGTCCCCGCGTTTTTCCCTTGTTTTCTGAGCTTTGCAGAAATCAAATTCCTTATTTTTTCAAAATTTCTTGCGTGTTTTTCTTGCGTTTTTCCAACGCTCAAAAAACACCTGAGATATATCATGGAGAGTTGTCCGAGAGGTCGAAGGTGCAACACTCGAAATCGAGCAGGTCAGTAGATGCCCCACCTCCGAAAACCCTTGATATTGCTGGACTTTTCGGCTTATCTACTTTTTTCTAAACTTAATATCTACGGTTTTTCTACGCTTTTCTAACATTTTCTACGCACGGTTCTGAACCGGCGGGAAACCCGGAAAGCGTTGGGAATACAATAGGGAGATGT
>JAFQWC010000006.1 GCA_017407665.1 Clostridia bacterium | reverse complement strand
TAGTTGTAGATTTCGCCGTTAAACAGCAGAACCAGATGACCGTCCTCGTTCAGGATCGGCTGTCTGCCGCCTTCCAGATCGATGATGGACAGCCGGCGGAAGCCAAGGGAGATGTCCTCATCCACATAATAATGGCCGTCATCCGGACCGCGGTGTATGATTCGGTCCGCCATCTTGTGGATGACTTCTTCCCGGTCAAATGTGCCGTAGGTATGGATAAAACCGGCAAAGCCGCACATGAAAATGCCTCCTTCAGGGGTTATTTCAAAAGAGAATCGTATTCGGGTTTAATTTTTTTGCCGCAGGTCAGAATCGCGGCGCGGGCCAGCACTTCCAGGGCATCCAGATAGCCGCTTCCAATGGCATTGTCCCGCTTGATGATGGAAAGCTCCGTGCAGCCCAGAATGATCGCGTCACAGCCTTCGGCGTGCAGGGCATTGGAAACCGTGCGGAATTTCTCCATATCTGCCGGCAGACCGGCTTTTACGTTGTCGTAAATGAGGGACATCACATACTGCTGCATGGTTTCATCCGGCAGCACACAGCCGATGCCGACGTCCTTGAGTACCTTCTGGAACAGACCCATGCGCACCGTACCGGTTGTGGCCATGATGCCGGCTTTTTTGCAGCCGATGGATTTGAGATAGGCCGCCGTTTCCTGTACCATGTGGATGAACGGCACCTGTACGCTGCTCTGCAGCGCTTCATGGAAGCTGTGTGCCGTTACGCAGGGCGTACCGATCGCACATACGCCGAGGGCCTCCAGCTTCTGAGCCATATCCACCATGATGGGGACGGGGGAGGGCTTGGTGGGATCCAGAATATATGCGGTTCTGTCCGGCACACCGGGGCGATTGAAAATGATCGCATCCAGATGCTCCTGATCGGTCTTCGCGTCCGTCATATCCACGATCAGCTGCAGCAGATATGCCGTTGCCATGGGACCGAGGCCGCCAATAATACCAAAACTGTTCATCAGTCGTGCAGTCCTTTGTTGTTGAAATAGCGCTTGTACTTGCCGAAGTAATGGTACTGGTTGCGGATAAACATCAGCCAGCGCTTGAGGCTGCGATCCTTCTTGTAGTAATAGGAATTGACCACCTTATGTTCCCGAATCAGGCGCTTGGCTTCGGCCTTCACGGCTTCGTCCGGGCAGTAATCAAAGATGATCTTTGTCGGGATGATGGTGTAGAGCGCCTTGTCGGTGGCAACGGTGAGATCCATGGGCTTGTTGTAGATGACATCATCGGCCAGCCACTTCGCAATGTTATAGCCAGCAGCGGTCACAAAGAAGCTGCTGCGGCCCTGGCGCAGGTTCATCTCAAAGAGCTTGTACTTGCCGTCGCGCTCGTCGTACTTCATGTCGAAGTTCGCGAAGCCGATGTAGCCGATGCCCTCCAGAAACCCCTTCATCATTTCGTTGAGGCTCTCATCATAACCGTTGATGATGGCGGCGTAGCTGCCGATGCCTTCCGGCGTGTGCTCTTCCAGAACCGCGTTTCCAAGGGAGATTAGCTTTACCTTACCGTCCTTGCCGCAGTAGCAGTTGATCACGCGCATCTTGGAGTCATCGCCGGGGATATATTCCTGCAGGATCAGATGATCCTTGTAGGAAGAACCGTAGATGGCGTCGAGAATGGCGTCAAACTCCGCCTTGTCCTGTGCTACGAACACTTTCTTCTTATGGGGGAACTTGCAGTTCCAGTACGCCACACTGTTGGAGGGCTTGATGATAACCGGGAAATCAAACGGCAGCTCCACAGTCTTGTAGTTTTCATAGGAGCAGGTGGTGGTTTTCGGGAAGGAGAAGCCGTGCTCCGCGCAAACCTGATAGAAGCTCTCCTTAATGGAAAGGCGCATCAGAAGATCTTCCTTGATGCATTCAAATTCATAAATGCCGCGCAGGGTATCCTGATTGCGAACGAGCATCTTGATGTAGTTATCGCCGCAGGGAACGAGCAGCTTGCGGATGCCCTCATACTTCTTAGCAAATTCCTTCAAAGTGCTGACAAAAACTTCGTCCTCCTCCAGACGCGGCTCCACCTTCTGCACCTCTACGATCTTGCTGTTTCTGATTACCGGGAGTATACCCTTGCCCACCGCCACGCTCTTGTAGCCGTAGGCTTCATGGAAGGAGCGGGCCATGCCGTATACGTTGATATCACTGCCGAGCAGTACCGGCAGGAAATCCTGTTTCATCAATTCTTCCTTATTCATATTCATCACCCAATCACGCGGTTTCCGCGTTCAAATTTTCAACGTTCCGGCGCGGTGCATCCTCTCCGAAAAACTGATCATACCAGATAAGGAAAGTATACACGGTCCAGATGCGGCGGCTGTTGTCCGCTTTGCCGTTTTTGTGGTCATCGAGGAGCCTCAGAAGCACCCCAGTGTGGAAATATTGCTGTGCGGTCTCGCCAAGGAATTTTTCTTTGACGATCCCGTAATACTTGTCTTCTTTGAGCCATACGCGGGTGGGCACGGGGAAGCCGAGCTTCTTTTTGCCGGCCCATTTTTCGGGCATACGGCGCAGGGCGGCTTTGCGCATGGCAAATTTTGTGTTTTCCCGGTTGACGCGGTAACGCAGGGGAATGCGCTGTGCCACGGCCATCACTTCCTTGTCGAGGAAGGGGACACGCAGCTCCAGAGAATTTGCCATGCTCATCTTGTCCGCTTTCAGCAGGATGTCACCCACCAGCCAGTTGTGCAGATCCACATACTGCATTTTGGTGACGGGGTCCTTGCCTTGCACCTGATCGTAAAACGGCTTTACGATCTCTGCCGGGGAAGGCGCATCCGTACGGATCTTCAAAAGCTGCTTGCGCTCGCTTTCCGTGAACATATACGCGTTGCCGATGAACCGCTCTTCGAGCCGTTTGCCGCGGCGAATGAGGAAATTCACACCGGCCTTTTTCGGCAGGCGGGAAGCCAAACGGCCGATCAGCCGGCGGATGGGGAAGGGGATCTTATCATAAGCCGGTACGGCCAGCGGTTCTTTGTAAATATTGTAGCCGCCAAAGAGTTCATCCGCGCCTTCGCCGGACATGACCACCTTCAGGTGCTGTGCCGCGGTATGGCACACAAAGTAAAGCGCCACAGCGGAAGGATCGGCCAGCGGCTCGTCCATATGATACTGGATCTTACCGAAGTTGTCCCAGAATTCCTCCGGCGTTATGGCCTTGCTGAAATTCTTAACCGGAATCATGGCGGAGAGTTCCTTCGCGTAACTCGTCTCGTTGTATTTTTCACCGTTATCAAAGCCCACGGTAAAGGTCTTGTCCACATTGGCGGAACACGCCACATAGCTGGAATCCACACCGGACGACAGGAACGACCCGACTTCCACATCGGCGATTTTGTGCGCGGCGATGGAATCGTCGAAGGCGTGTTCAATGGCGTTTACCCAGTCTTCGAGGGGCTTGTCTTCGTTCGCCTGAAAATCAGGGCGCCAATACTGCGTGATCTCCAGTTTCCCGGAGGCATACACGAAATAATGTGCCGGCGGCAGCTTATATACGTTCTGAAAAAATGTCTCGCTGCCGGGGGAATACTGAAAAGAGAGGTAGCTTTCCAGCGCCCGCTCGTTCAGCGCCTTTTCAAAATGAGGGTGATCGAGAAAGCTCTTGATCTCGCTGCCAAACAGAAACGTGTTCTGCATCCGTGCGTAGTAAAAGGGCTTGATCCCAAAGAAATCCCGGGCACCGAACAGCATTTTTGTGTTTCGGTCCCAGATGACGAAAGCGAACATACCCCGCAGCCGGTTCAAAAGCGCCGCGCCGTATTCCTCATAGCCGTGCAGCAGGACTTCACTGTCGCTTTTCGTGGTGAAAACAAGGCCGGCGGCAAGCAGGTCTTCCCGCAGCGCCCGGTAATTGTAGATCTCACCGTTAAAGACCAGAACCTTGGTTTTGTCCTCGTTGAAGATCGGCTGACGGCCGCCTTCAAGGTCAATGATCGAAAGCCGGCGAAATCCGAGGGCGATATCCTCGTCCATATAGTAATCGGCATCATCCGGGCCGCGATGCCGGATGCGGTCTGCCATCCTGTGCAGTACCGGCGGCATGAACTGGGTCTCGCCGCCGCCCGTATAGCCTACAAATCCACACATAGTTTTCATTCTGCTTTGCCGTGCAAAGCGCTATCCTTCTTCAAAATTTGTTTTCCAAATTAGTTTGCGGTGTGTTCACGCTCTGTATTCCGAATCAGTGTAAAAAGAGAGGGTGCCCAATCCGGATATTCCTGAGAGAGACTCTCGCTGGTCATCGCCGGCGGTGCTTCGGGCTTTTCGTCGTCCTGTGCTGCTTCTGTTTTCTCACCGGAAAGCAGAATACGGCTTTTGGCGAGCGCCAGCTGCATCCGGCCGTTGGTCAGGGCGGTGCTCAGCCCTTCTTCGGTCTCGAAAATGCCCTTCGGGTTTTTCGCGTTTGCGCAGTACAGCATACGGAATGCATTATATACCGCGCAGCACAGATATACGGTGACCTGACGCGTGAGAGATTTACTATTGATTTTTTTCAGAATACCAAATACAATATGTATAGAGTTGGAGATGATTTTTCTGTCCACATTCGGGATGGTCTCCTGCACACGGACTTCATCCGTTTCGGGAACGTGCAGCTTTTCGCCCTGCCGGTGCGGTGTTTTGCCCAGCAGGTAATCGCAGGAAACACCGTAATACTCGGAAGTACGCAGAATGAAATCCAGACCGCACTCGCGAATCCCTTTTTCGTAATGAGAAAGCAGCGCCTGCGAAATGCCGAGATCAGCGGCAGCCTGTTTTTGGCTGATGCCCTGTTCCTTGCGCAGCAGCGTTATGATCCGCGGAAAATCATTGTTCATCTGTGTTTTCACCGTCCATGCTCTATAATAACACCGAGTAAATTATACCCGAATTTATCCGGGATGTAAACACAAAAGCCCCACTTTTTTTCTTTGTGTTTGGACTTTTTTCATGGGAAATCCCGTGTTTTTTTGTGAATTGGGACGATGCCGAACGGCACGCCCCGGGAAAGGAATGCTTATGAAATCCTATACCATTCATTTGATTCGTCACGGTCTCTGCGAAGGCAATCTGGAAGGCCGTTACATTGGCCGCACACAGTCTCCCTTGGCGCAGGAAGGCATGATGGCACTGCTGGACCTGAAAGCGAAGGCGCAATATCCGGAAGCCGTGAAATACTACGCCAGCCCCTGTGTGCGCTGCGTGGATACACTCAAGGTGCTCTACCCCTGGGCGGACCCGGAAGTCATTCTGGAGCTTGCGGAATGCGATTTCGGTGACTGGGAGAATAAGAAAGCGGAGGAACTGCAGAAGGATCCCCGCTTCCTCGAGTGGATGAACGGCGGCCAGCACATGGCACCGCCGAACGGCGAGAGCAGCATTGTTTTCATGCAGCGTGTCTGCGCCGGCTTTGAGATGCTCGTGCGCAATATGATGACCACCGGCGACGAAAGTGCCGTGCTGGTCACCCACGGAGGCGTGATCATGACCATTCTGGCTGCATACGGTCTGCCCCGTGCCAAAATGACGGACTGGATGTGCGAAAACGGCCACGGCTACTCCATGCGCATCGACCCCATGCTGTGGAGCCGCGGCATGGCAGCCGAGGTATATCAGATGCTGCCCGTTATGGAAAGAGAACAGCGTGAGTATTCCGTTCTGGATATTGCCAGAGAAGCGGCGGACCGCGCCTACGGCAAAAAGGAAGAGGAATAAAGCGAAAGAAAACGACACAGGAACAGTTTATCTATGAACACAGGATACAGGAAGTATAAAGCTTTTGCGCCCATTGATTTCCCGGAGCGTACCTGGCCGGGAAAATGCATCACACGGGCACCGCAGTGGTGCAGCGTTGATTTGCGAGACGGCAATCAGGCGCTCGTCACCCCGATGAATCTGCACCGTAAGATCGTATTTTTCAAAATGCTCACCGAGATCGGTTTTAAGGAGATCGAGGTGGGCTTTCCGTCCGCTTCGGAGACGGAATTTGAGACCCTCCGCTATCTGATTGAGGAAAATCTGATCCCGGAAGACGTCACGGTACAGGTTCTGGTGCAGGCACGCCCGCATCTGATCGAAAAAACCTTTGAGGGCATCCGCGGTGCCAAAAACGTCATCGTGCATCTATACAACTCTACGTCCGAACTGCAGCGGCGTGTCGTGTTTCACACGGATATGGACGGCGTGATCGCCATCGCCGTGGAAGCCGCAGAACTGATCCGCCAAAAAGCGGAAGAGATGCGCCGCGAATATCCGGATATGCAGATCTGCTTTGAGTATTCGCCGGAGAGCTTTTCCGGCACGGAAGTCGAAAACACCGTGCGCATCTGCGATCGTGTCCTTGAAGCACTCGGAGCCGCCCCGGATAACAAAGTGATCATCAATCTGCCGAATACGGTGGAGCTCGCTACACCGAACTGCTATGCGGATCAGGTGGAATATGTTTCCACGCATCTGAAACACCGCGACAGCGCGATTCTCAGCATCCATCCCCACAACGACCGAGGAACGGCTACGGCGGCCGCGGAGCTGGGACTGATGGCCGGCGCGGAACGCGTGGAAGGCACGGTGTTCGGCAACGGTGAGCGTACCGGCAACTGTGATCTCATGAATCTGGCCATGAATCTCTATGCACAGGGCATCGATCCCCGGCTGGATTTTTCCAATATGAACCATATCAAGCGTGTTTACGAGGAGTGCACCCGTATGCACGTGCATGAGCGGCATCCGTATGCCGGCGAGCTGGTGTTCACCGCATTCTCCGGTTCCCATCAGGATGCCATCAACAAGGGCATTTCGTATATGGCGGAGCACGGCTCCGCGCATTGGGAAGTACCGTATCTGCCCATCGATCCTTCGGATCTCGGCCGGCAGTACGAACCCATCATCCGCATCAACAGTCAGTCCGGAAAAGGCGGCGCGGCCTTCATTATGCACCGGCATTTCGGGTATATTCTGCCCAAGCAGATGCATCCGGAGTTCGGCGCGATCATTCAGGAGACCTGCGATGCCGCCGGTCGGGAACTGAAGGCCGAGGAGGTTTTCGGAATTTTCCGCAAGGAGTACCTCCGGGTGAACGGTCCCTATGTTCTGAAGCGGTACCGTTTGTATGAAGAAAACGAGAAAATGGACCGCGTACAGGTTTACTTTGACGGTGTGCTGTCCTGTAAAGGCCGGGATGTTCAGCTGTCTGCCCGCGGAAACGGCCCGATTGACGCATTTTTCAATGCACTGCGCACGGTTGGCATCACCGAGTACAAATTTGTTTCCTACAGTGAGCACGCGGTGTCCACCGGTGCGGATTCTCAGGCCGTTTCGTATATCGAGCTGAGCCGCGGGGAAGACGTGATCTTCGGCGTCGGTCTGGATCACAACATTTCCCTGTCGTCCATTAAGGGCATCATCTGCGCCATCAACCGGTTTGAGCGGCGCCGTGCGGAACAAAAATAATCTCAAATTCAGGAAGGAGATCGGATATCATGCTGAAAATTCTGATTGCGGAGGATGACCGCGAACTGCGTCAGTTGTTTTCCCATGTGCTGATCAAAAACGGATATACGGTAAAAGGCGTCAGCAACGGTCAGGAAGCGCTGGACGCCATGGAAAACGACTATTTTGATATGATCATCACGGATATTATGATGCCCGTGATGGACGGCTACGAGTTTGTCCGTCTGCTGCGCGACTCCGGCAGCACAACACCGGTGCTGATGATCACGGCAAAGGATGCCTTTGACGATATGCGCCTTGGCTTCATGTCTGGTACGGATGATTACATGGTCAAGCCGATCAACGTCAATGAGATGGTCCTGCGCGTAGGGGCATTGCTGCGCCGCGCCCAGATGATCAACGACCGCCGGCAGGTGATCGGCGGCACGGTGATGGAGTGTGATTCCCTGACTGTGATCACGGAGGGCGAAACGACGGTTCTGCCGCAGAAGGAATTCATGTTGCTCTATAAAATGGCATCGTTCCCGGGCCGGATCTTTACGCGGCAGCAGCTTATGGATGAGATTTGGGGCTACGATTCGGGCAGTGACACCCATACGGTGGACGTGCACATCGGCCGTCTGCGCGATCGTTTCCGCGACAATCAGGATTTCCGCATCGTGACCATGCGCGGTGTGGGATATAAGGTGGTAAAGCTGTGAGCAGAAAAGAAAAACCAAAGAAATCCCCCGCGAAGGCAAAACAGAAAAAGATACGCCTGAGTCTGCGTGTCCGTCTGACACTGCTGGTTTCTGCGGAGCTGGTCATTACGGTCCTCCTGGCCTTGGGCATTTATCTGCTCATCGACTACATCTGGGCGATCCACAGCTATTGGTGGCTGCTGCTGGCACTGCTGGGATTCAGCCTCCTGATCGGTTTCCTGATCACGCTCCTCATTGCCAAATTCTTTTTCCGACCCATCAAGAGGCTGGTTCAGGCCATGGGGGAAGTGGCAGGCGGCGATTTCAACGTCGTTCTGGAGCCGCGGTCCAGTTCTCAGGAAATCCGGGAAATGTATTCCGGCTTCAACCTGATGGTACAGGAGCTGCGCACCACGGAAATCCTGCAGACGGACTTTGTGTCCAACGTCTCTCACGAGTTCAAAACGCCCATCAGTGCCATTGAGGGCTATGCCACGCTGCTGCAGAATTATGAACGCCTCGATGAAGATCAGCGGCAGTATGTGGATAAAATCCTGTTCAACACAAAACGTCTGTCCAGCTTGGCAGGCAATATTCTGCTCCTGTCCAAGATCGACAATCAGGCCATTCAGGCAAGGCAAACGCGGTTTCGTCTGGATGAGCAGATCCGGCAGTCCATCGTGATGCTGGAGCCGGAGTGGGATAAGAAGAACATGGAGTTCGATGTCAATCTGGCGGAGATTTCTTTTTCCGGCAGCGAAAGCCTGATGCACCATGTGTGGAACAACCTCATCGGCAATGCCATCAAATTCAGCCCGCCGTTTGGTCTGATCCGTCTGAATCTGACCGAGACGGAGAACAAGATCGTTTTTACCGTCGAGGATGAGGGCCCGGGCATTCCGGAAGCGTCCCGCAAGCATATTTTTGATAAATTCTATCAGGGCGACAGTTCCCATAAGGAAGAGGGCAACGGCTTGGGGCTGGCGCTTGTCAAGAAGATCGTAACGCTGTCGGGCGGCGAGATCCTGATCGAAAACCTGCCAGAGCGTGGATGTCGGTTTACAGTCCTGCTGAACCGGCAGTGAACAAACAGGAGAAAAATATGAAGACCATACGCCATTTCATCTGGGATTTTGACGGTACCCTGCTGGATACGTATCCCAATATCGTGCGCTACCTGCAGACGGCTCTGCGGGATTTCGGTTATGAAGTCGATTCAGTCGAAATTCTCGAAAAAATGATGACAACGATCCCGTATTCCATTCAGTATTATTCGGAATTGTACGGTCTGCCCGACCTGCGCGATCGTTATAAGCAATACTATGCTGCAGAACCCAACGACCCCGTGGAGGTGTTCCCGGGTGTGCGGGAGGTACTGCAGCGCGTACAGGAGATCGGCGGCGCAAATTATATCTTCACCAACCGCAACCGCTCGATCCATGCCATGTTGAAGCGTACCGGGATCGATGGTTTTTTCCGGGATATCATCACATCAGAAGATCCCGGATTCGTGGTGAAGCCCGCGCCGGACAGCATTTTGTACCTGATGAAAAAGTACGGCGGTACAACGGAAGACACCGTCATGATCGGCGACCGCGCGTGTGATTTGGAGTCCGGCTACCGTGCCGGCTGCAAAACGCTTCATTTGCTGACACCCTCGGTGCCGCAGTATCCGGCGTGCGACTGGCGTATCAAAAATTTCCATGAAATGCTGGAGCTGCTTAAATAAAAACGCCAAAAACTGCGTTCTTCAATAATTGTTGAAGTTGAATTGAAACTGGGTTGTAAATCGATCCGTATACTTTGGCTGTACAGTAAAAAGTCTGTACCCCCAAAGATCGAGTACAACAAAAGCCTATATTAAACGGAGACCGGGTTGCGCAAGCTTTCCGGTCTCCGTTTTTATATTATTTGTACTTATTTGGTGATTTGCGAAGCAAACAGCGGCCGACAGGTCTTTCGAACAGGAATGTCACGAGTGCTGCGAAGGCGATGGATGTAATCCAGAAAATAACCGTGTACCCAAGCTGCCAGCTGCCATACCAGCTTGCACCGCTTGCCGATTGCGGCCAGGCGTATGCGTCCGGCAGCGGTTCCGGATAAAATGGGATGCGGTGCGCTTTTAACTGCAGCATAATGGTGGCATGGTACAGGTAGAGATTATAGGAAATCGCTGCAATAAACCGTGCCGCACGGTTTGAGAACAACCACTGTACACCTTTGTGCGCATGGTCAAGTGCAAGAATAAACGCTGCTGTACAGACGGAAAATAGAAACCGATAATCCACCTGCCAACGCTGAATGACCTCAGCACGGTTCAGTCCGTTTCGGAGAAGATAAATCAGTACTCCGGCGAACACCGCACTGAGCAGCGTGCCGCCCCATCGGATCATCTTTTTGGTGTGCGGCATCCTGCGACGCAGAAGGCAGCACAGGTATGCGGCCAGCATCCCGTTTGCAAATACGCCCAGGTGCGCCGGGAATTGATTGATATGAAAGCTGTCGGCGCCGCCGTCTGCGGTGTGCGCGAAGAGAGAAATATAGCCTTGTGCCAGAATCTGCAGTATCATCCAGCAGGCAAACGGGAAACGGCGAAACAGCTTGGTGAGAAACGGAAAAACAAGATAAAACTGCACTTCAATGCCGAGTGTCCAAAGCACCGTGGAGTATTTCGTGCTGAAATACGTTTCCGGGAAGAACGTGTGTGTAAAGGTGAGATGCGTAATAAGATCTTTCCAGAAGTCTGCGGTCGAGCTGTAATCTGCAGGACGCACGAAAAAAAGGAGCGACAACAGCAAGCACAGATAATACGGCGGCAGGATGCGTGTGGCTCGCTTCACGTAAAATTGGCACGGGCTGTCCGGCGCCGGAGCAAGCGGGTCAGTCATCTGCCCGGCATAGGGCAGGAACAAGCAAAAGGCGGAAAGCAGCAGAAGGATATCTACCCACATATATCCGGTGCGTGGGATCCAGGTCAGACTGGCATCCTGAATACCAAGAAACGACAGGCAATCGTATGGGATCACGCCCTGCAGCCAGGATTGCTGCCAGAAATGAAAGCCCATGATGATCAGCATTGCGTAAGCACGGATGCCGTCCAGCACAGCAATATGTGTTTTTGGCTTTTCCATAAAAACCGCCTTTCTGCGGAAACGGCCCGCCCCAAAAGGCAGGCCGAAAATCAAAGCTGTATAATTTTGGTGGCGACGTTTTCCACAAACCGCCGGTCGTGCTCTACAAAGATGACAGTCGGTGCGCAGTCCTTGAGAAGCGTTTCCAGCTGCATACGGGAGATGACGTCGATGAAGTTCAGCGGTTCGTCCCAAACGAGCAGATGGGCTTTTTCGCAAAGGCTCTTTGCAATGAGCACCTTTTTCTTCTGGCCCTCGGAAAAATCCTCGATCTGCTTGTCAAACTGCGTGCGCTGAAATTCCAGCTTGCGTAAAATGGATTTGAACAGACTTTCGTCGATGCCGTTGTCGTAGGCGAAATCGCTGAGAAGACCGGACAGCCCCTCCGCACTTTGCGGGATGTAAGAAATCGTCAGCCCGCTGGCTGTATCCAAAGTGCCGGTGTGGGGGATATCCTCTCCGCAAAGCAGTTTTAAAATGCTGGATTTGCCGCATCCGTTCTTGCCCTGCAGCGCGACGCGTTCGCCGCGGCGGATCTCAAACCGGGCCGGGGAAAAGATGGGCCCCTCACCGTAATCGATGGCAAGGTCACGCGCCTCGACCAAAAGCTCTTTCGGATGCCGCAGCGTGGCGATCTGCAGCTTGGTATCCGCCGATTCGATGTTTTTCAGAAGCGCGCTTTTTTCTTCGAGGGCATCGTTGCGGCGGGCTTCGATGGCCTTCGAACGCTTCATCATCTTGCGGGATTTTTCGCCTTCCCATGCACGGCGGTTGAGACTTTTTTCGGTTTTCGTGGGATCAAATCCGATCTTTCGGCTTTCCGCTTTATCGGACCATGCCGAGGCGCGTTTCGCCGCCGTTTCCAGGCGCTTCACGTCCTTCTTGAGCTTCTCGTTCTGCTGCAGCTCAAACTGATCCTCGCGGTCCTTTTCACGCTGCCACGAAGAGAAATTGCCTTTCTGCACCGTGATGTTCGCGCGGTTGATGGACAGCGTGTGGTCGATGACGGCGTCGAGAAAGGCGCGATCGTGGCTGACCAGAATAAACCCGCGCTTCGAGTTCAGATATTTCGCCAGCGTGTCGCGGGCGGCAATATCGAGATGGTTGGTCGGCTCGTCAATGAGGAGAAAGCTGTTTTCGCGGATGAACAAAATAGCCAGCAGTACCTTGGTGCGTTCGCCGTAGCTCAGGGTACAATACGGGCGGTAGAGGATGTCGTCCGGATCAACTTCCAGAAGATTCAGCTCGCGGGAGAGCCGCCACAGCTCAAAATCCGGCATAATGCTTTCTGCAATTTCGAGCGGCGTGGAATAGGGGTCTTCCACATCAAACGGGAAATACTCAAAATCGACAGATGCAATAATGGAACCGCTGTAGGAATATTTGCCGCGCAGTAAATTTAAGAATGTTGTTTTGCCTCTGCCGTTGCGGCCGATGAAGCCGCACTTCCAATCGGTATCGATGGCAAAGGATGCGTTTTCAAAAACATTATCGAAGCTGCCCTCGTAGCCGAAGGTCAGGTTCGACACTTGTATCAAAGACATGGGAATCACCGTATACTTTCCGAGCCCGTGCACGGATACGGCTTGGTATCAGGGCTCAATAGCCGAATACACCTTCGATGGATTCGTCGTTTGCGATCCAGTCCTGAACATCGATCTCGCGGTAATTGTCGCGGTCATCGCGGATGATGACGCGGGAAATACCGGCATTAATGACCATACGCTTGCACATGGAGCAGCACATACCGTTTTTCACATAGTCACCGGTATCCACCTCTCTGCCGACCAGATACAGCGTGGAGTTGATCATCTTATCGCGCGGTGCGCTGATGATGGCGTTGGCTTCCGCGTGCACACTGCGGCAGAGCTCATAGCGTTCGCCGCGGGGGATGCCGAGCTTCTGACGGATGCAGTAGCCAAGGTCAGTGCAGTTTGCACGGCCGCGGGGCGCGCCCACGTAACCGGTGGAAATTACCTCATCATTTTTTACGATCACAGCGCCGTAGTGACGTCGAAGGCATGTGCAGCGCTGAGAAACCGTTTCAGCCAGGTCCAGATAGTAGTTCGTTTTATCTCTTCGATGGACATCAGTCCGCATACGAAGACACCTCTCTCTTTATTCATGGTATTTTATTTATTATAGCATGGGGGAAAAGGGGACGCAACCGCCAATACGGGAAAACATCCGAAAAAACAGCGGTTTACTTTTGGCGGCGCAAATGGTAGAATAAAGACGTATTGAAAGAAAAGGGGGAGAAAGATGAGCGGCAGTCTGATGGGCAGTGTTTGGGCACTGCTGTATTTTCTTTTGTTTCAGGTCTGCGGTATCGTACTGGCCGGCTGCTTCTTTGAGCAGGAACGCTTTTATAAACGTGTGATCCTCGGCAGTGCGGCGGGCAGTGTACTTTTGATGTGGCTGCCGGTTCTGTGTGCCTTCCTTTTTGATTTTACGGTTCTCTCGCATATTTTGGCTGCGGTTTTGCTGATTGTGCTGACAGGCGCTGCTTTCCTGCGGAAAAAGCCCACGCTGCTGCCGTCCGCGCGCGCCGTATCTGCATTTTTGCGGCAGGAGTGGAGTCTTCTGATCCCGCTTGCGTTTTGGCTTCTGTATGCCGGATTGCTGCTGCACTGCTTCCGTATGGTGGATGGCGAAATCTGGTCAAGCCAGTGCACATACGGCGATATGAGTATGCACTTTGGCTTTATCACCAGCATTGCAGAGCAAAAGTCGTTCCCGCCAATGTATTCCATCCTGCCCGGCACGAAGCTTTCGTATCCGTTTTTGTCGGACAGCATTTCGTCCAGCCTTTATCTTCTGGGCGCGCCGCTGCAGTTCGCGTATTTTCTGCCCATGCTGTTTGCCGGGGGACAGGTCTTCTTCGGCGCGTGGCTGTTTTTTACCGGTTGGCTGAAAGACCGTGCGAAGTCCATTTTTGCCATGATCCTGTTCTTTTTGAACGGCGGGTTTGGCTTTGCGTATTTTCTCAGCGGTCTCGGAGATGACTATGGGAATTTCACGCGGATCTTCACCGCGTTCTACGAGACGCCCACGAATCTTGTAGATGAAAATATCCGCTGGGTCAATGTGATCGTGGACATGATGGTGCCGCAGCGTGCCACGCTGTTTGGCTGGGCGATCCTGTTCCCGTTGCTCTATGTTCTGTACAGTGCGGTGTATGCGCAGAAACACGCATATTTTCTGCCGGCTGCGGTTTTTTCCGGCGGCATGGTGATGATCCACACCCATTCGTTTTTGGCGCTGGGGCTCATCTGCGGTGTCTGGCTGCTGTTTGTGCTCCTGAAAACTTCCGGTCTGTATCGAATCGCTGTGCTGCACACGGCGAAGAGAATCACGGCACTTCTCCTGCTGATTCCAGCCGCAGCTGGGCTCGTTTCGGTGCGTGTGATCCCGCGGGAATCCGTGCTGTGGCTGATTCTGGCGGTTTGTGCGGCGGCCGTTTTTGTACTTCTGCTGCTTCTCCTGCTGGTGATCGCCGTCCGAAAGGGTGGCGGGCGAGAGCTCATCTCCACATGGGGCGTTTTCTTCGCTGTCGTGATGCTGCTGGCGGTGCCGCAGCTTTATACATGGACTTTCACGCAGGCGGACGCCGACAGCTTTGTGCGCGGCTGGTACAACTGGGCGAACCTCAGCGACAGCTACCTCTGGTTCTATCTTGTAAATCTCGGTCTTCCCGCACTGTTCATACTGCCGGCACTGTTTACCTCGGACCGGCGGATGTTCCCGGTCGCCGCGCCCGCTGCGGTGATTTGGTTCCTCTGCGAATTCGTGGTCTTCCAGCCCAACGATTACGACAACAATAAACTTCTTTACGCGGCGTACCTGCTGCTTTGCGGCGTAACGGCGTCCTATATGGTGGATTTGTACCGCAGGCTGAAGGGCTTGCCGGGCCGGCAGGTTTTGGCCGGTATCTGCATAGCGCTCTGTACAGTTTCGGCTGTTTTGACCATCGGGCGGGAAGCTGTGGCGGAGTATTGTCTGTTCGGCCGCGGCCAGCGTGCCGTGGCGCAGTTTGTGCAGGAGAACACCGAACCAACCGCTACCATCCTCACCGACCAGCGCCACAACAATGAGATTGCCGCGCTGACGGGGCGCAATATCGTCTGCGGCTCCACAAGCTACGTCTATTTCCATGGCCTCAATTACACGGAGCGCCAGGACGACATGGCGCGGATGTTCCAGTCTCCGGCGAAAAATCTCCATTTGTACGAGCAGTATGGTGTGGACTACGTCATGGTCTCCGCGTATGAGATCAACAATTTCGGTGCAAACGAAACGGCGATCGCTACGTTATTCCCCTGTGTGTACGATCAGGACGGCATTCGCCTGTATCAGGTGCGCTGAGTTTTCCCATAAACAGAAAGGATTTTGTGAATTCAATGAAAAGACTTTCCGATATTTCGACGATCCGCGAGGTCATGGAGAAAAACGGGTTCAGTTTCTCCAAGGCGCTCGGGCAAAATTTTCTCATTAACCCTTCCGTGTGTCCGCGTATGGCCTCCATGAGCGGTGCGGCGGACTGCGCCGGTGCCATTGAGGTCGGTCCGGGCATCGGTGTGCTGACGTATGAGCTGTCTCAGGTGGCGAAAAAGGTCGTTTCGATCGAGCTGGACAAGCGCCTGCTGCCGGTTCTGGACGAAACGCTGGCTGACTGCGATAACGTGAAGATCCTCAATGCCGACGTCATGAAAGTGGATCTGCACAAGGTCATCGAAGAAGAATTCGGCGGGCAGGAAGTGGCGGTCTGCGCCAACCTGCCGTACTATATCACGTCGCCGGTCATCATGCGGCTTTTGGAGGAGCGCCTCCCCATCACGTCGGTGACGGTTATGGTTCAAAAGGAAGCGGCGGATCGTCTCTGCGCGAAGCCGGGCCCACGTGCCTGCGGTGCCGTCAGTGCGGCGGTGCAGTATT
>JAFQWC010000033.1 GCA_017407665.1 Clostridia bacterium | reverse complement strand
GGCTGTGCCTGGAACAACGACCCGAACGGCGCCATCCCGCCGGTGTACGGACAGGTGTGCGGTCTGCTGCAGGGCGAGCGGAACGAGGCGCTGGGTGCGCATCATCCGCACGATTTTACGGCCTGGCAGCCGGATGTGGTTTTCATCAATCTCGGAACGAACGACTGCGGTGCGTTCAGTCAGCCGGCATGGCAGGATCCCGTTACCGGAGCGGCGTTCCAAAACCGACGGAACGCGGACGGTACCATGCAAGCCGAGGATGTTCGGCGCTTCATCGAAAACGCAAAAGCATTCCTTAAAACACTGCGCCGATGCAATCCGCAGTCCAGACTGGTTTGGATCTACGGTATGCTGGGGGCGGAACTGGCGCCCGCGCTGGAGACCGCCGTGGCCGAATTCAGGGCGGAAACCGGGGACGAAAACGTGGATTTCCTCCTGCTGACCGATGACATTCCGAACCGCGGTGCACGCAATCACCCCGGTGTGGGGGCGCATCGCACGGCGGCAGCCGAACTGACGGCATATCTGAAAAAATAATTTTTGGGCGGATCGGATCTTCCGGTCCGCCTTTTTTATGCAAAGATTTATGCATTGGTTGACAAAAAACGGTTTTCGGACAAAGAATTGGAAAAAACTGGAAGGGTGTAAAGGTGAACATGTATACAGGCAACAGAAAACCATCGCCTAAAATGTGCTTTTTCCCGCATAAGATACAAGATTTTGACAAAATGTAACCATTTGCGCGCCTGTAAAGAACTTATACTTTACGGTCGATAATAAGAACAACGCGCAAAAATATACGGGATGTAAACATAAAATCGTATAAAAAGGGGAAAAAATGCGGGAAATGCGGTTATAAATATACATAAATATAAATTTAGAAACTATGTTCGGGCGAAATTCGTGGCCTTTTTCTACATAATGCACATAGGCATGGTTACAAAAACATTAAAAAAGGTAAGTTTTATGTTTCAAAAAGGGTAAATAAAGCGATTGCAACAAATTATGTAAATTTCTTTTTTATGCGTTATTCAGCATATTGCACAAAAACGAACCGCAAAAAAACTTGACACTCTGTGGATTTACCAGTATACTCCAGAATGTAAAAGAAGAGTCGTCTGTCCGCACGCATCAAGCGTGCATCTTGGCAGGGCAGGCGGGCCGCCCGGTTTGGCATCCGGCGGCAAGACAAGCGTTATTACAGGAGCGTGCAGCGCTCCGGGAGTTGAGTTTCCGTTTTACAGAAAGGAGCGGAGTTCCAATGAGACATTTGAGACCATCCAAGAAGAGACGACTGCCCCGTGCACTGATCACCTGGGTTCTGGTGGCAGCGGTTGTAATTGGTTCCGTGGTGACGGCTGTGGCCAATTCCGTCGACATCACCGTGCATGACGGTGACGACGTGTACACCTTCAGCCTCATCGGTGCCGATGCGGAAAGCATTCTGGCCAGAGCCAAAACCGAGGGCATGGCGGCGCTCTCCGATGTGGATGCATACGTACTTTCCGATTCCGATACCGTGATGACGATCCAGCGCAACGTGCGGCTGTCCGTGGATGTGGACGGCAGCGTACATATCCTGATCGTGCCGGAAGGCGCGGTTCTGGGCGATATGCTGGCCGAGAACGGCATGATCCTGGATGAGGATGATCTGGTGGAGCCGGCAGCCGATACCGTGCTGCTCCGTGATACACAGGCAAAGATCACCCGCGTGCATCAGGTCAACGTCGCCGTGGACGGCGGCAAAGAATCCGTCGATATTCAGGAAGGCACCGTAGCCGATGCCCTGGAGGCCCTGGGCGTTACACTGGACGAACGCGATACCGTAACACCGGCTGCAGAGACCGCCCTTTCCGAGGGCATGGAGGTCGTTGTACGCCGCTATAAGATGGTATCCGTACTGGCCGATGCCAAGCTCGTCAGCCGCCCCGTAACGGCGTATACCGTAGAGGAAGCAGTGCTCGATGCAGGCGTCACGCTGGGCGAGATGGACCGCATCTATATTACGGACGGCATCACCGAGATCCCGGCAGACCGCAGCGATTACGCGGCGGACGGCGTCAGCCTCCGCGTGGAGCGCATCTATACGGAAGAAGTCACCGTGGATGAGATCATCGAACACGGCATTGTATATGAAGAAGTAGACGGCATATTCCGCGACCAGCAGACGGTGCTCACGAAGGGTGAGGACGGCGAGAAGCGCGTCACCTATACCGTCACCTATGCGGACGGCGTGGAAGAAGGCCGCGTGGCGATCGCCGAAGAAGTGCTTGTCCCGGCCGTGGACGAAGTCGTGCGGCGCGGCAAGGAACGCAGAGCCGATGAGTTCGGCCGCTACACCTTCACCGACCATCTGGGCGATACCGTGGGCTACGAGTGGAAGATCACCGGCGAGTGCACCGCGTACTCCTGGGAGGCCGGCAACGTAACCTCCACCGGCGAGTCCGTGCAGTTCGGTTACGTGGCGGTGGACCCGAAGATCATCCCGTACGGCTCCCTGCTGTACATCACCTCCCCCTACGGCACATGGAACTACGGCTACTGCTACGCCATGGATACCGGCGGCGCAGCGCTCTCCGGCCGCATCATCGCGGACCTGTTCTACGATTCCGAGGACTACTGCAACGTGTTCGGCAGACGCCAGATGACCGTATACGTCATTCAGGAGGGCGGCCATCACGGCTGGTAAAAAATATTTTCGGCGGGCGGCGCAAAGCCGTCCGCTTTTTCTATGCCCGGTTGTGCTTGGCGTGTGCCCGGAACACAAGGGATAGTATGCCGGAAAAAGCCGCGGAAAATCTGAAAAATCCGAAAATTTTTTTGAAAAAAGGGTTGCAATTTCGCGCCTTGCCTGCTATAATAAATCCTGCGTGACTGCGACAGATATGCGATGAAGCGGGAGGTTGCGGCTCAGAGAGCCGGTTTTTCCGTGGAGTATGTCCGATTTTAAACCGGGCGACGACAATTGAAGCGAAGCGGCTCCCCAGGGAGTGGCGCGCGGAACCATACGCTGATTTCTAAGGCGTACAGGCCGGACAAAACTATGCTTTGATGGTTTTTTTGTGGGTTTTGTGGATAACACTGACCCGGACATCCCGGATTTCACCAAGTGTGAAGATCCGGTTTTTATATGGCTTCCAGGAGAAACACCCGGACCAGTGTTAACAAAAAGACCCCGTCAGCGGCAGCGAAAAGCTGCTTGCGCCCGCCAACTAAAAATAAAATTTACAGGAGGCGATTTACGTGGCAGTCAAGGAAAAGATCAGGATAAGAATTAAGGGTTACGATCATCAGATCGTCGATCAGTCGGCGGAGAAGATCGTGCAGACAGCGAAGAGAACAGGCGCCAGAGTATCCGGCCCGGTTCCGCTGCCGACAGAGAAGCAGATCATCACGATCCTGCGCGCTGTTCATAAGTATAAGGACAGCCGTGAGCAGTTCGAGATGAGAACCCATAAGAGACTTATCGACATCTTAAGACCCAGCAACAAGACCGTTGAGGCGTTGATGGGCTTAGAGCTCCCCGCCGGTGTTGAGATCGAAATCAAGCTCTGATCATCAACCTACAGGCAGGAGGGTCATGTCGGAGAGATCCGACCAATAACCTAAAGGAGGATACAAAATGCAGAAGGCAATCATCGGCAAGAAGATCGGTATGACACAGATCTTCGACGAAAAGGGCAGAGTCGTTCCCGTAACAGTTGTGGAAGCCGGTCCCTGTGTTGTTACACAGAAGAAGACTGTTGAAAATGACGGCTATGAAGCAATTCAGGTAGGCTTCGGCGATCAGAAGCCGCAGCGCGTATCCAAGCCCCTCATGGGTCACTTCAACAAGGGCAATGTTGCTCCGAAGAAGATCCTCAAGGAGTTCAGACTCGCTGACTGCTCCGCTTACAACGTAGGCGACCTCATCAAGGCTGACGTGTTCGCAAGCGGCGACAAGATCGACGTAACCGGCACCAGCAAGGGTAAGGGCTACGCCGGCGTCATCAAGCGCTGGAGCTTCCACAGACTGAAGGAAACACACGGTACTGGCCCGGTCGCCCGTCACGGCGGTTCCAACGGCGCCATCTCCGATCCGTCCAGAGTCTGGAAGGGAAAGAAAATGGCAGGTCACCTCGGCGCAGAGAAGGTTACTGTTCAGAACCTGGTCGTCGTTAAGGTTGATGCTGAGAACAATCTGATTGCTGTTAAGGGCGCTATTCCCGGCCCGAACGGCGGTACAGTGGTACTGCGCGACAGCGTGAAAGCATAAGGGAAGGAGGAATAAAGAATGCCTACAGTAGCAGTTAAGAACATGGCTGGCGTTGAAGTCGGTACAATCGAGCTCTCCGCAGAGGTTTTCGGTATCGAGCCCAACGTAACCGTCATGAATGACATGGTTAAGGCTTACCTGGCAAACCAGAGACAGGGCACACAGTCCGCTCTGACCCGTGCAGAGGTTTCCGGCGGCGGCAGAAAGCCGTGGAGACAGAAGGGCACAGGCCGTGCAAGACAGGGTTCCACCAGAGCTCCGCACTGGACACACGGCGGTATCGTATTCGCTCCGAAGCCGAGAGATTACACCGTTACCCTGAACAAGAAGGTCAAGCGCCTCGCGATGAAGTCCGCACTCTCCAGCAAGGTTCAGGACAACGAGCTGATCGTTGTTGATGCAATCGTTACCGAGAGCTACAAGACAAAGACCATCGCTGAGATGCTCAAGGCGCTGGGCAGCGACAAGAAGGCGCTCATCGTCCTCCCCGAGGTCGATGCAAAGGTCATCGCTTCCGCAGCGAACATCCCCGGTGTCAAGACCGCTCAGGTCAACACACTGAATGTATATGACATTCTCAACGCTGATAAGTTCATCGTTGCTAAGGATGCCGTCTCCAAGATTGAGGAGGTATACGCATAATGAAAGCGCAGGACATCGTAATCCGCCCGATCATCACTGAGAAGTCCATGGCCGGCAATGCGGAAAAGAAGTACACATTTGAGGTACACAAGGATGCCAACAAGATCGAGATCGCAAAGGCAGTTGCAGAGCTGTTCGGCGTCGAGGTCAAGAAGGTTAACACCCTGAACGTACGCGGCAAGTTCCGCCGTCAGGGCAGATTTGAGGGTTACACCAGATCTTGGAAGAAGGCTGTCGTAACACTCACTGAGGGCAGCAAGACCATCGAGTTCTTCGAGTCCATGATCTAATCACCGGATAAGAAAACCCGAACCCCAAAGGGCATGAATGGGAAACGCCCGATCCCGCAAAGCCAAACAAGGAGTGAAACACAATGGCAATCATTAACTATAAGCCGACTACAAATGCTCGCCGTAACATGTCTTCCACAGACTACAGCGCGCTGAGCAAGTGTGGCCCGGAGAAGAGCCTGCTGGCTCCGAAGAATAAGACTGCCGGCCGCAACAGCTACGGCAGAATCACCGTTCGCCACAGAGGCGGCGGCAACCGCAAGAAGTATCGTATCATCGACTTCAAGCGTCAGAAGAACGATATGACCGCAACCGTGCTCACCATCGAGTACGATCCGAACCGTTCCGCTTTCATTGCGCTCGTGCAGTATGAGGATGGCGAAAAGAAGTACATCATCGCTCCGCACGGCCTGAAGGTTGGCGACAAGGTCGTCTCCGGTGTGGACGCCGATATCAAGCCCGGCAACGCACTGCCGCTGGCAAACATCCCGACCGGTACTTTCGTGCACAACGTTGAGCTTTATCCGGGCAAGGGCGCACAGCTCGCCCGCGCAGCCGGCATCATGGCTCAGCTGATGGCTAAGGAAAACGGCATGGCTCTGCTGAGACTCCCGTCCGGCGAGCTGAGAAACGTTCCGGACAGCTGCATGGCTACTGTCGGCCAGGTTTCCAACATCGACCACGAGAACGTGAAGATCGGTAAGGCCGGCCGCAAGAGAAACATGGGCTGGAGACCGACCGTCAGAGGTTCCGTTATGAACCCGAATGACCACCCGCACGGCGGTGGTGAGGGCAGAAGCCCGATCGGTCGCCCGGGTCCGGTTACCCCGTGGGGCAAGCCGGCTCTTGGCTATAAGACTCGCGCTAAGAAGAAGGCAAGCAACAAGTTCATCGTAAAGCGCAGAAACGGTAAGTAAGGCACGAAAGGAGCTTAAAAGAATATGAGCAGAAGCTTAAAGAAGGGTCCTTTTTGTCAGCCCGTACTGCTTAAAAGGATTCAGGCAATGAACGCAAACGGCGAAAAGAAGATCGTTAAGACCTGGAGCCGTTCTTCCATGATTTTCCCGGATTTCGTGGGTCACACAATTGCTGTCCATGACGGCCGCAAGCACGTTCCGGTATATGTGACAGAAGATATGGTCGGCCACAAGCTCGGCGAGTTTGCTCCGACCCGTACCTTCAAGGGTCACGCTGGTTCCAAGACCAGCCGCTAAGAGAGAAAGGAGAGTATAAAGATGGAAGCAAAAGCAGTTCTGAAGTATACCCGAATTTCTCCCCGCAAGGTTGAGATCGTTCTGGACCTCATCAGAAACAAGCCCGTAGACCTCGCTCTGGCTATTCTCAAGCACACCCCGAAGGCAGCTTGCGAAGACCTCGAGAAGCTTCTCAAGAGCGCGATCGCCAATGCAGAGAACAACTTCAACATGGATAAGAACAACCTCTATGTTTCCGAGTGCTTCGTCTGCCCCGGTCCGATCCTCAAGAGAATCCGTCCGAGAGCTCAGGGCAGAGCATTCAGAATTTTGAAGAGAACCTCTCATGTCACACTCGTTGTGAAAGAGAAGGAATAAGCGAGGAGGTCACATTATGGGTCAGAAAGTTAATCCGCACGGTCTTCGTGTGGGCGTTATCAAAGACTGGGATTCCCGCTGGTTCGCAAAGAAGGCTGTTTTCGGTGACACACTTGTTGAGGACTACAACCTCCGCAAGACACTGAAGAAGCAGCTCTACCTCGCAGGTGTTCCGAAGATTGAAATTGAGCGCGACGCATCCAAGGTGCGCATTCACATTCACTGCTCCAAGCCGGGCATGGTCATCGGCAAGGGCGGCGCAGAGATCGAGAAGCTCCGCCAGCAGTGCGAGAAGCAGCTGAAGAAGCCGGTCGTCATCAACATCGTTGAAGTGAAGCAGCCGGACCTCAACGCTCAGCTCGTTGCTGAGAACGTTGCACAGCAGCTCGAAAAGAGAATCGCTTTCAGAAGAGCCATGAAGCAGTGCATCGGCCGCTCCATGAAGCTCGGCGCAAAGGGTATCAAGATCATGGTTTCCGGCCGTCTCAACGGCGCTGAAATCGCAAGAAGCGAGCAGTATCATGACGGTACCATCCCGCTGCAGACCATTCGTGCAGACATCGACTACGGCTTTGCTGAGGCTGCAACAACCTACGGCAAGATCGGCGTTAAGGTTTGGCTGTACAAGGGCGAAGTTCTCCATGAGAACCGCAGCAACAACAACAACCGCAGAAATCACAGAAGAGAAGGAGGTCGTGCGTAATGCTGCTGCCTAAGAGAGTTAAGTACCGCAGAGTGCACAGAGGTCGTCTGACCGGTAAGGCATATCGCGGCAATAAGGTCACTTACGGTGATTTTGGCCTCCAGGCAATGGAGCCCGCATGGATCACCTCCAATCAGATCGAAGCAGCCCGTGTTGCCATGACACGTTACTGCAAGCGTTTCGGTAAGGTTTGGATCAAGATCTTCCCGGATAAGCCGATCACACAGAAGCCCGCTGAAACCCGAATGGGTTCCGGTAAGGGTTCCCCGGAGTACTGGGTAGCCGTTGTTAAGCCCGGCAGAGTGATGTTCGAGCTTGGCGGCGTCTCTGAAGAGACCGCACGCGAGGCTCTGCGCCTGGCTGCCAACAAGCTGCCGATCAAGTGCAAGTTTGTAGCAAAAGAGGAGGGCTAAGAGTAATGAAAGCTTCTGAAATCAGACAGCTCACAGCAGAAGAGCTGAACACAAAACTGAATGACCTCAAGGCCGAGCTCTTTAACCTCAGATTCCAGCTCGCAATCAATCAGCTCGAAAACCCGATGCGTATCTCCGCTGTTAAGAAGGATATCGCTCGTGTCAAGACCGTTATCCGTGCGAACGAGCTCAGCAAGAACGCATAAGGGAAGGGAGGATTTTACAGTGAGCGAAAGAAACATGAGAAAGACAACTGTCGGTAAGGTCGTCAGCGATAAGATGGACAAGACAATCGTTGTTGCTGTTGAAGACAGTTACAGACATCCGCTTTACAACAAGATCATCAAGCGTACCGTGAAGAGAAAGGCCCACGACGAGAACAACGAGTGCGGCATCGGTGACCGCGTGCGCATTATGGAAACCCGTCCCCTCTCTAAGGATAAGAGATGGCGCCTGGTTGAGATTATCGAGAAAGCCAAGTAATCGGCTTTAACAGAAGGAGGAATTACTGTGATTCAGCAGCAGACTTACCTCAAAGTGGCCGACAACACAGGAGCGAAGGAGCTTATGTGCATCCGCGTTCTCGGTGGTACCGGCCGGAGGTACGCAAATATCGGCGACGTCGTGGTTGCTTCCGTTAAGAAAGCAGCACCCGGCGGCGTTGTGAAGAAGGGCGATGTTGTGAAGGCGGTTATCGTAAGATCCGCTTCCGGCGTTCGCCGTGAGGACGGCACCTACATTCGTTTCGACGAAAACGCAGCCGTCATCATCCGTGACGACAAAAACCCCAGGGGCACACGTATCTTCGGGCCGGTCGCTCGTGAACTGCGCGACAAGGAATATATGAAGATCCTTTCCCTCGCCCCGGAAGTACTTTAATTGGAGGTGTCCTGAAATGAGTAAAGTTCATGTAAAAACCGGTGACACCGTCGTAATCCTCAGCGGTAAAGACCGCGGCAAGAAGGGCAAGGTTATGGCCGTTTCCCCGTCCGAGGGCAAGGTCATCGTAGAGAATGCCAACATTGTTTCCAAGCATGTTAAGCCCCGCAGAATGGGCGAGGCCGGCGGCATCATCAAGGCTGAATCCGCAATCTACGCTTGCAAGGTTCAGGTTGTCTGCCCCCGCTGCGGCAAGCCCACTCGTGTCGCCCACAAGCTGTACGAGGACGGCACAAAAGAACGCATTTGCAAGAAATGCGGCGAGTCGCTTTAATGGAGGGAATGCAAAATGGCAAGACTGAATGATTTTTACAAGGCTGAGGTCGCACCCGCTCTGATGAAGAAATTCGGCTACAAGAGCGTGATGCAGATCCCGAAGCTGGATAAGATTGTGATCAACGTCGGCGCCGGCGAGGCAAAGGATAACGCCAAGGCTATCGATGCCATCATGGGCGACCTCGGCAAGATCACAGGCCAGAAGCCCATCGTCTGCAAGGCTAAGAAGTCCGTTGCGAACTTTAAGCTTCGTGAGGGCATGCCGATCGGCGTGAAGGTTACCCTTCGCGGCGAGAAGATGTGGGAGTTCATGGACCGCCTGTTCAACATCGCGCTTCCGCGTGTTCGTGACTTCCGCGGCATCAACCCGAACTCCTTCGACGGCAGAGGCAACTACAGCATGGGCATCAAGGAGCAGCTGATCTTCCCGGAAATCGAGTACGATAAGATCGATAAGGTCCGTGGTATGGACATTTGCTTCGTTACAACCGCAAACACAGACGAAGAAGGCCGCGAGCTGCTCAAGCTCATGGGCGCTCCGTTTGAGAAGTAAGGAGGGATTATTGTGGCCAAGACTTCTATGAAACTCAAGCAGCAGAAGGACCAGAAGTTCTCTACTCGCGAATACAACAGATGCAAAATCTGTGGCAGGCCGCATGCCTACCTTCGTAAGTTCGGGATCTGCCGTATCTGCTTCCGCGAACTGGCTTACAAGGGTCAGATTCCGGGCGTTAAGAAAGCAAGCTGGTAAAAGCTTTAAGGAGGTTAATAAATCATGCAGATTACAGATACAATCGCTGACCTGCTTACCCGCATCCGCAATGCTCAGTCTGCAAAGCATGAAACTGTTGACATCCCCGCTTCTAACATGAAGAAGGCTATTTGCCAGATTCTTGTTGATGAAGGCTATGTCAAGGGCTTCACCGTCACAGAAGACGGCAAGCAGGGCGTCATCACAGTTACACTGAAGTATGTCGAAGGCGGCGTCGCAGCTATCAAGGGCCTCAAGAGAGTGTCCAAGCCGGGTCTCCGCATTTATTCCAACGCAGCAGAGCTGCCGAAGGTCATGAAGGGCCTCGGCACTGCCATCATCTCCACCTCTAAGGGCATCATGACTGACCGTGAGGCAAGAAAGATGAACATCGGCGGCGAAGTTCTCGCGTTCATTTGGTAATCAGGGAGGTGCAATAACATGTCCAGAATTGGAAGAAAACCGATAAATATTCCCGCAGGTGTCGAAGTTAAGGTTGAAGGCACATGCGTTACGGTCAAGGGCCCGAAGGGCACACTGACCCAGAAGTTCCAGCCGGCAATGAACATTGCCGTAGAGGGCGCTGAGATTGTTGTTACACGTCCGAACGACGCTAAGGAGAACCGTTCTCTCCACGGCCTCACCCGTACACTCATCAGCAACATGATCATCGGTGTTACCGAAGGCTTCAAGAAGGAGCTGGACGTTAACGGTGTTGGTTACCGTGTTCAGAAGCAGGGCAAGGACCTCGTTATGAACCTCGGCTTCTCTCACCAGGTGATCGTTTCCGATACGGACGATATCAAGATCGAGGCTCCGGCCCCGAACAAGATCATCATCACCGGTGCCGACAAGCAGAAGGTTGGTCAGTTCGCAGCGGAAGTCCGCGAGAAGAGACCGCCGGAACCCTATAAGGGCAAGGGCATCAAGTATGTTGATGAAGTCATCCGCCGTAAGGAAGGCAAGACTGGTAAGGGTAAATAATAGGTTAGGAGTGAGATAAAAATGGTTAGTAAGGCAGATAAGAACGTAGCCAGACTGCGCCGCCACAAGAGAGTTCGCGGCAAGATCAGCGGCACAGCAGCAAGACCGCGCCTCGATGTTTTCCGCTCCAACATGCACATTTACGCTCAGATCATCGATGATGTGAACGGTGTTACACTGTGCGCAGCATCCACAGTTGAGAAGAGCTTCACCGGCAACGGCGGAAACAAGGCAGTAGCTCGCGAAATCGGCAAGCTGATTGCTGAGAGAGCAGCAGAAAAGGGTATCACCAATGTGGTCTTCGACCGCGGCGGCTATATCTTCCACGGCCGCGTCAAAGAGCTGGCCGACGGCGCCCGTGAGGGCGGCCTCAACTTCTAAGAAGGAGGAATTTGTTTTGGCTATGAAAATTGACGCATCCACACTCGATCTGAAGGAGCGCGTAGTTGCTATCAACCGCGTTTCCAAGACCGTTAAGGGCGGCCGTATCTTCAAGTTCGCAGCTCTGGTTGTTGTCGGCGACGGCAACGGCATCGTGGGCTTCGGCATCGGCAAGTCCGGCGAAGTTCCGGACGCAATCCGCAAGGGCATCGAAGACGCTAAGAAGAACCTGATGAAGGTTGCTCTGCGCGGCTCCACCATCCCGCATGACATCATCGGCGAGTTCGGCGCAGGCCGTGTTATCCTGAAGCCGGCTGCTCCCGGTACCGGTGTTATCGCCGGCGGCGCAGTGCGTGCCGTTGTTGAGTGCGTAGGTATCAAGGATATCCGTGCAAAGGCGCTCCGTTCCAAGAACGCTTGCAACGTTGTTCGCGCAACACTGGCTGGCCTCAGCGAGCTGAGAACCATCGAGGAAGTTGCAGCGGTTCGCGGCAAGTCCGTAAAAGAAATTCTGTAAGGAGGTTTGCAAGATGGCAGACGTAAAGATTACGCTGAAGAAGAGCCTCATTGGCTGCAAGAAGCCCCAGATTGCAACCGCCGAGGCGCTCGGCCTGAAGAAGGTCGGCGACGTTGTGACACAGCCCGACAACGCACAGACACAGGGCAAAATTAACAAGATCATTCATTTGGTCGAGGTCAGCAAGGGCTAAGGAGGTGTGTTTAAATGAAGCTTAACGAACTCAGAGCTACTCCTGGTGCTACCAAGGAAGCAAAGCGTATCGGCAGAGGCCACGGCTCCGGCAACGGCAAGACCGCTGGTAAGGGCCACAAGGGCCAGAAGGCCAGAGCAGGTCACGGTTTCCGTCCTGGTTTCGAAGGCGGCCAGATGCCGCTGCAGAGAAGAATCCCGAAGAGAGGTTTCAACAACATCTTCGCTAAGGAGATCGTTGCGATCAACCTGAACGCACTGAATGCCTTTGAAGACGGCGCAGTTGTTGATGAAGCTGCACTGTTCGAAGCTGGCATCGTAAAGGCCAACTGCGATGGTGTCAAGGTTCTTTCCAACGGCGAACTCACCAAGAAGGTTACCGTTAAGGTCAGCGCTTTCTCCGCAGCAGCTAAGGCTAAGATCGAAGCTGCAGGCGGAAAGGCCGAGGTGATTTAAGTTGTTCAACACACTGAAGAACGCTTGGAAAATCCCGGATCTCCGCAAGAAGATTCTCTTTACACTCATGATCATTGTGGTATTCCGCTTTGGTTCCGTGATCCCGGTTCCGTTCCTGGACGCAGCCGCACTGGGCACCCTGATGGAATCCGCAAATGAATCCGCACTGGGTTATGTCAATATGCTCACAGGCGGTGCGTTCGCAAACGCAACCCTGTTTGCTATGGGTATCACCCCGTATATCAACTCCTCCATTATCATCCAGCTGCTCACAGTGGCCATCCCGCCGCTGGAGCGTCTGGCTAAGGAGGGTGAGGAAGGCAGAAAGAAGATTGCAGCCATCACCAGATACACCACTGTACTGCTTGGCCTGCTGCAGGGCACAGCCTTCTACTTCTTCCTGAAGAACAACGGCGTTACCCTGTTCAACACCGGTTTCTCCGCTGTTTTCGCAGCCTTCATCATTGTTCTCGCATTCACCGCCGGTACTGCGCTCATCATGTGGATGGGTGAGCAGATCAACCAGAAGGGCATTGGCAACGGCATCTCGATCATCCTGTTCGCAGGTATCGTGGCACGTCTGCCGGTTACACTGGGTCAGGTTTGGGAGTACTTCCATGCCGCAATCCAGCAGCCGCAGGCATTCGGCAAGTACTTCGTATTTGCACCGCTGTTCATCATCCTGTTCCTGGCTGTCATCTGGATCATCGTGTTCATGAACGATGCAGAGCGCCGTCTCCCGGTTCAGTATGCAAAGAAGGTTGTAGGCAGAAAGATGTATGGCGGCCAGAGCACATTCCTGCCCATTAAGGTCACCATGAGCGGTGTTATGCCGGTCATCTTCGCCTCCTCCATCCTGTCCATCCCGACCACCATTCAGATGTTCGTCAATCCCACCGGCGGCTTCGCGAAGTTCCTCAGCGTCTTCTCCTCCACCGGCTGGCTGTACAGCGTTCTGTATCTGCTGCTGATCGTCGTGTTCGCTTACTTCTACATGACCATTCAGTATAATCCGATCGAGATGGCCAATAATCTCCGCACAAACAACGGTACCATTCCGGGCCTGCGTCCGGGTCGTCCGACAGCGGAGTTCATCAGCAAGATCCTTTCCAAAGTTACACTCATTGGCGCTATGTTCCTGGCCGTCGTTGCGATCCTGCCGATCATCTACGGCAACGTCACCGGCATGCAGGGCCTGACCATGGGCGGTACATCCGTCATCATTATGGTTGGCGTTGCTCTGGAGACCGTAAAGCAGATGGAATCCCAGATGATGATGCGCCACTACAAGGGCTTCCTCGATTAAGTAAGGAGCCAACCCGAGACACAGACCACGAAAGGAGTCATAATTATGAAGCTGATTCTTTTAGGTGCTCCTGGTGCCGGTAAGGGCACACAGGCAGAAGTTATTTGCAAGCATCTCGGTATTCCGGCGATTTCCACCGGTAATATCCTGAGAGAAGCGCTGAAAAGCGGCACAGAGATGGGCCTCAAGGCGAAGACCTACATGGAAGCCGGCCAGCTCGTTCCGGATGAAGTCGTCATCGGCATTATTAAGGACAGACTGGCAGAGGAAGACTGCAAGGCAGGCTTCATTCTGGACGGTTTCCCGAGAACCATCCCCCAGGCCGAGGCTCTGGATGCTTCCGGCATCGTGATCGACCGCGTCATCGATATCGAAGTTGCGGACGAGAAGATCGTAACGAGAATGTCCGGACGCCGTGTCTGCGAAAAGTGCGGTTCTTCCTACCACCTGCTCTACAAGAAGCCGGCCGTGGAAGGCATCTGCACAAACTGCGGCGGCACCCTTGTTCAGCGCAAGGATGACCACCCCGATACCGTCAACGACCGTCTCCGTGTTTATCACGAGCAGACCGAGCCGCTGAAGGATTACTACGAGAAGCAGGGCAAGCTGAAGATCGTAGAAGGCCAGGAAGAGGTTGCGGATACCACCGCCCTCACCATCAAGGCTTTAGAGGCGTAAGCAATGGTCAGCCTGAAAACCTCCCGCGAACTGCGCCTCATGCGCGAGGCGGGCAAGATTTCACAGGAGGCATTGCTGAAAGCCGGAGAGGCTGTCAAGCCGGGTGTTTCCACCTACGAACTTGACAAAATCGTCAGAACAACAATCGAGAAAGCCGGGGCCGTTCCCAGCTTTCTCGGTTACGGCGGTTTCCCGGCCAGCGCCTGCATTTCGGTTAACAATGTGGTGATCCACGGCATACCGTCCAAAAAGCAGATCCTCAGAGAGGGCGACATCGTCTCCATCGACGCCGGCGCACTGTATGAGGGATTCCACGGCGACAACGCGTGGACCTTCCCCTGCGGAACGATTTCCGAAGAGGCACAAAGGCTGCTGGATGCAACACGGGAGAGTCTGTTTGAGGCCATCAAAATGGCACAGCCCGGCAATCGTGTCGGCGATATCGGCTCTGCGGTGCAGCGGTATGTTGAAGCTCGCAATTACTCGGTGGTACGCGATTTTGTCGGCCACGGCGTAGGTGCGAAGCTGCATGAAGACCCCAGTGTTCCAAATTACGGCACACCCGGAAGAGGTGTGCGCCTGTTACCGGGCATGACGATCGCGATTGAACCGATGGTCAACGCCGGCAGCCACCAGGTTACTGTCCTCGGCGACGGCTGGACTACGGTAACGCGAGACGGCAAACTCTCCGCCCATTTTGAACACACCATCGCCATTACCCCGGATGGCCCCGTGATCCTCACGGCGCTCTGATGAGGTGCGGCATGGAGATTCGGCGCGGACAGATTATGCGGTCGCTCGCAGGTCACGATAAGGGCGATTTTCAGACGGTGCTCCGTGTGGACGGCCGGTTCGCCTACATGGCGGACGGCAAACGCCGCAAACTGGAGAACCCGAAGAAAAAGAAGCTGATCCACCTCGCCCCCACGGGCACGGTGCTCAGCGAAGAGCGCCTTTCGACCAATCGGCAGATACGCACGGCTCTCGCAGAATACAGAGAGCACACAACGTAATTTATTGAGCTTAATTGCGATTAGGATTGGTGATACTATGTCAAAACAGGACGTAATTGAAGTAGAAGGCATTGTTAAGGAAGCTCTTCCGAATGCAACATTCAAGGTAGAGATTCCGGGCGGACACATCATCCTGGCCCACATCTCCGGCAAGCTGCGCATGAATTTCATCCGCATCCTTCCGGGCGATAAGGTCACCGTGGAGATGAGCCCGTACGATTTGACCAAGGGACGCATTACTTGGCGTTCCAAGTAAGAGAATAATGATTGAAACCCCACAAAGTATAAGGAGGGTACCCAAATGAAAGTCAGACCTTCTGTTAAGAAGATTTGTGAGAAGTGCAAGATTATTAAGCGCAAGGGTAAGATCATGGTTATCTGTGAGAACCCGAAGCACAAGCAGCGCCAGGGCTAAGCTCTGAACTATTAATGGAGGTGCAATAAGCATGGCTCGTATTTCCGGTATTGATTTACCCAGAGATAAAAGAATCGAGATTGCTCTTACCTACATCTACGGTATCGGCCGCAAGACAGCGACAGACATCTGCGCTGCTACAGGCGTTAACCCGGATATCCGTGTAAGAGATCTTTCTGAAGACGACGCAACAAAGCTGAGAGAGTATATCGACAAGAACCTCGTGGTTGAGGGTGACCTCCGCCGTGACGTGGCTTTCGATATCAAGAGACTCATCGAAATCGGCTGCTACCGCGGTGTTCGCCATCGCAAGGGCCTGCCGGTAAGAGGCCAGCGTACAAAGACCAATGCAAGAACACGCAAGGGTCCGAGTAAGACAGTGGCTAACAAGAAGAAGTAATCGGAGGGATTATAAATGGCAGCAACTAAAGGCGGAAAGAAAGCAGCAACCGCAGTCCGCAGACGCCGTGAGCGTAAGAACATTGATCGTGGCGCTGCACATATCCAGTCCACATTCAATAACACAATCGTAACCATCACTGATACACAGGGCAACGCAGTATCCTGGGCCAGCGCCGGCGAGCTCGGCTTCCGTGGTTCCAGAAAGTCTACTCCGTTCGCAGCTCAGACTGCAGCAGAAACTGCAGCTAAGATCGCTATGGAGCATGGCATGAAGAGTGTTGAAGTGTACGTTAAGGGTCCGGGCGCAGGCCGTGAGGCAGCTATCCGTGCTCTGCAGTCTGCTGGTCTCGAAGTCAGCATGATCAAGGACGTTACACCGATCCCGCACAACGGATGCCGTCCTCCGAAGAGAAGACGCGTATAAAAGATTAGGAGGTTACACAAAATGGCAAGATATACAGATGCTGTTTGCAAGCTGTGCCGCCGCGAGGGCCAGAAGCTGTTCCTCAAGGGCCAGAGATGCTATACAGATAAGTGCGCTCTCACCCGCAGAGCTTATGCACCGGGCCAGCATGGTCAGGGCAGAAAGAAGACCTCTGAATACGGCACCCAGCTGCGTGCAAAGCAGATGACCAGACGTTACTACGGCGTTCTGGAGGGTCAGTTCAGACATTACTATGAGATGGCTACCAAGATGCAGGGCAAGGCCGGTACAAACCTCCTCGTTCTGCTCGAGACCCGTCTCGACAACATCGTGTACCGCTGCGGCTGGGCTTCCTCCAGAGCAGAGGCCCGTCAGCTCGTTGTACACGGTCACTTCACCGTTAACGGTCATAAGGTTGACATCCCGTCCTACCTCGTAAAGGAAGGCGACGTTGTCGCAATCAAGGAAGGCAGCCGTTCTTCCGAGAAGTTCAAGGCTGTTATCGAAGCAAACGCTGCAAAGCCGATCGTTAAGTGGATCGACCTGAACGCTGCTGCTCTCGAGGCTAAGGTTGCAGCAATGCCTGCACGTGAAGATATCGACCTCGAAGTCGACGAAACTCTCATCGTTGAGTTGTACTCCAAGTAATTCTAAAAATCTTATAATGATTTTACGAATTACGTTTTATGTGTAAAGGAGGATCGCAAATGATTGAGATAGAGAGACCGAGAATTGAGACCGAGGAAATTTCGAATGACAGCACCTACGGCCGGTTCGTCGTTGAACCGCTGGAGCGCGGTTTCGGCACCACTCTGGGCAACAGCCTGCGCCGTGTGCTCCTTTCCAGCCTGCCGGGTGTTGCGGTTAAGTCGATCAAAATCGATGGCGTAGTCCATGAGTTCTCCACCGTTCCGGGCGTTAAGGAAGACGTTACCGAGATCGTGCTGAACATCAAGGGCCTGATCGCCAAGCTGCACTGCGATGGCCCGAAGACCGTGCACATCACGGCAGAAGGCCCCTGTGTAGTGACCGCAGATTCAATTAAGTGTGACAGTGAGGTTGAAATTCTCAACCCCGAGCTGCACATTGCCACTCTCGGCGAAGGCGCTAAGCTGTACATGGAGATCTCCCTGGATAAGGGCAGAGGCTATGTATCCGGCGAGCGCAACAAGCAGAACATGCCCCAGGGCGTGATCGGCGAATTGGCAGTTGATTCTATTTACACACCGGTGTTAAAGGTAAACTTTAACGTAGAGCCCGCCCGTGTCGGTCAGAGTCTGGATCACGACAAGCTGACCCTCGAGGTGTGGACAAACGGAGTTATTACCGCTCAGGAAGCCGTTTCCCTGGCTGCCAAGATCCTGACCGACCACCTGACCCAGTTCGTGGACCTGTCCGATAAGGGCAAGAGCGCGGAAGTCATGGTTGAAAAGGATGACAAGAGCAAGGATAAGATCCTGGATATGACCATTGAAGAGCTGGACCTCTCCGTCCGTTCCTTCAACTGCCTCAAGCGCGCCGGCATCAACACGGTGGCTGACCTGCTCGATAAGTCCGAAGAGGACATGATGAAGGTCAGAAACCTGGGTCGCAAGTCGCTTGAAGAGGTCATCTGGAAGATGGCATCCCTCGGCTTTAACCTCCGTAAGGACGATGAATAAATTTATTACCAAACGATAGGAGTGACAATCATGCCGGGAACAAGAAAACTCGGAAGAGACACTGCACATAGATTGGCTATGCTGCGCGGCCTCGTAACATTCTTCTTTGAGAATGGCAAGATCGAGACAACAGCTACCAGAGCACAGGAAGTCCGTGCTATGGCTGAGAAGATGATCACAATCGCTAAGGAAGATAACCTCGCAAACAGAAGAAACGTTATGGCTTTCATCACCAAGGAGAGCGTAACCAACAAGCTGTTCAAGGAAATTGCTCCGAAGTACGTAGACCGCAACGGCGGCTACACCCGCATCACAAAGCTCGGACCGCGCCGCGGTGACGCAGCTGAGATGGCAATCATCGAGCTCATCTGATTTCTTTAAACCAAACAAAGGACCGCAAGCCGAAAGGCCTGCGGTCTTTTTTTGTTAGGTGTTGGTTTCTGTATCCGTCTTTTCGCTTTGACTGAAATGTGAGCAGGCTTTGGTCAATGCATCCCTTGGTTTGATACGTGGAAATATGCAATGCCCGAGGTCGATGGGGATGTATTTCTCTCCGGTCAGCACGTAGTGCGTGATAAAATGCACACAGGTTTTGCAGCAGTTTTCCATAGTATTCACCTCCTTGTCATCGGATATTTTCAGAATAGCATATTGCGTGAGAAAGATGAGGAAAAAGTCTTATCGAGACTAAAGTTCTGAAGAAGACTCAAACGGGGCCGGTTATTCCGCTTGCGCGGAAAGTGCATTTATGTTATGCTGAAGAAAACACGCGGCGAGGAGGGTACCCATGGAATTTAACGAAAAACTGCAGGCGCTGCGCCGGCAAAAGGACTGGACGCAGGAGCAGCTGGCAGAAAAGCTGTTTGTTTCCAGAACGGCGGTCTCCAAGTGGGAAAGCGGAAAGGGCTACCCGAATATCGAGTCGTTAAAACTGCTCTCCAGAGTGCTGGAGGTGTCCATCGACAACCTCCTGTCCGGCGAGGAGTGGATCGCCGTGGCGGAGACCGAAAATCACCGCAGCCTGAAGAAAGTCTATGCGGCGCTGTTCGGCGTGCTGGATGTGCTGGCGCTGCTGCTCGTTTTCCTGCCGCTCTACGGTAACCCCGCGGATGGCGGCGTGCACGCGGTCAGTTTGTTTGCGTTCACCGCGGCAGCGGTCTGGATTCGCGCCGTGTATTGGGCGCTTTTGCTCGCACTGACCGCCGCAGGCACCCTTGAACTGCTGCTCGTGCGGCTGGGAAAAGCGGAATCCCTCCCGGTCCTGCCGAACATCTCCCTCGCGCTCGGCGGCGCAGCGGTCCTGTTTTTCGCCGTCGTCAAGGAACCGTACGGCACCGCCCTGCTGTTCCTGCTCTTCCTCGGAAAGCTGTTCCTCGTGGTCAAACGAGGCAAAATGAAGTGAAAACCGCGTAAAACCTGCCCCGACACGTTTCGTGTCGGGGCTTTTTGCGTGTGTGACGGCGCGTTTCTTGTTTTTTCTCCCCCTGCCCCCGGATAATGGGAACAGTTCACGGAACATCCGGAACAGAAAGGGGAAATAACATGAAAAACAAAATCTTATTTTGGGCAGCCGGGATCTTCTTCCTGCTGTTTTTGGGGCTCACCGCCGCGGTCCTTCTCGTGGATGTGCAGCCCATCGGCCCGTGCGGGACATCGGTGGGGCTTGCGGCGCTGAACGGCCGGGTGTTTGACCGTTTGGGCGTAAATCCGGGCTGGTACGCCGTGACGGAAGTCCTCGGCGTGGTGAGTCTGCTGCCGATCGTGGGGTATGCGCTCCTCGGCGCGGTGCAGCTCATCCGCCGCAGAAGTCTGCGCAGGGTGGACGCTGCCGTCCTTCTGATGGGCGGATTCTGCGTGCTCCTCGCAGCGGTCTACGTATTTTTTGAGATCGTGGTTGTGAATTACCGGCCGGTGCTGCTGGGCGCCGCGCCCGAGGCGTCCTACCCCTCCAGCCACACGCTGCTGACGCTCTGCGTGCTCGGCGCCGCGTGGGTGGATTTATGGCACCGCCTCGCGCAGAAGAAAGCCCTCCGCACGGTTTTCAATGCACTGGCTGTTGTCGTCATGGCGGTCACCGTCGCCGGGCGATTACTCTCCGGCGTGCACTGGCTGACGGATATCGCGGCCGGCGTGCTGCTTTCCGCCGCCCTCGTCGCGCTGTACGCGGCGGTGAGTCACGCGGAAAACAGGTAGACAAAACCAAAACAGCCCCGCCGAAAACCGGCGAGGCTGCTAACGGATCGTTGTTTTATTTCAGGTGCCGTCTGCGCCACGCGGTACCCATCGCGGAGATCGCCGCGCAGAACCCTGTCGCAAGCAGGACGCACAGCACCATCTGCAGCGGCAGAGCGGGCTCATGGAGCGCGTCGATGAGCTTTGGCACGAGCGGCAGCACGGCGATGTGCGCCGCATAGAGAAGAAAACTGTTTTTTCCCCATGCGGAGAAAACGGTTTTTTGTTTTGGCAGGAAACTGAGGAATGCAAAGCCGGTCACCGCCGCAGCGGCGTAGTGCAGCAGGCGGAAGAAGACCGTGCAGCCTCCCGCCGCGTAGCTGTGTGCGCCGTAGAGCCATTCGGCGTGAATAATCGGCGCGAACCGGAGAAACACCCCGCAGCAAATCAGCGCAGCGAACGCGGCACAGAGCTTCGGCGCAGCGCGGAGTGCCTGTATTTTCTGCCAATCGCCGTGCTTTTTGAGGAAATACCCGGCTGCAAAATACGGATAGAACACCACAATCCGCGACAGGGACGCAAAATAGCCGATGCCGTCGTCGAACCCCGCAAGGCACGCGAGCGCGATCAGCCCGATCAGGCAGACGGGCGCCCATTTTCGGCCGCACAGATCCAGAAACGGGATCGTAATACGCCACACCGCGAGCGCCGGCAGATACCACAGCATCCAGTACGGCGTGGTGAACTGCACGGGCTGCCCTGTGAGGAGGCAGCATAAAATCTGCAGCGCGATGTACGGCAGCACGAGGGATTTCAGAATTTTCAGCGGCGCATAACTGCCCAAATACCCGGAACAGAACACGAAAAGCGGCATATGGAACAGGTAGATCAGCTTGTAGACGGCGCTTTCGCTGCCGTGGGGCAGCATCTGCAGAATATGCCCCAGCACCACGAGCAGGATGAGAATGCCCTTGACGTTATCCCAATAGGGCAGGCGCGTTTTTTGATTCGGCATGGGATCAATCTTCCTTCAAAAGGTCTGCTGCCCAGTACGCGCTGGTGTTCGCCGGGCGGCCCTTGCTGTCGGTTACGGTGATGCGCACATAGCGGTTTTCGGGGCTGACCTTCGCGCTGGCGTGGGTCAGCGTCTTGCCGTCCGCGAACACACCCTTGCCGGCGCGATTGCCGTAATAGAACTTGATGTTCTCCACAGGGTCGCATTCCACGTGGATCTCGCCGTCTTCAAACCACACGCTGTGGATGGCCGGGCCCTGCGAAGCGTAGAAATGCCCGTCCTCGAGCGCCTTTGTGATCGTGCGGTAGTCGAGCTTTTCCGCCTTGATCATCACCCAGCCGCCGAAGGAATCCCAGTTGCCGGTGTTTGGGTCGTCGCCGTTGTGGTTGTCATCGGTGGAAACACAGAAGATCTTCTCGCCGCCGCGCAGCATATCGTCGTAAATGTGGGGGCAGTAATCCTCCCAGCCGCCCACCACACAGCCCGTGTTCGAGATCTCCATTGCGTGCATCCCGTGGTAATTCATGTACTGCGGGTATTCCTCGAGGGACCATGCCGGGTGGTTGTACGTGACGAAGAAGCCCGCGCCGCGTCCGCGCTGCATGATGTCGCAGATGCATTCGGGGGTGTAGACGCGCTCGTAATCCGGCTCGTTCTCGTCGAATTTTACCTGATCGCGGTAGTTTTCCGCGTTGCCGAACTGATATTTATTGCGGTGCCAGCACGGCTGTGTGATGTTGTCCGGCTCGAGCGCGATCATGCAGATGTGGCAGGTCTTGATCTGGGAGAACGGCTCGCCGGTCTCCTCGTTGATCTCGATCTCGAAGGCATTGAGCGGCAGGAAGTTTTCGTCCGCGAGCTCCGGGTGCGGGATGAGCACATCGTGGTCGGTATACGCGATGATGGAATAACCCTTCTCCATGTAGATCTTCTTGAGCTCTTCCGGCGTGAGTTTGCCGTCGGATACAGTGGAGTGGCAGTGCAGGTTGGCCTTAAAGAATTGACCGTTTTCGGGGATCAGATATTTTTTCACAGGGAACGCTCCTTTGGTTTACAGATGTTTTTCGAACCAGTCGGTGATCTCCTGCAGGCGGCGCAGACGGTGCTGCGGCTTGCCGCCGCGGGAAAGCTCATGGTTTTCGCCGTGGAATACACACATCCGGGCTTCCACACCCAACTGCAGCAGGGCGCTGTACATCTGGTAGCCCTCGGAGAGCGGGCAGCGGAAGTCCTCGTCGCTGTGGATGAACAGCGTGGGGGTATTGCAGTTTTGGGCATACGCCAGCGGGGAATGGAACCACAGCTTCTCTCGGTTATCCCACGGGTTCATCTTGCCGGTGAGGCCCATCTGGTCGCGGGCAAAGCCCTCGCCGATGTCGGACGTGAAGCAGAAGCTGATCCAGTTCGAGATGGAGCGCTGCGAGGCCGCCGCCTTGAAGCGGTCGGTGTGGCCGATGATCCAGTTCGTCATGAAGCCGCCGTAGCTGCCGCCGGTCACGCCCACGCGGGCGGGGTCGATCTGCGGGTATTTCTCGAGCACCGCATCGCAGAAGGCCATGATGTCGTCATAATCGATCGTGCCGTACTTGCCGCGGATATCGGCAAAGGCGTTGCCGCGGCCGTCGCCGCCGCGCGGGTTGCAGAAGAACACGAAATAGCCCATGTTGGCCCAAAGCTGCATCTCGTGGTAGAAAACCTCGCCGTACACGGTCTTCGGGCCGCCGTGAATGTCCAAAATGGCGGGGTAGGTCTTCGCCGGGTCAAAATCCTTCGGCAGCAGGACCCAGCCGTCAAGGTCCATGCCGTCGTTCAGATAGGTGAGTTTTTCCGGCATTGCCACATAGCAGCCGGCAAGAGCCTCAGTGTTCAGCGCGGTGCGCTGCGTCCGTGTGCCGTCGTAGGTGTAAATTTCCTGCAGGGCCATGTTCTGCATACCGATGAAAGTCAGCTTGTTTTCACGCACGTCGAAGCAATCGACGGATCCCTCCTGCTCGAAGACCGGCGTGATGGTGCCGGCCGCATCGAGGCACAGCACATGAGAGGCATTGCGCAGCGTGGCGGTGAAATACAGTTTGCCGCCGTCCATGCGGATGGACTTGCCGCCGCCCAGACGGCAGTCGCTGCCGACGGAGGAGCCCACAGCGTCATCGAAATCGGCAAAGAGGGAAACGGCACCGTCCGCGGGGTCGAGTGTATAGAAGCGGGCGTTTTCATTCGAGCCGTAGCGCTTCTGGTCCGTGCCGAGGAGCAGGATCTTTTCGCCAAACCACCATGCGCCGTAGAGGTCATAGCGGGTGGGGCGCAGCAGCGTGCGGGTTTTGCCGGTGGGAATGTCGTACACATATACGCCGGTGAAATCGCCGCGCTTTACGGTGTAATTCTGGCCGGTGATGAGGATTTGGCTGCGGTCGGCGCTCAGCTGTGCGCCGCCGGCGGCGAAGGTCTCCTTCGTCACGCGGGTCAGTTTGCCGGTCTTCTCGTCAAAGAGGAACAGCGCGCTGCGGTGCTTGTTGATAAATCCCTGCCCGTTGAAGTAAAACGGCAGCTCGTCGAGCACTTCGTAGTCCTGCTCGGCCTTCTTTTCGGCGAGGAGCGCCGCCTTGGCGTCGCCCTTCATGGTGTTCGCTTTGGAGAAGCGCAGGTCCCAGTCCGCGCGGAGCAGGTACACGCCGTTCGCGACTTTCTCCACTAGGGACGCGGCAAGCGGCACGGAGAAGGCTTTTTCCGCCTCGCCGCCGTGGAGGTTCAGGCGGTAGAACGCGGTGCAGCTCTCGCCGGCTTCGGCTTTCTTTGCGATTTCCGGGTCACGGCGGGAGGAAAAGAGCAGGGTGCTGTCGTTGTCCCACAAAAAGCCGCCGGATTTGCCGTCGGTTGTCAGGCGGCGGGCTTCGCTGTCTGCGGGCAGCAGCCACAGGTCGGTGTCGTAGGCGTTCCGGGCCATATCGGTTTTGGCACAGAGGAAAGCGGCGTCCTCGCCGTGCGGCGCAAGGCTCACACCGGAGAGAAACCGGTAATTTTGAAACTGATCCATAGAAATGGTTTTCATACAATCCACTCTTTCGGTTTTCTGGCTTCATTATACCGCGCGGGCGTGGAATTTCAAAGTGTTTTTACGAAAACTGTGCCGGTTGTTTTGCGCGCTACAGCTTGTAATTCCCGCCGGATTCCGCTATAATAAATCCGTATATGCGCTGTCATATATAATTTCCCGAAAGGATACAAACACTATGGGATTTACCGGTTATATGTATGCGGCGATCTTTATTGTCGCCGGCTTGATTCTGATCTTTCAGATGTCGAAGGAAAACAAGATCTTTTACCTTGCGGGCGGCTACTTCGTCCTGATGGGCGCAT
>JAFQWC010000032.1 GCA_017407665.1 Clostridia bacterium | reverse complement strand
TCCGTCGTCGCAAATGCGGCGGGGGTTTGGGGCGAAGCCCCATTATGATCAATTGGGTCCCGCGGAAGCGGAACGCTTGCGTGGGCGTTGGTCACCGGTTCGAATCTGGTTAGCAGCTCCACGAAAAAAGCGCTTCGCAAGAAGTGCTTTTTTCAATTATATCCGTTTCTTGCGAAACAGGTGATATATCTTCGATATGATATCGCATCCTGATGCGATGATATATGTCTTTTGACATATAAATGAACGGATATTATATCATGCTTGCCAAGCGAGCATATCATGCGGCGTAAGCCGTATATCATGTCGCAAAGCGATATATCATTCATTGGAAAATTCAGATTTGTATTTATCATTCCGTGAAGCAAGTGCGAAAAGCATCGTATTCGAAAGAGTACGGTGCTTTTTGGTTTTTACGACATTTCTTTTGCTTTTTCGTGCGAAATGTGGTATGCTGTATCCGTGTAAACAAGAAAATCAACGCCCGTGTTTTGACGTGGACAGCCCGCACGCCGTGTTAAGACCGCGTGCAGAATAAAAGAGGTTTTGAAAAATGAAATGTGTAGACGTATTTAATGAAAAATATCTGCGTGACCCGGCAGGGGTCGCGTTTTGCCCGTATCGAATTTGTCCGATTGGCGCACATTCGGATCATCAGTTGGGCATGATCACCGGTCTGGCGATCGATAAGGGTATCCATATCGCATACGGCCCGAAGCGCTCCGGCATCATTGAGCTGCGGTCGCTGCAGTTCGATAAGCGTGCGCAGTGGCACGTGAATTCCGTGCCGGAACAGAAGGAAAACGACTGGGCCGATTACCTGCGCGGTGCTACGGCGGCCCTGCGCAGAAAATACCCTCTCACCGTCGGTTTGTGCGGTGTGATCGAGGGCACCCTGCCCATCGGCGGATTGTCCTCCTCTGCAGCGGTGATCATCGCGTTCCTGTCCGCGCTGTGCAAGGTGAACCATCTGAAATTGACCGCACAGGAGCTGATCGAAACGGCGCTCTGGGCGGAGAATCAGTATGTGGGCGTGGCCTGCGGCAAGCTGGATCAGTCCTGCGAGATCTACTCCAAAAAGGATCATCTGCTGTTCCTCGATACCCGCGATGACAGCTATGAGCTGATCCCCACGAACCCCGCCATGAAGCCGTATAAGATCGCGATCTTCTTCAGCGGCATCGAAAGAACCCTTGCCGGTTCCAAGTTCAATATGCGTGTGGATGAGTGCCGCAGCGCGGCCTATGCGCTGAAAGCTTTCTCCGGCATGGAATACGGCAAATTCAATGAGACTTACCTGCGCGAAGTACCGTATGAGACCTATCTGGAGCATAAGCACAGGCTGCCGGAAAACTGGCGCCGTCGCGCAGAGCATTGGTACACGGAGTTCAACCGCGTGCAGCTTGGCGCCGAAGCCTGGAGAAAGGGCGATATCGAGACCTTCGGCCGCTTGTCCTTTGAGAGCGGTCACTCCAGCATTTATAACTATGAGACCGGTTCTCCGGAATTGAAGACGCTGTATGAGATCATGACACAGACGGACGGCATTTACGGCGGCCGCTTCTCCGGCGCGGGCTTTAAGGGCTGCTGCATGGCGTTGATCGACCCGGCGTTCGAAGAGAGCATCCGCGAGAAGGTGACGAAGGAATACCTCAAAGTGTTCCCGGAACTCACGGGCAAATACTCCGTGCACATCTGCGAGAGCGCGGACGGCGTGGATTTCTAAGAATAAACGGACCGAAACGAAGAATTTCCGAAAAGGTGTGTGAAACAGATGAAATGTTTGATCCTTGCTGCGGGCTATGCGACCCGCCTGTATCCCCTGACCGAGAATTTCCCGAAGCCGCTTCTGAAGGTGCAGGGGAAAACGATTCTCGACTGGCTGATCGAGGATATGGACAAGGCACAGGTCATCGACGAATATGTCGTGATCTCCAACCATAAATTTGCGGAGCATTTTCTGCAGTGGGCTGCGGAAAAGCCGCAGAAGATCACCGTGGTGGACGACGGCACCAGCACGAACGAAACACGTCTCGGCGCCGTGAAGGACATTCAGTTTGCCATCGATGCTCTGTACCTCGACGACGATATGCTCGTCATTGCCGGCGACAATCTGCTGGATTTCAGCCTGACAAAGTTTATCGACTATGCGCAGGAGAAGAAAACCTCCTGCATCATGCGGTATTATGAGCCCTCTCTGCAGAGATTGCAGAAGAGCGGCGTGGTCACCGTGGACGAAAACGGGAAGATCCTGAAAATGGCCGAAAAGCCTGCGGAGCCGGAATCCCACTGGTGCAGCCCGGCGTTCTACTATTACACACGGGAAGACGCAAAGCTCGTAGCGGAAGGCATCGCACAGGGCTGCGGTACGGACGCCCCCGGCAGTTACATCACATGGCTGTGCGGGCAGACCACCGTGCACGCGATGGAAATGCCCGGCCGCCGGTATGACATCGGCAACCTCGAAAGCTATGAGCAGGTGCAGAAGGAGTACAAGGGCATATGCTGACACCGAATGTGGAACTCAGAAACAAAACCGTCCTTGTGACCGGTGCGGCGGGGTTCATTGGTTCCAATCTCGTGATGGAACTGCTGCGCACCGTGGAGCCGGTGCACGTAGTCGGCATCGACAACCTGAACGATTATTATGATGTTTCCATCAAAGAGTACCGTCTGGCGGAAATCGAGAAGATGGCGGCGCAGGTACCCGGTTCCGGCTGGACATTTATAAAGGGCAATATCGCGGACAGAGCGCTGATCGATCATGCCTTTGAGACGTACAAATTTGACGTTGTCGTGAATCTTGCGGCACAGGCCGGCGTGCGTTACAGCATCACGAATCCGGATGTCTATATCGAAAGCAATCTGATCGGCTTCTATAATATCCTGGAAGCCTGCCGCAAGTACCCAGTGGAGCATCTTGTGTATGCCAGTTCGTCCAGTGTGTATGGCACGAAAAAAAAGATCCCGTACAGTACGGAGGACAAGGTGGACAACCCGGTCTCCCTGTACGCAGCAACGAAGAAATCCAATGAACTCATGGCGCATGCCTATTCGAAGCTTTACAATATCCCGTCCACCGGTTTGCGCTTTTTTACGGTGTACGGCCCGGCGGGCCGCCCGGATATGGCGTACTTCGGCTTTACCAATAAGCTGCTCAACGGTGAAACCATTCAGATCTTTAATTTCGGCAATTGCGAGCGC
>JAFQWC010000031.1 GCA_017407665.1 Clostridia bacterium | reverse complement strand
TTACAAGGACGACGCTGCCGTCCTCGAGCAGCTGCGCGAGATCAAGCTCCACAACAAGGAGCGCCTTGCAAAGCACCTCAAGCGTACCCAGGGCCAGATCGTGGACCCGAACAGCATTTTCGACGTACAGGTCAAGCGCCTGCACGAGTATAAGCGTCAGCACATGAACGCACTGCACATCCTCTCCGTCTATCAGTGGCTCCTCGAGAATCCGAATGCGGAATACACACCGCACACCTTCTTCTTCGGTGCCAAGGCGGCTCCGGGCTACTACTTCGCCAAGGAGATCATGCAGTTCATCGTCTGCCTTGCAAACACCATCAACAACGATCCGCGCGTCAACGACAAGCTGAAGGTCGTCTTCGTTGAGAACTACTGCGTATCCTGGGCAGAGCTTTTGACCCCGGCTGCCGAGATCAGCGAACAGATCTCCCTCGCCGGTACCGAAGCATCCGGTACTTCCAACATGAAGTTCATGATCAACGGTGCGATCACCATGGGTACCCTCGACGGCGCCAACGTGGAGATCCACGAGGCCGTGGGCGATGACAACATCATCCTCTTCGGTATGACCACCCCGCAGGTCAACAGCCTGAAGCCGGGCTACAGACCGAGAAACCACTACGAGCACAGCCCGGTCATCCGCAACGCGATCGACGCACTGGGCCGCGGCTTCGACGGCAAGAACTTCCCGAATCTGCACAACGCCCTGCTCAACGTGGACCAGTACATGGCTCTGGCAGACTTCAACTCCTACAGCGAGGCCCAGAAGAAGGCCGAGGCCCTGTATCAGGACCAGAAGAAGTGGAACGCCATGTCCCTCGTCAACACCGCAAAGGCCGGCATCTTCGCTGCCGACCGCTCCATCCGCGATTACGCCAACACCATCTGGCTGGCTGATCCGCTGAACTGACAGGCATCACCTGACTATATTTCCGCAGATAAGGTGCCGGAACCCTGTTCCGGTACCTTTTTGTTCAGAATACATGCACAAGGAGCCCGCCCATGCCCGTATTTCATTCCCGAGACCCTCTCTACCGTTCCCCCACCGGTGCCGTAGCCGAAGGGACCCGTGTCCATTTTAAGATTTCCGTCCCCCGCAATATGCGCTGTTCCGCGGCTTATATGCTGATGCAGGATCATGCCGGACGCATCACGTGTCTGGATATGTTCTGGTGCGGCATGAATGACAAAGAGCACGAATGGTGGGAGTGCCACTTCACCCCCGAGGTTGCCGGGCTCTATTTCTATCATTTTGAGCTGCGCACCGCGCGCGGCCGTTCCATGATGAAAAAGGACATCGGCGGCGTATCCCGCGCCGGCGGCGGCAGCGATTGGCAGCTGACCGTTTATTCCAAAGATTTCACCACACCGGACTGGCTGGCCGGCGGTGTGCTGTATCAGATCTTCCCGGACCGTTTCTATAATTCCGGCACACCGAAGGCCGACATCCCGACCGGCCGCGTGATGCATAAGGACTGGTATGAGCAGCCGGAATGGAGACCCAATGCCGCGGGCAAGATCCTCAACAACGATTTCTTCGGCGGCGATCTGAAGGGCATCGAGGAAAAGCTCGATTACCTTGAGTCCCTGGGCGTAACCTGCATCTATCTGAATCCGATTTTTGAATCCCACTCCAACCACCGCTACGACACCGCGAACTACGAGAAGATCGACCCCATGCTCGGCACGGAAGAGGATTTCCGCTCGCTCTGCGCCGCCGCCAAAAAACGCGGTATGCATATTCTGATCGACGGCGTGTTCAGCCATACGGGCAGCGACAGCATTTACTTTAACCGCGAGGGCCGCTACGGCACCGGCGGTGCATACAACGATAAGAATTCCCCGTACTATCCCTGGTATTCCTTCCGCATCTGGCCGGATGATTACGAATGCTGGTGGGATTTCATCACCCTGCCCAACGTGCGCGAGGGCAACATCGATTACAACGCCTACATCAACGGCAGAAGCGGCATCGTGCGCCGCTGGCTGGAAGCCGGTGCTTCCGGCTGGCGTCTGGACGTGGCCGACGAGCTGCCGGACATTTTCCTCGATAATCTGCGCGAAGCTGCCAAAGCACAGGACCCGGACGCACTCGTACTGGGCGAAGTGTGGGAGGATGCCTCCAACAAGACCGCTTACGGCGTGCGCCGCCGCTATCTCGAGGGCAAGCAGCTGGATAGCGTCATGAACTATCCGTTCCGCGATGCGATTCTGGGCTTCCTCAATGGCGACCATTCCTCGCTGATGATGGACCACATCGAGACCATCGTGGAGCACTACCCGCCGCAGGTCCTGCGTGTGCTGATGAACCACATCGGCACGCACGACACGGAGCGTGCTTTGACCATGCTGGGCGGCGAGGCGGCCGGCAGCCGCGGCCGTACATGGCAGAGCCAGCAGAAATTGACCGCGGACGCACGCGAGACCGCGCTTGAAAAGCTGCGCCTTGCCGCGCTGCTGCAGTTCATGCTGCCCGGTGTGCCGTGCATTTACTACGGCGACGAGGCCGGCATGGAAGGCTACCGCGACCCCTTCAACCGCGCCTGCTACCCGTGGGGCAAGGAAGATGAGGATCTCATCGCGTGGTACCGTTATCTGGCCCTGCTGCGCCGCGAACACGTCGACATCCTGAAAGACGGCAAGCTGCGCAACGTGTACAGCCACGGCGATATCCTGTCGTTCGAGCGCTACGTGGAGACCGAGCTGGGCGAGACCGCCCTGTTTGTTGCCGTCAACCGCAGCGAGAAGAACGTCGTGATCCCCAACGTGGATTACCGCCGCGCCCAGTTCATCTTCGGTGCACCGTATGTACACCGCAAGCCGGGTCCCGCAGACCTCAAACTCCCGCCGTTTGGATTCTCCATCCTGCGCATTGAGCGGTACAAGAGCGTCTACGCACCGGAACTGGACGACTAAAAATGCAAAATTTTTGCAAAATTTTTCCCTGAACCCCAAAAGCCGACTTCCCTTCGTTGAAGTCGGCTTTTTATTATGCTACAATATTCAAAATACAGTCTGCACAGCCGGTGAATCACGCCGGCCGGAAAAACAACCGCAGGCGTATCGGAAAACCGTACGGCCGGGGAAGGAAGAGAAGTATGATCCGTATTCTGATCGTGGAAGACGATGTCAATATCACAAAAATGCTGGTGGCCACGCTGTCCATTGGTGAATACGAGGTGGAGACCTGCGACAACGGCATCGACGCGGTGGACCGTATGCTGCACGGTCCGTTTGATCTGACCCTTCTGGACGTCATGCTGCCCGGCAGGGACGGCTTTGCCGTGCTGGACGCGGTTCGCCGGGCCGGCGGAACGATCCCCGTGATCTTCCTCACCGCACTGGGAGACGTGACCGACAAGGTGAAGGGCCTGCGCGGCGGCGCGGAAGATTACATCGTCAAGCCCTTCGAAGCCATGGAACTGCTGGCCCGCATCGAGGTCGTGATGCGCCGTGTGGGCAAAAGCGAGATGTTCCTTTCCTATCAGGATATTCTTGTGGACATGGATCAGCACATCGTTACAAAGGGCGGCGAACCCGTGATGCTGACGCCAAAAGAGTTTGAGGTTCTGGTCTTTTTCATCCGCAATCCCGATATCGCCATCACCAGAGAGCAACTGCTCAACAACATTTGGGGCTATGCGGTCTCCGGTAAATCCCGTTCCGTGGACATCCATGTGCAGCAGGTGCGCCGCAAGCTGGATTTGCAGGGCAGCCTGGTCACATTGCCAAAGCTCGGTTACCGTCTGGAACGCAGCCGCGGATAAACCGGAAAGGAGTGCTGCCCATGAAGCTATGGCAAAAGGTATCCCTTACTGCCCTTATTTTTGTAATGCTGGCCATCCAGATCACACAGTTTGTAATTCTGGAGCGCAGCTTTGAGAACGCCGTGGCCCGTGAAAAGCAAACCGCAATCGCGAGCCATGAGGCCCTGTGCGCCTCTTTATCCAACCACGCCGCCTATCAGCGCCTGAAGGCCGGCAAACTGCTGCTGTCCATTCAACAGGTGGACGACCTGCTCGGCTCCATGATCACGGAAGACATCAGCGCCGCCTCCGCCATCATGATCCTGCGGGATCGGAATATGGTCTCGCGGGCGGGCACAGAGCTTTTCTCCGTGTCCGATGTGGAAACTTTCTTCCCCGCAGCGCAAATCACCTCCGGCACCGAGGGCCGCATGATCATCACCGACCTCGGGAACACGCCGTATCTGATCCTCGCCTCGAACGTGCGCATCGAAACCGTTTCGTATGTGCTCTGCACCGCCTATGACGTGTCGGACATCTACCACACCCGCACCCGGGACCTGCACGCCGCCCGCAGCACGGGTCTCTTGTGCGGCGCCGGTATTTCCGTCGTGATGATCCTGTTTGTCTGGGCATTTTTGCACCCGCTGAAAGTCTCTGTGCGCACCATTCATGAAGTTGCCGCCGGTAATTACCGTCTGCGTGTGCCCGTGCGGGGCAGCGAGGAGCTCCGCGACCTCGCGTCCAGCATCAACCATATGTCCGAGTCCATCGACGAACGCGAGCAGAAACTGCGCGAGATCGCCGACAGCCGCAAGCGTTTTGCTGATTCCATGGCGCACGAAATGAAAACGCCGCTCACGAGCATTCTGGGCTTTGCGGATATTCTGCGCATTAAGCGCACCGTCACCGATTCCGAGCGGCAGGAATACGCCGGGCTGATCGTGGAAGAGGCCAAGCACCTGCGCGGCCTGTCCGCGAAGCTGCTGCAGCTTGCGTCCACCGACGGCATCCAGCTGGACCGGGTCAAAATCCCTGCCGCGGAGCTTTTTGAGCAGATCGCGCAGTCCATGGCACCCATCCTGTCCCGATACAGTGTGCAGCTCGAAACCGCCCACGAAAATGTCACGCTGTATGTGGACCGGGAGCTTTTCCTCGCCTTATTTTACAATCTGATCGAAAACGCCGCCAAGGCGTCTTCCGCCGGTGCGGTCATTCGTCTCGAGCAAACCGTACGCGACGGGCACACCGTGCTCTCCGTCATCGACCACGGCATCGGCATGAAGCCCGATACCGTGCGCCGCGCCACCGAAGCCTTCTACATGGAAGACAAAGCCCGCACCCGCAAGGCGGGCGGCGCCGGCCTCGGCCTTGCGCTGTGCGACGAGATCTGCCGCCGCCACGATGCACGGCTGGAGATCGAATCCGTTTACGGCAGGGGCACGACGATCCGTGTGCATATGCCTGCAGACGCTAAAAGCAGAAAGGGGGACGCACAGTGAAAAAGTTCAGGACACAGCTTCTCCCCTATGTGCTGCTGGCCGCCGTTTTTCTGGCCGGTTATCTTGCCCCCACGCTGTTCGGCCTGCTTTCTCCCGATCTGAAAAACACCACGGAAAGCGTGGAGATCGCGAGCGCGGAAAGTCCGCTCTATATCGAAAACACGGACCGTCTGATTCTCCCGCCGTGGAACCGGATCAGCACGCAGCTCGCCACGGATTTCCGTGAGACCTATCCCGAGCGGATCCACATCGACTTCCTCTCGGATTTCAATGTGCGCGTCAACCACTGGATCTCCACGTTCTACCCCGAAGCCAAGCCCGAAAAGAATGTGCTGTATTCCGGGCTGATCGACAACCTGAAGGTCGTCCAAAGTATGAATGCCGATTTGGATTCGTATTTCACGACCTATCTTTTCCTGCAGGAATACTGGTACAAGGCTATAGACGGCAAGACCTATATTCTCGATCTGGTCGTCGATGAAAACGAATGGGCACCGCTGTATCTGCATATTCGGCGCAGCAGTGCCAACACCGCGCCCCTCAACGACGATGCCCCGCTCCGACAGAGCCTCCAGCGCCTGACGTTTTCGCTGCAAAACGGCGATCTGGACCCACAGCTTCTGGCGGAAAAGGGTGTTACCAAGGATCTGGTCCGCGACATCACGGTCTTCTCCATTATGTATCTGCCGGATCACCACCACATTCCGCAGCTGCTGCAGACACTCAGCGCGCAGTTGGTCTACCCGAATATCACGGAGAAGCCGCGGCCCATCATAAATTACACGGCGTCCGCATGGCTGGAAGCACTTTTTGAATACCGGAACATCTACACCATGACGTATGACAATGAGACCATGCTGGTGCTTTCCGATGAACAGAACCGCATGTACTGCATTTTCTATGACGGCGTGAGCAACCGCCCCACTGGTTTCTGCGTCGACGCAGAGCCGACCGATCAAGACTCCGGATCCACCACCCGATAAAATTTACATTTTGAGGGGAGATTTTCTCCCCTTTCGCGCGTATAATGGAAGAAATCAACCGAAAGGAGGCCGTGTGATGCAGACCCACCCCGAATCAAACGCGCCCGAAACCCAAATCCATCCTGCCGCCCGGCATCTCCGCCGCCGGCGCCGCCCGCCCCTCCCAGTGCTGCTGTGCTTTTCTGCAGCCCTCCTTTTGGTGCTGATCGGCCTGTTCCTCCTGCTGCGCGGCAGCGACCGGGAAGCGTATTCCGAGAACATCACGCTTTCGCCCGATGCGCGGAGCGAGATCACCGTGACGGAGCGGTACGCCGTTTTGAACAGCTGCTATCTTGCAAATCAAAAGATCCGCGTGGAGGGGCTCATGCTGCACTCCGTGGGCACGCCCCAGCCCCGTGCGGAAGTCTTCGCCAAGCAGTTCAACACCTTCCAGCCAAACGGCCGCGAAGTCTGCCCGCACGCCTTCCTGCAGGCGGACGGCACCGTGTACCAGATCCTGCCCTGGAATCACTACGGCTGGCACGCCGGCGGCACAACCAACCGCACGCACATCGGCATCGAAATGTGCGAACCGGACTGCATCGTCTACACCGGCCCCACCACGTTTGACGTGCTCGATGCGCCCGCCGCCCGTGCCTATGCGGAGGAGACCTATCGCAGCGCCGTGCATCTTTTTGCGGAGCTTTGTCTGGCTTATGATCTCGATCCCCTCGAAGAAGGCGTGATCGTCTCCCACGGCGAAGCCGGCGCGCAGGGCACGGCCTCCGACCACACGGACCCGGAACACCTCTGGCAGGGGCTCGACCTGCCGTACACAATGGACACCTTCCGCACCGACGTGGCCGAACATCTCGATCTCCTCCAAAACGAAGAAGCCCCCTGACCGCAGAACCGGATCTTGCCGGCCCCACGGTCAGGAGGCTTTTTATAGTATGCTCAGAAATCGTCCCCAAAGAACATTTTCTCCACATATTTTTCGTTGAATTTCGGATCGCCGCCCAGATTGACATGGGTGGACTTCGCCGCAATGCCGCTCAGCGTGCCGCGCGCCTCGCAGTCCAAAAGTACCTGTACGGCACCCGCCAGCGCCGCATTGCCGAGGATCACGGTTCTGTCCTTCAGCGTTTCGGGCAGCAGACCGATCACCGCGGCGCTCTCCACGTTCAGATGGCTGCCAAAGCCGCCCGCAATGTAGAGCTTATCCACGGCACCGTAATCCGTTCCGGCGGTTTCCAGCAGCATTTCCATACCGGCCGCAATGGCTGCCTTCGCAAGCTGCACCGCGCGGATATCCTGCGGCTCGAGCGCCACATTTTCGCTCAGGACCAGCTCATCCTCGTCCATCGCGCCCGTTTCGTCGATCTGTTCACTCTGAAGACCGGCCGCGATCGCATCGATGAGGCCGGAACCGCAGACGCCCACGGCCTCTGCATCACCCAGTGTATGGACGTGCAGTTCGCCGTCCTCCAGCCAGACGCGGTCGATCGCGCCGCGTACGCTGCCGCAGCCGCAGGAGATGCCCGCGCCCTCAAAGGCCGGGCCCGCCGCGGTGGAGGTCACATACAGCGTACCGTCCTTCCACAGAGCCATCTCGCCGTTCGTGCCGATGTCGCACAGCAGCGCGGCGGCTTCTTTGTCGCACATCCCGCTTGCAAGCACCGCCGTGGTGATGTCCGCGCCTACAAAGGCGTTCATGCACGCGGGCAAATAAACTCTGGCGCCAAACAGCTCCACATCCGTATCAAACAGCGTATCCGCCAGAAACGGTGCTCGCGACAGACAGGTGGGGTCGCGCCCCACGAGCAGGTACAGCATCGTCGTGTTGCCGGTGATGACCAGCACATCCGGCATACCGACGCCTTTCCCCGCTTCGCGCAGGAGGGTTTCCACCTTTTCCGTGACCTGCGCCTGCAGCAGTTTGAGGTCGCCCTGCATGGCCGCGCCGATGCGCCCCATCACGTCCGCTGCGACCGCACGCTGCGGATTGAGATCCGCCGCCGTGCCGATGCATTCTCCGGACAGAAGATCATAGAGCTTCACGGCGATCGTCGTGGTGCCGATGTCCACCGCCGCACCGAGCCTGCCGTCCATCGGGCGCAGCACACCGGGCTGTTCACCGATGGCGGTCTCGATCTGCTGGTCGCGTTCCGTGTCCGCGAGCGTAACGACGGCATCGCCCAGCAGCACCGCCTGACAGGAAAGCCGCACGCCGGCCTTTTTTTCGGCGTCGTTCGGCTCGGAAACCGCGCCGGAAAGCTGCACGGCGCATTTGCCGCATGTGCCGCGGCCGCCGCAGGGATGCGGTGTAAAGACGCCGGCCTCACGCAGGACAGCATCCAACAGCGGTGTTCCCTCAAAGGAGACCTTCCGTGCCTTGCCGCCCTGCCAAATCGTCAGCTCAGCCATTTTCCGCCTCCGTGAACAGCACGAGGCCGAAATAGGTCACAGTGTTTTCACCGTTGATGTATTTAAGTTCCGTACCCTTTGCGGTGCGGTAAACGTCGATGCCGTAGCCCTCCATGGGCGGCAGGAGCTTTTCCGGGAAACGGCAGGGCTCGTTGTCCTTTTTGGCGCAGCGTTCGCACAGATCGCATCCGCCGCTCGAGAGATGCAGAAATCCCTCACCGAGCACATTTTTGATGGCTTCCTGAATGCGGCGGCTCGTCGCCTTATGCTGCGAACCCGCTTCGCCCATGCCCTCAAAATCGAAGCTGTCCTCGATCTCCCAGATGGTCTGATACAGCACACCATGGGTGTAGGTGCGGATCTTCGCGATCAGGTCGTCGATCTCGCCGATGGCCGGCGGGCAGTTCCAGCACTGATTAAAATTGCCGCAGCCGTTTCCGGCGCAGATGTCCCAAAACGCCCGGTTCGTAATGACTTTTTCCTGCGGGATGATCATCGCTTTTGTAGCGCCGTTTTCCAGCGCCGTGCGGATGAGCAGATCATAATCCAACATACAAAAATCCTCCTTAAAGACAAACTGTGCCCGAAAAACTCGGGCACAGCAAATACACTTAATTTTCCAGCGCCCGGAAGAACGCGTTCAGATTTTCCCACTTGGCGTGCGCGGGAATATCGCAGCCGGAGGACGGCACAAAGTTCTTGTAGCAGCCGCACTTTGCGAGCAGTTCCTTGGTCGCCGCCGTGACGGTTTCCGGTGTGCCGTTTGCCAGCTGACCGGCCGGGTCAATGTTGCCCATGCAGAGCACATCTGCGGGGGCAGCCTGCATGACCTTCTCCATGTCGATCGCGTTGCCAAAGTGGTACGCCGCCGCACCCTGCGAGAAGATCGTCTCCAGCATACTCAGCACGGAGTTGCCGCAGTTGTGGTACAGCACGGAGAAATTCTCGTCCTGCAGGGCTTCCACGATGCGCTTCACATACGGCACGGAGAATTCCTCGGCCATATCGGGGCTCAGAATGCCCGCGAGCGGTTCGGCCATCATGATGCCGTCCGCGCCGGCGTCCTTCATGGCCTGACCGTACTGAATGAGGTACTGTGTGGCCTTATCCAGCACAATGTGCACGGTTTCCGGCTCGTCAAAGCAGATGTACATGATCTCCGTCACGTCCATCAGGCGGCCGGCGAGGGAATACGGGCCGATCATACCGGCGAGCACCGGCTTATCGGTGATGCGCGTCTTCGCAAGGCGCACCGCCTCCACGCAGGTGAGCGCACGGCCCTTTTCGAGGGACGGCACCTCAAGTGCTTCGGCCTCGTCCTCATCGGAAACGAGCTGACCGACGACGGCCGGCACTTCGTCCGCCGTAAAACGTACCGATGCACCGAAGGCTTCGGCCTCCACGGAAAGGTCCATCAGGCTCACGGAAGCCAGTGTGGGCGTTTCCTTGGAAACGATCTCCATGGCCTGCGCCATCAGTTCGGCGTCTTTGACCAGCTGCTCCACGGTAACATTCATCTTCTGTGCGGCCGGGAAAGAGAGGATCGGCAGGGCGCGCTGTTCCTCAGAACGGGCAGCGGCCCAGAGAAGCTCTCGAATATTCATAGGGGGGTTCCTCCAATAAAATCAGCTGCAGAATGCAACGGCCTGGTCAGCAGCGCTGGCAGCGTCCACGGAGTAAGCGTCTGCACCGATCTGATCGCAGAATGCCTGGTTGACCGGAGCGCCGCCGATCATGATCTTCACCTTGTCGCGGATGCCGGCTTCTTCGGCAGCCTTAACTACGTCTGCCATGACGCCCATGGTGGTGGTCAGCAGTGCGGAGCAGGCGATGATCTGGCAGTTCTGCTCGATCGCGGTCTTGACGAAGGTCTCCGGAGCGACGTCGGAGCCGAGGTCGATGACCTCGAGGCCCTTGCCTTCCATCATCATCTTAACGAGGTTCTTGCCGATGTCATGCAGGTCACCCTCAACGGTGCCGATGCAGACCTTGCCGGAAGCCTTGACGCCCTCAGCAGCCAGCAGCGGCTTCAGAATGGCAACGCCCTGGTTCATGGCGCGGGCAGCGATGAGTACTTCCGGAACGAACACTTCGTTGTTCTTGAACTTCTCGCCGATGATGCTCATGCCGTCGAGCAGGCCCTCTTCGAGGATCTGCTGCGGTGCGAAGCCTTCGTCGATGGCCTGCTGTACGAGTGTCTTGACGATCTTTGCCTTACCGGCCTGCAGCTGAACAGAAATTTCCTTGAGTTCCATAACAATATTCCTCCTGATTACAGATCAATCATTCTATATGGGTTGTTTGCGGCCGCCGGGGTTGAAAATCCCCGGCCGCCATAGTATACTGTTTCTGAAAATAGGGGCTTTCCCCCGGATCAATACTTGCCGACGCGCTTGATCTCATCCATGATGAGCTTCATGTTCTCGAACGAAACGCTGTTCGGGATGGAGTGGTCGGAAGAGAAGATGAAGCCGCCGTTTTCCTTGAGGACCGGCACCTTCTCGTTGATCTCGGCGATGATGGCTTCCGGATTGCTCCAGTTGACCGCATTGATGCCGCCGCGCAGGACCAGCTTATCGCCGTATTCCTTCTTGATCTTGAGGGCATCCACACCGGCCTTAACTTCCAGCGGGTTGAGGGCATCGACGCCTGTTGCCACGATGTCCGGCACCAGCGTCATGATGTCGCCGCAGGAATGGAGCTGTGCCACGATGCCGTGGTCATGTGCCCAGTCCACAGCCTTCTTGTGATACGGCTGCAGCATATTGCGGTACATATTCGGGGAGAAGAATGTGGTTCCCTTATAGCCCATGTCATCATACCAGAACATCTCATCGAAATGATAACCGGCATCCCAGAGGCGGTCATACAGGGCGATGTTGCGCTTGAGGTAGGTATCAAACATATCCTCCACGAGCTCCGGCTCTTCCATCATGGCGATGAGCAGGTTCTCGGTACCCATCATATGGGAATGGGTCACGTCGAAGCCGAACCAGAAGATCGCGCGGATCCAGCGGCCTTCGTCGCGCCACTTCGGGAAGTTCTTCTTCAGCATATCCCACGGGATACGGTCGTCTTCCAGCGTCATTCTGGCTTTTGCATCCGCCCAAGCTTCCTCATCCACAACGGAAAAATCGAGGTACTCGGGGGTGGAGTCCAGCTCCTTGAAGTGCTTGGCGGTGACGCCCCACTTGGAAGTGGAGATGTACCAGCGGTCGTTCTCTTCCAGGATCTTCTCCTCATAGCGCGGGGTGATGTCTACCTGGAACACACCGATCTTATCGGCGCCGAAGTAATCCTCCCACTCTACGTCCTTCGGCATACCTTCGTTGTGCCAGCGGCGGATGGTGCCGGCCCACGGATCATCAATGATCGGCACACGGTCGGCCTCTTTATGTTCGTACATGCGTTTAATACGTTCCCAGGAATTCATGGCTACAGCTCCTTTATCGGATTTCTGATTTTATCATAACGCATATTTTTTTCTCCCGCAACCTTTTTTTGACACTCCGTGCCTTTTTTGCGATTTTCGATCAATTTTTTGATATTGAGGTGATTTCATGTACAGCACGAACGGGGAATTCGGGCAGGTGCGCCTGGTCAATTTGCTGCCCACGCTGCAAAGCCGCAATCTGTTCTCCCTGCACACCATCGGATGGCACAAGTGCAATGATCTGTACCGCTATACCTATGAGCAGGGAAATCCGAACCATCTGCTGTTTTTTACCGTGCACGGCAGCGGTTATCTCGTGATGAACCAGCAGAAATACAGTATTCCCGCGGGGTCGATTACGTTCATCCCGCGCGGCACGCCCTGCCAGTACGGCACACCCAAAAACGGTCTGTGGGAATTTTATTGGATCCACACCGCGGGCGACCTTGCCACACGGTTCATGGATTCTGCCGCGCAGTCCGGCAATTATGTGACAGATTTTCAGTCCGGCTATAATTATGTGCAGCGTCTCGAGGAACTCATCCGCCTGTGTTCGGGCCGCGGCCACAACAAGGAACTGTATCTTTCCGCCCAGCTCAGCGAGCTTCTGCACCACACAGCCATCCGCCTAAGCGAAACTGCCGAGTCCGCCTCCCTTTCCAGCCGCGCCATTTTTTACATCGAACACCACTTCCATGCGCATCTCACGGTGGAGGAAACCGCCCAGTCGCTGTTTGTTTCCCCCGCGCACCTCATACGCACGTTCAAAAAGGAAACCGGCTACACCCCGCACGAGTACATCACGGAATATCGCCTGATGATCGCAGCACAGCTTTTGGAATTTGGCCGCCAGCGCGTGGATGAGATCGCCGCGCGCACGGGTTTTTCTTCGCCCAGCCATTTCATCAGCAGCTTCCGCAGGCAATACGGCTGCACGCCGCTGCAGTACCGCAGCATGGCTTCCATCGCGCAGAAAGACAAAGACAAGCAAACCTGATCCCTGCCGGCTGACCGCCGGCAGTTTTTTTATCGGTCAAGATCCAGCGCCGCACGCGTCATGGCCAAAAAGCCCTCATGCGGCACGTACTCCGGAATGCTGTTGCCACTGCCCAGCATATAGCCGCCGCGGTCCGCGGTGCGCTCCAGCATGGCGCGGGCACGGGCATAGATCTCCTCCGGCGTGCGCGTGCACAGGAAATCCATATCGATGCCGCCCATCACCGCGATGCGTCCCTGCAGCAGTTCATAGGCTTCTTCCACGGGCAGAATATTGTCCTCGTAGGAATGCCGGCCGTCGTAACCCATATCGTCCACAATGTCATCCACGATCTCGCTGAACGCGCCGCAGGAATGCAGAATGCACGGTTTTCCGCTGCGGTGCGCGGTCTCCACGATCTTCTTATGCCACGGGAAGACATACTTCCGCATATCCTTCGTGCTCAGGAAGGTCTGCGTGTTGAAGCCCCAATCGTCGTTGGAGCACAGGAAGCCGACGGTCTCCGCATCGACGACCTGTTCGTAGTATTTGAGCATACAGGAACCCACACGGTTGAAAATCGCCTCGACCAGCTCCGGTTCCTCATACAGCATATAGCAAAGATTGTCGTAGCCGGTGATGGCCATCACGTTTTCCAGCACGCCGCCGGGGCCCATCACCATCAGCTTCATGCCTTCCGGCAGGTAGGGACGGATGGTCTCGAGCAGGGAATAATCGCACTGCAGGGCATCCGGCCACGGATACTGCTCAAAGGATTCCCAATCCGAGATCGCCGCCTGTCCGTTCAGGGAGACGGTGCTGGCCCGCACGCGGGATTTCTGCGGGAACCCGAATTTCAGAATGTTGCAGGTGGCATAGTCATAGCCGGCTGCAGCCATCGCCTCCACCATCAGACGCATCTGACCCAGCTGGGTATCGTCCACGGGGTCATGCCCGGCCATGGTCCGGTAGAATGTGTCGTTCATAAACAGCTCAAAGAGCGTGGCACGCTGCGGCTTTTTGCCCTGCAGAATGCGCAGGGTGTTGTTTTCAAAATCCGGTGTACGCATGGTTTTCCTCCCAAAATTACATCAGTTTGATCCGGAAGACGACGGGGCCTTCCGCCCGATACCCGCTTTCAATGTGCAGACCGTCCGCGTCGCGGTGCCAGACCGGCGGTTCACTGCAGCCCAGCACGTCCACCCCGGCTATCGGCGCGTGCAGCAGGCTGCCCGCCGTGTGTGCCTGCATCCGCAGGGAGTGGATCGTGTACCTACCGTCCGCTGCGGGCTTCATGCAGATGGCGTAGAGCACATCACCCTTTGCCGTGAAGCGGAAATCCTCACTCGTAAAGTTCTTTTTCACCGCGTCGGAGAAATGGCCGTCCTGCACCTTGGTGGGACCTTCACCGAAAATCTTCCATACGCGTGTGTCGTAGATGGCTTTTCCGTTCACCGCCATCCATTTGCCGATGTCTTTCAGCACCGCTGTATCCTCTTCGGAGATCGTGCCGTCCGCCTTCGGCCCCACATTGAGCAGCAGGCAGCCGTTCTTGGACACAATATCCACAAGGTCGCACACGATATCCATGGCAGGGCGGAAATCGTTGTTCTCCGTGTAGCACCAGGAATTCAGCGCGATGGCGGTGTCCGTCTGCCAGAAATACGGCTTCATATCCGCCATCTGACCGCGCTCGATATCCGGCACGGCGGTACCGAAGAGATAGGCGTCGTGCTTGTAGTTGATGGCCACCTGCACGCCCCACTCCGCTGCACGGTTGTAGTAATACGCCGCGATCTTTTTGAGATAGGGCTTTGCCGAAGCGTGGTGGATCCACCAGTCAAAATAGAGGATGCGCGGGCGAACCTTGTCGATCAGCTCGCAGGTGCGCACCATCCAGTCTTCCAGAAATTCTTGTGTGGGCTGCGGGTCGCCGTGTACATCGTCCCAGTTATCCGGGCCGGGTACTGACGGCCAGTACAGGTCGCCGCGTACCAAGGGTTCCCGGATATCACTTTCAAATTTTCGGCCCTCTCCCAAAAACCAGTAATGCTCGATGCGATGCGAAGAAACGCCCAGTTCCATCCCCTGCTCCGCACAGGCTGCGCCCAGTTCCCGGACCACATCGCGGCAGGGGCCTTTCTGTGCAGCGTTCCATTCGGAAAGTTCACTTTCGTACATCTGGAATCCGTCGTGATGCTCCGCCACCGGCACCACGTACCGCGCACCGGCTTCCCGAAACAGCGCCGCCCAGGCTTTGGGGTCAAACTTCTCCGCTTTGAACAGCGGGATAAAATCCTTGTAGCCGAAATCCTTATGGGCACCGTACGTTTTTACGTGATGCTCATACGCCCTGCTGCCCTCTATGTACATATTGCGCGGGTACCATTCGTTGTCAAACGCGGGCACGCTGTACACGCCCCAATGAATGAAAATGCCGAATTTGGCATTTTGATACCACTTGGGCACCTCAAACTGCATCAGGGATTCCCAATCCGCATCAAAGGGCCCCTGTTTGATCACGGTATCGATCCTGTCCAGAGCCGGTTTCAAATCGACCATTTCGTCTCCTCCGTTTCCACCCGTTCCGGGCATTCTTACTTTTATTATATCGTTTTTTCACAGAAAAGGAAGACGGCATAGTGTATGGTTTTCCCCTTCCCCGTATGTGTATTCCGCCGTTTTCGCAGCAAAAAAGCCGGCAGGTGTGTTCCTGTCGGCTTTTCCTATCTATGTGTTCAGATGGCTTCCACGTCGATCTCGTTGTCCTTGAGCACGACGGCGATGCCGGTGAGGACGCCTTCTCCCTTTTCCACCAGAAGGCCGGTGATGCGGTCTTCCACGGTGCGGCGGATCACATTGCGGATGTCGCGCGCGCCGCTCTTGCCGCCGATGGCTTTCTCCGCGATGCGGTGCACGGCTTCGTCCGTCCAGCGCAGCGAGATGCCGCGCTCCTGCAGCGTGCCCACGTATTCACTGAGCATCAGCACGGCGATCTTCCGGTAATCCGCTTCATCGAGCGGGCGGAAAATGACGACCTCGTCGATGCGGCTCATAAACTCCGGACGCAGGAACTCAGACAGCGCCTTCATCGCCTTTTCGCGGCTGATGTCGGCCGCGGTGCGGTTGAAGCCCACCAGCGCCTCGCGGCTGTTGCTGCCGGCGTTGGAGGTCATCACGATCACGGTATTTTCAAAATTGACGGTGCGGCCGTGTGCATCGGTGATGCGGCCCTCATCGAGGATCTGCAGCAGGATGTTCAGCACATCCGGATGCGCCTTCTCGATCTCATCGAACAGGAGGACGGAGTACGGGCGGCGGCGGACCTTTTCGGTCAGCTGACCGGCCTCGTCGTAGCCCACATAGCCCGGCGGGGAACCGATGATCTTCGACACGGAGTGCTTCTCCATGAATTCGGACATATCGAGGCGGATCAGGGTCTCCGGGGAATCGAACAGCTCCTGAGACAGCACGCGCACGAGCTCCGTCTTGCCGGTACCGGTGGGGCCGACAAAAATGAAGGACGCCGGGCGGCGGCGCGGGCTGATCTGCACGCGGCTGCGGCGGATGGCGGCGGAAACCGCCTTGACGGCCTCATCCTGACCGATGATCTTTTCGCTCAGCTTATCTTCGATCTGTGCCAGCTTGCCCAACTCGCTCTGCTCGATCTTGGAAGCCGGGATGCCGGTCCACAGCTCGATGACGTATGCAAGATCCGCTTCGTTCACCGCGGCGGTGATCTGCTCCGGGCCGAACGCTTCGAGGGTCTTCTCCAGCGCGGCGACCTGATACTTCGCCTGCGCGAGCTTCTCATAGTCGATGGGCTCGGTATTTTCGATCTCTTCCAGCTTCTTCGATTCCTGCTCGAGCTTCAGGATGGTCTCATCAAACTCCACCATCTTCTTGTTGCGCAGGGCTGCACAGGCGCACGCCTCATCCAGCAGGTCAATGGCCTTATCCGGCAGGTAGCGGTCGCTGATATAGCGCTCGGACAGCACCACGATGCGCTTCGCGATCCAATCGGAAACGGTCACGCTGTGGTATTTTTCGTAATAGCCCTTGATGCCGCGGATGATGGCGGCGGAATCTTCAATGGACGGCTCCGAAACGGTAACGGGCTGGAAACGGCGCTCGAGGGCCGCATCCTTTTCGATGTACTTGCGGTATTCGGAGAATGTAGTGGCGCCGATAACCTGGATCTCGCCGCGGGACAGGGCGGGCTTCAGGATGTTGGCGGCGTTCATGCTGCCCTCGGCATCGCCGGTACCGACGAGATTGTGCACCTCGTCGATGAACAGGATGATGTTGCCGTCCTGCTTCACTTCGTCCACAAGGCCCTTGATGCGGCTCTCAAACTGGCCGCGGAACTGTGTGCCGGCCACCAGTGCAGTCAGATCCAGCAGCTGCACTTCCTTTTTGCGCAGCTTTGCCGGGACATTGCCCTCGGCGATGCGCAGGGCGAGGCCCTCCGCCACAGCGGTTTTGCCGACGCCCGGCTCACCGATGAGGCAGGGGTTGTTCTTCGTGCGGCGGGACAAAATCTGCACCACGCGCTCGATCTCCCGCTCACGCCCGATGATGTTGTCCAGCTCGCCGCGGCGGGCCTTCATCGTCAGATCGGTGCAGTAAGCGGCAATGTGCTTGCGCTTCGATTTATGGAAATTTTCCTTCTTTTTCTTTTCATCACCCGCGGGCTGTTCCCCGCGGCCGGAACGCTCCTGCATGGTGCCGTCCCCATGGGCGTTCATGCCCAGCTGACCCAAAAGCTCTGCCGGGAACGGGATCGCGCCGCCCGGCTCAAAATCGCCGTCTTCCATACTCATCAGGCTGTTCATGCTCTCGGTCATGGCCTCCAGCTGATCCTCGGTGATGCCCATCTTCTCCATAAGTTCATTCACCGGTTTGATGCCCAGTTCTTTCGCGCAGACGAGACAATAGCCCTGTGTGGCGCTCATATCCGTGGAAGGGGACACAAAAACCACCGCCGGTCTCTTCTTGCAGCGTGTACACATCATCATATATCAAAAAATCCTTTCTTACTTTGCAGGGTCAGTCTTCCCTGGTCTTGGTGGCCCGGATCTCCCCGGGCAGGTCCAGATCATACGTACCGTCGTCCGATTTCAAAATCTCCCGGAAAATGGCCGTGTACCGTACAAAGGTATAGATCATGGACGTCGCCGTCACCACCAGTGCGATGGTGGAAACCAGAATAAAGGTGGGCTCCGTCACGTGCATAAAGCTGTCCAGCACCACGATCAGCGTGATGGCAATATAGAACAGCAGGGTGGAAAGCTTGCCGTACCATTTGGCCTCGCAGGGTTTCTTCTTGTTTTTCAGCAGATGGAAGGCACCGAAGAGCATGAACAGCTCTTTCACGACCAGCAGAAACAACAGCGGGCAAATGGCCGGGTACCGCAGCGCAACACAGATGGCCACCGCGCCCTGCGTCAGCTTGTCCGCAAAGGGATCCAGCATCTTGCCGAGCTCCGTGATCTGGTTGAATTTCCGCGCCACAAAACCGTCCAGCGCATCGGACAGGCCGGAAAGCCCCAGCGAGATCAACGCACCGGCAATATTGCCCTGTACCGCGTAGTACACGAAAAACGGGATCAGCAGGATACGGAATACCGACATAGCATTGGGCACCGTCAGATTCTGGTTGCGTTCTTTTTTCTTTCTAACTTCCGTACGAACAGACATTTTCTTACTTACCTTCCCTTTTTACGATCTCTTCCGCTTAGCCGAGCAGCGTATAAGCCGGGTTAAACGCATACAGCACACTGAAGAACATGGAATTTCCCAGCGCCTGCGAAATCCGGTTCTGCAGTTCCGGCTTCATCAGCGGCAGCATGGACTGCAGGCAGGCCAAAGCGACCCAGATGACCACCACAGAAAGCAGAATGCCGAACACCACGCCCAGCATCCGATTGAGGGCTTTCAGCACCGGCAGCTCAAACAGGCCGTTCAAAAGCGACGCAAGTGCATGGATCAGCACCAGCAGCACAACAAACAAAACCAGCATGGCCAGCACGCGGATAAAATCCACCAGCATGGGACTGATGGCCAGTGTAATGCTTTCCGCCACATCGAGCGTGCTGCCCTGCAGCTGCGCCATCACACTGCCTTCCGTGATCCCGGCGGCCAGCAGTCCGCGCTGGATCACTTCCGGGAAATCTGCAAATACCGCCTTTACCGCATCCGCCGCACCGAGGCCGGTGATCGTCACCGCGATTTTCTCTGTCAACGCCGTATGGAAGAATGTATCATACACCCACTGTGCCGCAGGTGCGCTCAAAATGGCCGCGCCGATCATGGCAAGCACGGCACCGAGAAAATCCGCACAGGCCCGGATGAAGCCTTTTCTCCAGCCGGAAACGGCAAACAGGATCAGCAGTGCTGCAAAAACGATATCCAGACCGAACCGCATCTCCATCTCCCATCCTCTCCTTTACAATAGAGTTAGTATAGCACATCAATCTCCCTGAAACAACTCCTCAGGATCGCGAATTACCTTAAGATTTTCTTTCCGAATTTCACGAACGCCCATCAGATAGACGTTTCCTTCGTCCGCCATGGCAAGACCCTTCGTATCCGGAGAGACATCGCAGCGGCCTTCCAGGGCCCCGGTGGAAAGATCCACGGAGATCACCATATTGGGCAGCAGGGCCGCCACCTTGGAGCCGGCGCAGGAAAGCCAGCCCGCGCGGCCGGGCAGTTCCGCTTCGACCGGATCCGCTTTGTTTTCAAAGATCAGCAGCGTACTGCTGCCGCCGTATGCATAATTCGAGACCGATACCACGGCCCGGTTTTTCGTGGTGGTGAACGCCGTCAGCGTGCGTCCGCCGTAATCGTACGTATCAAAGTCAAACCGTGTATCGCTGACGAGCGTCTGTGTGTCGCCGATCGCGATGATGCGGTCAGAATCGCTCCACAGCAGGCCGTAGATCAGGTTGCCTGCGCTTTCGTGCACGGCGAGCGGCTCCTCTTTGGAGAAATCAAACACCGTGATGCGCGAAACGATGGAACCGCTGCGGCTGACGATGGAGGACACCGCGCCATGGGTGCCGTCCGGGCTGAGCGCGATGGCGCTGATATACGTATCCGCAAATTTATACTGATACTGCAGGGTACCGTCTTTCATATACACGCAGAATTCCGAGGCGTAATCCGGCGGCTGCAGCGCAAGCGCATATTTGCCGGAATGGGAGATCACGCCGGTGGTGATGTCGTTTTCCGCGTTCTTCTGAAGCTCCGTGCCGGCCGCCGTGTTGATCTGATACCCCGCGCCGCCCAGATTGTACAGCAGATAGCGGTCGCCGGCCATGGATACGACCGGGTCGTTGTAGCTGTGGCGCGCGGAGAACAGCTCCTTTGCTGAACCGTTCCGCACCGTCAGCGCCGTATCGCTGACCACATACATATTGCCGTCCGCGGAACCGAAATTGCCGGGATCGGCCGTGCTGCCGATGAGATCCACCGGGTAACCGTCGCCGAAGCCGAAACCGACCACCTTGGTGCGCAGCCAGTTGCCGATATTGCCGGGGGTCATCTCCTCCCAGTTTTCCATCACGACCAGCAGAACCGCGGCGATCAGCAGGATCAGCGCAACTTTATACAGGCTGCCGGAGATCCGCGGGCCGCGCTTCTGGGGCTTTTCGGCCGGATGCTCCGCCGCATCGGGCTCGTCCTTTTCCTGCACGGGCTCCACGGGTTCCTTCCGCTTATTCACGGGTTCTTTATTCTTTTCTCTTGCCTGCCCGCGCTCCGGCGCATAGTGCTGTCCGCCGGGCTCGAAGCGTATGATTTTATTTGCCATAACCGTATTTCCTCATTTTCCCGCCGGATCTTCCGGCAGATCATAGAAAACCTTTGCAAGATACAGGCCGCAGGCCGGGGCGGTGGGGCCGGCAAGTTTCCGGTTCTTCCCCGCGAGGATCCCGGGGATGTCCCCGGGCTCGAATCGTCCCTGCTGCACGGCAAGCAGTGTGCCAACCATGATGCGGACCATGTTGTACAAAAAGCCGTCCGCCGCCACGGTGAAGCGCACCATGTCCCCCTCGCGGGTCACATGGCTTTCCGTGACCGTGCGGGTGAAGTCGCCCATCTCCCGCTTGTCCAGCGTACAGAAGGAGGTGAAATCGTGGCTGCCCAGAAAATGCTGCGCCGCCGCGTTCAGCCGGTTTTCGTCGATCGGATGGTAGTAATGCAGTGCGCGATCCCGCAAAAACGGGCTGCGGATGGCGCTGTTGTGGATCTCATACACGTACCGCTTGCCCTTGCAGGAATACCGGGCGTGGAAATCCTCCGGCACCGCGCGGCAGGCGAGCACCGCCATGTCGTCGGGCAGAAAGTGATTCAGCGCGCCCACAAGGCGTTCCTCCGGAATGCCGTGGGAGAGCTTCATACTGAGGCAGAACTCCTTCGCGTGCACGCCGGTGTCCGTGCGGCTGCAGGCCTTGATGTCCGGCTGCACGCCCAGCACATTTTTGAGCGCTTCCTGAAACGCCCCCTGCACGCTGCGGGCATTTTCCTGAATCTGCCATCCATGGTAGCCGCTGCCGTCGTATTGAATTGTGAGAAGCAGATTGCGTTCCATGATTGGCTCCTTGATTGTGAACTCAGCGCACGACCGCCGGCGGCAGCACGATGTTCAGCGCGATAAACACGCCGAGAAACACCACACAGAGGATGCCGGCAAAGAGGTCGATGCGGCCGAGTTTTAAAATCTTCATTTTGGTTCTGCCGGCACCGCCGTGGTAGCAGCGGCTTTCCATGGCCGTCGCGAGGTCAAACGCACGGCGGAAAGCAGAGACAAACAGCGGGATCAGAACCGGGATCAGGGCACGGATGCGCTGCACCATGCCGCCGCTTTCCATATCGGCACCGCGGGCTTTCTGCGCCGCCATGATCTTGTCGGTCTCCTCCAGCAAAGTCGGTACGAAACGCAGCGCGATGGTCATCATCATCGCAAATTCGTGTACCGGAATATGCAGATAGCCGAGGGGCTTTAACAGCCGCTCGATGGCATCCGTCAGCTGCGTGGGCGACGTGGTGAACGTCAGAATGGAGCTGAGGAGGATCAGCACCACGATGCGCACCGCGATCATAATGCTGTTCAAGATGCCGTTCAGCGTGATGTTGATGGGCCCGACCGAGACGAGCGGCTCACCGGTTCCGTAGAACAAATTCAGAACGGCGGTGAAGATCACGATGAACAAAATGGGCTTTAAGCTCTTCATATACAGCTTCATCGGCACCTTCGAGAGGAAAATGCCCGCGAAGCAGGTGAGGATCGTGATGGCCATCGTCACAAAATTCTTCGCGCAGAAGATCATCACAATGAAATAAACGGTGAGGCACAGCTTCACGCGGGGATCCATGCGGTGCATGACGGATTTGCCGGGAAAAAACTGACCCATGGTGATATCCGAGATCATTTGAGCACCTCCCCTTTCTTTGCCGTCAGAATCGGCAGCAGCTCCATCAGGGCTTCGTCGACATTCAGCACGGTCTCGCTCACCGGCAGCCCCATGCTGCGCAGGCGGCGCATGATGGACGTGATCTGCGGCAGGCGCAGGCCCATCGGCTCCAGAAGATCGCCGTGAGAGAACACCTTACGGGTCTCCTCCAGCATCTCCGCTTTGCCGCCGTTCATGACGAGCACGCGATCTGCGGTGCGGCCGATGTCCTCCATGCTGTGGGACACGAGCAGCACGGTGTTTTTTCTGTGTTCATGGTACTGGGAGATCTGCGCCAGGATCACATCGCGGCCCTTCGGGTCCAGACCCGCGGCGGGCTCGTCCAGAATGAGCACCTCCGGGTCCATCGCGATGACGCCCGCGATCGCCGCACGGCGCTTTTCGCCGCCGGACAGCTCAAACGGGGATTTCTCCAGCAGCGCCGGCTTCAGATCCGTAAACCGGGCGGCCTCCTTGGCGCGCTCCATGGCTTCGTCATCGGAAAGGCCCATGTTCTTCGGGCCGAACATGATGTCCTTGAGTACGGTCTCCTCAAAAAGCTGGTACTCCGGATACTGGAACACCATGCCTACCTGAAACCGCACGCGGCGGATCTCCTTCGGCTTCTCCCAGATGTCCCTGCCGTCCAGCAAAACCTGTCCGGATGTGGGACGGATGAGGCCGTTCAGCATCTGGATCAGCGTGGATTTGCCGCTGCCCGTATGCCCGATGACACCGACGAACTCGCCCTTTTCCACGGAGATGGACACGTTGTCCACCGCCGTTTTCTGGAACGGTGTGCCGATGCCGTACGTATATGTTAAGTTTTTGGTTTCTAAAATTGCCATATTCAGAACCTCGCTCTGTTTCCGGGTGCCGGTCCATGGGATCCCGCCCCGAAACTTCAACTCTGTCGGTTTGAAATTTCCGTGTTTATTCGGCTTTGAGCAGTGCTTCCAGCGCCGCCACACACTCCGCTTCGTCCAGCGGCGTACCGGGAATGGCCATACCGGCCGCATTCAGCCGGTAGATGAGCTCCGTGGCCTGCGGTACATCCAGATGATGCCGCTTCAGAAGCTCCACCTGCGCAAACACGGTGCGCGGGTCGCCGTCCGTTAAGATCTCGCCGCCGTCCATGACGACCACGCGGTCCGCCTTGACGGCTTCGTCCATGTAATGCGTGATGAGGATGATCGTGATGCCCTTCTCGCGGTTCAGCTTCTGGATGGTCTCCATGACCTCCTGCCGACCACGGGGATCCAGCATAGCGGTGGGCTCGTCCAGCACGATGCAGTCGGTCTCCATGGCGATGACGCCGGCAATGGCCACGCGCTGCTTCTGTCCGCCGGAGAGCTTGTGCGGGGCGTGCTCGCGGTATTCGTACATATTCACGGCCTTGAGGGCGTTGTCCACGCGGCGGCGGATCTCCTCGGGCGCGATGCCGAGGTTCTCCGGGCCGAAGGCCACGTCTTCCTCCACGATGCCGGCCACCATCTGGTTATCCGGATTCTGCTGCACGTGGCCGACGCGGCGGCGTACGTCGATCTGCAGATCTTCGATGCCGGTGTCGAGGCCGTCCACCTTCACGATGCCGGAAGTGG
>JAFQWC010000030.1 GCA_017407665.1 Clostridia bacterium | reverse complement strand
CGGTATCGAGTTGGGGCTTTCTTGCTTTTCCCTGGCACTTTGTTCAGGTAGTGCGGTTGCACAGTTTGTTTTGTTTTTTAAGAAAAGATAAAACTTTCTCCACAACATATTCTAATTTATCAAACAACCCGGCAGAGTTTCATTTCCGCCGGATGGTTCACTTTTCTTCATATGGTTTCAAATCCGGATGAAACCTTTTGAAACCATATGAAACCGTATCATTATTATCATAATAATTCAAACAAAAGAGTACGCTTTTGCGTCCTTTTTTGTTTTTGGGGACGCGTGGTGTCTTGGGTCGAACCCAGAAGTACCAACGGTCCAGCATTGAAAATCTTTGCGTTTTGCGGTATAATCCATTCAATAAACTTCAATTTGTGAAAGAAGCATCGATATGGCACAAAGAACGATTCATTATTTATTTGGCGAAATCATTGCGCGTCAAATGGAAATCGAGGATAAAGCAAGATTTCTTTTGGGCAGCATTATGCCCGATGCGATTGAAGCCGGCGACAGGGATGCGTCCCATTTCAAAACGAAAACCGACACGCTCGTATATTTTGATTTTGAAGCCTACAGAAATCTGTATTTCGACCGGATGCTGCAGGACGATTTATATCTGGGATACTATATGCACTTGGTCGAGGATGCCTTTTACAGAGCGTTTATTTACAGAGATTGCTATACCATGCCGCGCACCCCGGAGGAAGTGAAGCTTTTACATCACGATTATCATATCCTGAACGCCTATATAGTTCGAAAATATCAGCTTCACAACATCCTGAAACGGGATATCCCATTGGAGCAGGAGCCCCTTTTCGGCATCGCGCATTTTCGCATTCCGGAATTTCTGGAGGAAATGTCCGGCGATTTTACCGAGCAAACAGAAGGGGCCACCGTCTTTCTGACGGAAAGTATGCTGGACGAATTTATGGGGACTTACATTCCTTTAGCGATAGAAGAGGTTGAATGCCTCAAAAAAGGAACATCCATATTAAAGGCAATGGACTATGCCTGGCCGAGAAAAAGATAATTATTTCCAAACTGAAGAATACAAGAAAGCCTGAGGAGGTGCAGCGATGCCCGTTCATCCGATTCCGCCGCTTTACGATACAGATTCCGAGATCTTGATCCTTGGCAGTTTTCCTTCCGTAAAATCGAGAGAAGCTGCGTTTTTCTACGGGCACCCGCAGAACCGATTCTGGAAGGTGCTGGCTGCCGTTCTGGAAGATTTCGTTCCGCAGACCGTGGAAGAAAAGTGTACTTTTCTGCACAAACACCACGTTGCGCTCTGGGACGTGATCGGCGCCTGCGATATCGACGGCAGCGCCGACAGTTCCATCCGAAATGTCGTTTCAAACGACCTGACACCGATTCTGGAAAACACAAAAATCCGCAGAATTTACCTGAACGGCCGCACAACAGAGAAAGTATATAAAAAGTTTCAGGCCGGAAAAATCCGAATGGATGCCGTCTGTCTGCCGTCCACCTCGCCGGCCAATGCGGCGTTCCGGCTGGAAGATTTGATCAATGCCTGGCGTGTGATCCGGATGGATTGACACCGGATATCTCTGAATGCTATAATTCAATTGTATTCAGATACAGGGGGGAGTAATTATGGAGATGCTTTTTGAAAACCGTTACGTGCGTACGGAGCAGGACTTGAAAGCGTTCTATTTCCGATACTATTTCGGTGCGAAGTATTTGATTATTGATGTTATCTTTGCGCTGTTTGGGTTGTACATGGTGCTGCCCGATGTGTATTACGCCGTTATTTGCGGATTCCCGTTTGATGCATCCGTTTTGCTTTGGGGAATCTATATTTTTATTATGCCCGTAGTTCAGCTGATTGCCTGGAAGCGGATGGTGCGCATCACGCAAAAGCGGGAAGCGGAAGCCCTGAACGGCCGAGACCCGGAAATTCATGTTTCTGTCTATGCGGACGAAATCCACATGGGGTATGCAGCGATCGGAGATTCGATCCTCCCGTACACGAAGGTCAAGAAGATCCGGCAGACCAAAAATCTGATCATCCTGTACTCCGGTGCACGGTTGGGTTATATCCTGCGCAAGGATGCCTTCACCGTGGGCTCGTATCCTGATTTCATAGATTTCCTGCGCAGCAAAGGGTTTAAAGTGAAATGAAACACAGAACCGCCGAGCGAGAGTTTTTCTCCCGTTCGGCGGTCTTTTATTCTTTATAGATAAAATGCTCCACGCGGTCTGCGGGCATCTGCAGCAGCGCTTTCGTCTGCTCCGGATAAATCAGCAGATCCTCCGTTTCCTTCAGGGGTACCCAGTAAAAATTGATCGTAAAATTCCGGCCTTCCAGCTTTTCCTGCGCCGTGAAAACACCTCTGCGGGGCGTGTGGTCATCCACGATCTCCACATCGTAGTACAGACAGATCTGATGGCACGGTTTCTCGCCCCACGGGAAAAACACTTCCGCCACCCAGCGCAGATTGCCCACACGCACGTCCGCGCCGATCTCTTCCTTGAATTCCCGGATCAGCGTTTCTGCGTTAGTCTCACCGAATTCCACATGACCGCCGGGGAAGGCGTAGCCGTCATCGTTGGTCGGCTTCTGCAGCAGCACGCAGCCGTTTTGAATGCAGACGCCCGCCACCCGATAGCTGAAAACATAGTCGTCCATCTTAAAAAGAATATCTCCCATGGAAACACCTCCGTGTAAATCATTTCTTCCAGTATACTGCGAAAGAAGCCATAACACAAGAGCAAACTGTCCGCGCGCGTCCGGCGGGCTGTGTCTCGTTTGGCGTTGACAAAGCGGAAAGGGAAGAATATAATTACAAGGTGCGAAATAAAAAGCAAAACGAAAGATCTTGTCGAAACGGTAAACGGAAAGGAAGAACGAAACCATGCTGAAACGATTTCTGAAATACTATAAACCCCATATGAAAATGCTGTCGCTGGATATGCTCGCCTCGCTGCTGATCTCCCTGATCGGCATGGTGTATCCGGTGGTTACCAACAAGATGCTGAATATTTACATCCCGGAGAAAATGTACACGACGATCGTTATCGCCGGCGTTACGGTGCTGGCGCTGTATTTTATCCGGATGCTCCTGCGGTATTTCGTGCAGTATTACGGTCATCTCATTGGCGTAAAAATGCAGTCTCAGATGCGTCTCGATTTGTTCGCCCATCTGGAAAAGCTCCCGTTCCGTTTCTACGACAATCACGAGACCGGCCGCATCATGACCCGCATCACGAGCGACCTGTTTGAAGTTTGCGAGCTCGCACACCACGGCCCGGAGAATTTGCTGATCAGCTCCGTGATGATCGTCCTTTCTTTCATCTACCTGTGCTGGATCGACCCGATCCTCACGCTGATCATCTTTGCCTGTGTGCCGATCCTCGTTTTCGTTACGCTGCATTTCCGCAAGTCCATGAGCCGTGCCTTTGACGACCGCCGCAAGAGCAATGCGACCATCAATGCCGCGGTGGAGAGCAGTGTCACCGGCATCCGCGTCACAAAGGCGTATACCAATGCAGAACGCGAGGTCAAGAAGTTCAAGTGGGGAGACGAGCAGTTTGTGGATGCTTCCCGCCGTGCCTATCACGCCATGGCCCGCTTCCATTCCTCCACAGCCTTTGTAACCGATATTTTCAACGTATTTATTCTGATCGCCGGCGGTCTGTTCCTGTATGCCGGCCGCATTTCCTTCGGTGACTACTCTACCTTTATTGTGTCCGTAAACCTGTTTATCAATCCGGTCAACACACTGATCGGATTTATGGAGCAGTTCCAGAACGGTGTCAGCGGCTTCAAGCGCTTTGTGGAGATCATGGAGGAAGAGCCCGAAAAGGATGCGCCCGATGCCGTGGAGCTCAAAAATGTTGAGGGCGTGATCGAATTCAAGGATGTCACCTACGCCTACGATCATTCCAAGGAAGTGCTTCACGATGTAAACCTGCGCCTCGAAAAGGGCAGAAAGCTGGCGCTGGTCGGCCCGTCCGGCGGAGGCAAGAGTACGCTCTGCCACTTGCTGCCGAATTTCTACAAGCTGGAAGAGGGAGATGGCTCCATCCTGATTGACGGTAAGGATATCCGCAAGCTGACATTGGATTCCATCCGCCGCAATATCGGCATCGTGCAGCAGGACGTGTTCCTGTTTGTGGGTACGATCCGTGATAATATCCTGTACGGTCGTCCGGACGCAACGGAAGAGGAAATGATCGAAGCGGCGCGCCGTGCCAATATCCACGATTATGTCATGACGCTCGAGAAGGGCTATGATACGGAGATCGGCGAGCGCGGTGTGCGTCTCTCCGGCGGCCAGAAACAGCGCCTTAGCATTGCCCGTGTGTTCCTGAAAGACCCGGCCATCCTGATTCTGGACGAAGCCACCAGTGCACTGGATAACACCACCGAAGTGCTCATTCAGCAGGCACTCGATGAGCTCTGCAAGGGCCGCACCACGCTGGTCGTTGCGCACCGTCTGTCCACCATTCGCAATGCGGATGAGATTGCTGTCGTGATGAACGGCCGCATCACAGAGCGCGGTACGCATGAGGAATTGATCGCAGCCGAGGGCACATACAAGGACCTCTATGCACTGCAGTTCCGCGATAATGACCTGATCGAATAAAACATAAACAAACATAAACGCCCCGGTGCGCTTTCCGAGAAGGAAGCTTTACCGGGGCGTAATTTATTTGACGATACAGTTTGAAAAGGGAAAAGGGGATCCGAAATGACCATCAGTATTCCTGATTGGAGAACAGAGAAAGTACTTTGTACTTTTGAAATCCGTTTCCGGTGTAGTTCCATTCGGTTGAATGGCTCTCTGCTCGTTACTACACGGTTTCAGGATACAGATATTTGGAGCGGATCTGACGCACCAAAAGAAGCAGTCCGCGTACGCACAGTTCGATCGCCATAGCTGTCCACATACCGTGAATGCCGTAAAGCGGAACAAGAATCAGAGCGAGACCCAGACGAACAACCCAAATGCTGAAAAGATTCAGCACGCTGGGAACCAGAGTGTCTTCTGCACCGCGCAGGGCACCGGAAGCCACCATGGATACACCGTACAGCGGCTCGGCGATCAGACCGATACGCAGGATCTGTGCAGCTACAGTCTGCACTTCTGCAACCGGTGTGAGCAGATCAAATACGAACGGACAACCAATAAACATAATAATGCCTGTTAAGGCCATCATGGCGCTGCCAAAAATCACAGTAATATATCCGTAGCGGCGAGCGAGGCGGTAATCCTTTGCGCCGACACTCTGACCGACAAGGGTGGAGGCCGCAGTGGCAATGCCATAACCGGACATATAGCACAGGCTTTCAGCGGTGATCGCAAAAGAGTGTGCCGCAATGGCAACGGCACCCAACGGCGCAATAATCATAGTAGAGACCACCGATGCGCCGGACATGGCAATAGATTCTGCGCCGACCGGCGTTCCGATTTTCAGTGCACGTTTCAGGATGGAAATATCTACCGGACATTTTTCCTTGCGGTTCAGACGCAGCGGTTCATAGCGCAGGCAGCAGAACCACAATACAACAAGACACACAAGTACTGTTGCAAGTCCGGTGCCGATCGCTGCACCGAGAACGCCGTATCGCGGAATGAAAATTGCATTAAAAACAACATCCAACACGCACATCACGGAGTTGAGAATACTGGGGACCACCATATTTCCTGCGCTTTGCAGGAAACCGGAAGCCAGCCAGTTCAGTTCCATAAAGGGCATGGTGATGGCAAAGACAAGAAAATACGCACTGGCATCCTGCCACAAGGCCTCTTCGCCGCCCAGCCAACGGGGCAGAGGGCCGCTGATACAGATGCCGAACAGAGAGATCAGTGTGGTGACGATCAATGCGGTGAGAAAGCCATGCTTGATCACACGCCGGGCGTTGTGCGGTTCACCTGCACCGATGTACTGCGCCACCTGCACAGAGAAACCAGCCGAAACAGCCGAGCCTACACCGCCCATCAGCCATGTACTTGTAGACACAAGACCGATCGCGGCAGATGCATTTGCGCCGAGATTGCCGACCATGGCAGAATCGATATACTGCATGGCGATGGTGGTGATCTGAGTCAGAATTGCCGGGACGCTCAGCTTCCATACTCGGGAAAGCTGAGAACGAAGATCCGTGCCCGGAGTTAATATACTCGTATTCATATGGTTTGCTCCTTTGGTACCGAAAATGTGTATGGGAACAGTAAGCGGGGCTGTATATGTGCGACAACGCATCCTGAGCTGTCGGGTCAAATCAAAACAAAAAAGACACCCGATTGGATGTCTTCTTCGTGGTGCAGGTAACAGGACTTGAACCTGCATGAACTTGCATTCATATGGACCTGAACCATACGCGTCTGCCAATTCCGCCATACCTGCATATTCTGTTTTGTCTCGGCCCTCGCCTGACGACTTGTTCATTATAGCACCGGGGTTCCCATTTGTCAACTGTTATTTTCGACTTTTTTCAAAATATTTTTTCAGTCGATCAATTCCGTCACGCGATAGCAAAGCGTCATCATGCTGTCTGTCAAATGAACGTTTTCAACCACGGTATCCTTGTATTTCATGTGGATATCAAACTGGCTGAAATTCCAGTAGCTGCGAATGCCCAATGCATAGAGTGCATCTGTGACGTCCTCCACAGCGCTGCGAGGAACACAGAGAATCGCCATGACCGGCTTCTGCTGCTGAACAAAATTCTGCAGCTCGGAATAGGGGAGAACCTGCTTGCCTGCAATCTGCATACCGACGATGCGCTCGCTGCTGTCAAAAATACCGGAAAGCTCAAAACCGGCGAAATTATTCGTGATGTGTGTGGCGATGGCTTTGCCAAGATTGCCAGCGCCCAGCAGAATGCATTTATGGGAGCGGTCCACACCCAAAATGCTGCCGATTTCCTCGCGCAGCTGATGCACCGCATAGCCGTAGCCCTGCTGACCGTAACCGCCGAAGCAGTTAAAGTCCTGACGAACCTGAGAAGCGGTAAAACCCATCTTTTCGGCCAATTCCTTGGAAGAAACACGCAGAATGCCGCGGCGATCCAGATCTTTCAGAAAATGATAATAACGGGGCAGACGCCGAATGACAGCCATGGAGATATACTGTTTTTTCTGCATATGATGTACCTCGCTTTCAAAATATCAAAGATCCTGTTTTGAATATTAACATATTCCTTTCGCGAATACAAGTACTTGTTCAGGTTTTTAACAAATTCAACGAATTGAACAAAAAGAAGTCCGCTGCGGGGAAACACAGCGGACAATTGCATGATTAAATTAAAGAATCTGCTCCAATCGGTCGCGGATCGCCAGCAGGAATTCTTCCGTGCCGACTTTCTGAATGTTCTCCAAGGTCGACATAGCAGCCAAATCGCCGGTCATCACGCCATCTTCGATGGTCTGGATGGTGGCTTTCTCCAGCTTATCGGCAAAGGCCATGAGTTCGGGGATAGCATCCAGCTCACCGCGCTTACGCAGTGCGCCGGTCCATGCGAAGAGCGTAGCCACAGAGTTTGTAGAGGTCTTCTCGCCCTTGAGGTGCTTGTAATAGTGGCGCTGTACCGTGCCGTGTGCGGCTTCGTACTCATAAATGCCGTCCGGGGAGACCAGCACGGAGGTCATCATGGCAAGGCTGCCGTATGCGGTAGCGACCATATCGCTCATGACGTCGCCGTCGTAGTTTTTGCAGGCCCAGATATATCCGCCTTCGCTGCGCACCACGCGGGCAACGGCGTCGTCGATCAGAGTATAGAAATACTCGATACCGGCGGCGTCAAACTTCTCCTTGTACTCGTTGTCGAAGATTTCCTGGAAAATATCCTTGAAACGGTGGTCGTATGTCTTGGAGATGGTATCCTTTGTCGCAAACCACAGATCCTGCTTGGTGCTCAGCGCATAGTTAAAGCAGGCGCGGGCAAAGCTCTCGATGCTCTTATCGATGTTGTGCAGGCCCTGAATAATACCCGGTGTGCCGAAATTGTGGATCACCCTGCGCTCCTCGGTGCCATCCTCCTTAGTGATGACGAGTTCCGCCTTGGCGTTGGCCGGAACAGCCATTTCCACATTTTTGTAAACGTCGCCGTAGGCATGGCGCGCGATGGTGATCGGCTTTGTCCAGTTCGGAATGAACGGTGTGATGCCCTTCACGAGGATCGGGGCGCGGAACACCGTGCCGTCCAGAATCGCACGGATCGTGCCGTTCGGGGATTTCCACATTTCCTTGAGGTTGTATTCCTCCACACGGGCGGCATTCGGCGTAATGGTGGCGCACTTTACAGCCACGCCGTATTTCTTCGTGGCTTCCGCGGAATCAACCGTCACCTGGTCGTTCGTTTGATCGCGGTACTCGAGGCCGAGATCATAATACTCCGTTTTCAGGTCCACATAGGGCAGAAGCAGGATCTCCTTGATCATCTTCCAGATGATACGGGTCATTTCATCGCCGTCCATTTCGACCAGCGGTGTTTTCATAGGGATCTTAATATATTCGCTCATGGCACAGATGCTCCTTGTGTGCTTATTTGTTCAGGGACTTTGTATAATTCAGCAGGCCGCCCTCGATGACCATCGCGCGTTCGCGGTCCGTCATCATGGGAACGACTTCCATGTCGATCCCCTTGGTCTCGTTGCGCAGGATGATCGGCTTCTTGTTCTGAATGGCGTCGCGGATATCCGGCAGAGTCAGCTCATCCATCTGATCGATGCGGTCGTAATCGGCTTCATCCTTAAAGCGCAGCGCCAGAATGCCGGCGTTGGCGAGGTTTGCACAATGGATACGGGCGTAGGATTTCGCCACGACCGCCTTGATGCCGAGGTACAGCGGAACGAGCGCGGCGTGTTCACGGGAAGAACCCTGACCGTAATTCGTGCCGCCGATGATGATGCCGGAGCCTTCCGCCTTGCAGCGGTCCGGGAAAGTCTTGTCACAGACAGCGAAGCAGAAATTGGAAAGATACGGAATATTGGAACGGTACGGCAGAATCTTTGCGCCAGCCGGCATGATGTGATCGGTCGTGATGTTGTCGCCCACCTTGAGAATGGCCTTTGTCGTGATGCTTTCGGGCAGCGGCTTGGCGATGGGGAAGGGCTTGATGTTCGGGCCACGGAGCACATCTACGGTCTCGGAGAGATAATCCGGCGCGGGCTCGACGATCATATTGTCGTTGATGAGGAACGCTTCCGGCATCTGAATTTTCTCCCAGCCCTCGAGTGTACGCGGGTCGGTGAACATGCCGGTCAGCGCGGAGGCTGCGGCCGTTTCCGGGCTCACGAGATACACCTGACCGTCCGCTGTGCCGCTGCGGCCTTCAAAATTGCGGTTGAAGGTACGCAGGGAAACACCGGCGGAATTCGGGGACTGACCCATACCGATGCACGGGCCGCAGGCGCATTCCAGAATTCTGGCGCCGCTTGCAATGATATCGGCGAGCGCACCGTTCTTTGCGAGCATATTATAAACCTGTTTGGAACCCGGTGCGATGGAAAGGCTCACATTCGGATGTACGGTCTTGCCCTTCAGAATGGAAGCGACACGCATCAGATCGAGATAGGAGGAGTTGGTGCAGGAACCGATGCAGACCTGATCCACCTTAATGTCCGTCAGTTTGGAGACCGGCTTTACGGCATCCGGGCTGTGCGGGCAGGCCGCGAGCGGCTCCAGTGCGGAAAGATCAATCTCAATGATCTCATCATAAACGGCATCTTCATCGGATTTCAGTTCCATCCAGTCGGCTTCACGGCCCTGTGCCTTGAGGAAAGCCAACGTGATGTCGTCGGAGGGGAAGATGGATGTCGTCGCACCCAGCTCCGTGCCCATGTTGGTGATGGTCGCACGCTCCGGTACGGTCAGCGTACGGATGCCCTCGCCGGCGTATTCGATGATCTTGCCCACGCCGCCCTTAACGCTCATACGGCGCAGGACTTCGAGGATAATATCCTTTGCAGATACCCACGGCTGCAGTGCGCCGGTCAGTACAATCTTTGTCATGGTCGGCATCGTGATGTGGTATTCGCCGCCGCCCATGGCTACGGCTACGTCCAGACCGCCGGCACCAAATGCCAGCATACCGATGCCGCCGCCGGTGGGGGTGTGGCTGTCGGAACCGATCAAAGTCTTGCCCGGAATGCCGAAGCGCTCCAGATGGACCTGATGGCAGATGCCGTTGCCGGGTCTCGAGAACCAGATGCCGTGCTTTTTGGCCACGGTCTGGATATAGCGGTGGTCATCCGCGTTCTCAAAACCGGTCTGCAAAGTGTTATGGTCAATATAAGCGACGCTGCGTTCGGTTTTTACACGCGGAACGCCCATCGCTTCAAACTCCAGATACGCCATCGTGCCGGTGGCGTCCTGTGTCAGTGTTTGGTCAATGCGCAGCCCGATATCCTGTCCCGGAATCATTTCTCCGCTGAGCAGATGCGCCGCTAAAATTTTCTGTGCGATTGTAAAACCCATATGGATCTCTCCTTTTCTTTTCGCAGGATGAAAAGTATGCTCCCATTATCCACTATCCGGCCGGAAATGTCAATGCTAAAATCACAATTTTTGCAGGAAATCGAAATAAATCCTGCAAAAATCATGCTTGTCAAAGCTGTAACAAGTTTTTCTGATGTGAATTTTGAATTTTAAAACCATTCAACTTAAATTTTACGAATTTATTTTCCGTACGGAATGGATTCGGAAAGGAATTCTTTCTTGCAGTTTTACCGGTGTAGTGATATACTTGTATTTGTATAAATCTGTGCATTGCCGGGACGTATGTTTTTCTCTTTTTCGCGGACACTAAACTCACTTGGAATCTAAGAACAGGAGTGATTTGCGTGAAAGAGGCTAAGGAAGCCAAAAAGCATACCGTATACTCTCTTGCGGATAATGAAACCGAAGAGCAGGAGGAGAGCAGTGCGCAGCAGAAACAAATTGTGGAAAGCGGCTCCATTGTAACGCGGGGCGGCCGGCATACGATCCATTGCCTGACCGTGATCGGGCAGATCGAAGGGCATTACATCGCGCCTTCCCAGAACAAAACGACCAAATACGAGCACGTGATCCCGCAGATCGTCGCGATCGAAGAAGACCCGGAAATCGACGGTCTTTTGATGATCCTCAATACGGTGGGCGGCGATGTGGAAGCGGGGCTTGCCATTGCAGAGCTTGTGGCTGGCATGAAAAAGCCTACGGTCTCTCTGGTGCTCGGCGGCGGGCATTCCATCGGTGTTCCGCTGGCGGTTGCGGCAAAGCATTCTTTTATTGTGCCGTCCGCGTCGATGACAATCCACCCTGT
>JAFQWC010000029.1 GCA_017407665.1 Clostridia bacterium | reverse complement strand
CTCCGAGAACGGCACGTCACCGACTTCGTTTTCCACAAGCTCAAAATCCGCACCGTGGAAGGCAAAATTCCAGTCACTCATCGGGTAGATGTCGTAGTCGCAGTAGGGATGCTCACGCGGCACGCCGTTTTCAATGTACTCACGCTTCTCCCAGCGGCTCTGAACCGGCAGCGAGAACACGAGCGGGCCGTAGGTTACGGCGCACAGCTTGTGCGGGCGCTGCTCGAGGACGATCTCCGCCTTGAAGGTGATGTTCAGCTCCGTCGTGGCATTCGGCGCGAGGTCGATGGTGACAAAACCAGTCTCGTCGATCCGCTTGTTGTTTACATAAGTTTCCTTGGACCATGCCGGCACGCGGAACATGAACTGTACCGGGGCCTCGCCCTCTGTGGTGATCGTATACTTCACCGCGTGACGGAAGGGATACGCCGTCTCGCAGACAGCCGTGACCGGAACACCGTTCACGGTGGTATGTACGGTCATCGGGACGGGCACAGCAGCGATCAGCGCCGTATCGGACTTCATAAAGGCGTTCGCGGCAAATTTCGGCCAGCCTTGATTGAAGTTTGCGGTGCAGCAGCCGTAGTTCGGCTCCAAACCGAAGCAGTGCGCATCGGCGTTGTTCGTGCTGAACAGCGGCTTGCCCGGGAATTTTACGCAGGCAATCTGGTTCGCCATCTGGTCGTACTGGTGGGTCCACATATCTTCACTGCAGGTGGCCGGCAGGCCGTTATACAGCACGCGCTCGAGACGGTCCGCCCATTTGGCGTCGCCGGTGATGGCGATCATTTCCTCGTAGGAATACGCCTGCTCCACCACGGCGCAGAGCTCCGTGCCCTGAATGGCGCTCAGGCCGGAGAGGCATTCGTCGCCGGTGTAGAAATCGCAGACCGTGCCGTTGTATTTATACAGGTGGCGGTGCATCTTCTCCGCGTCATCGCGGTAGGGTTCTTCCAGGAACGCGGCGGAAACGGCTTCGGCCTTCATCGCCATACCGATATTGACGATGTGCGTATCAAAGCGCCAGCGGTTGACCGGGCGCTTCCAAAGATCGAAAAACTCCATATAGTCGGCACCCTGTTCCCGCAGCAGGCGGCCGAGGTCCTTCAGCCACGGCTCCGGGCGCAGCGCGTACAGCCAGCGCAGGGCGATGAAGCCCTCGAACCAGCGGAACTTGCCCCACTCAAACAGGTGCACTTTTTCGGCTTTCAGCAGGCAGTAAAGGTTATCCAGCGCATAATACGCGGCATCCACAGCGCGGGGATCGCCGGTGCAGTTGTGGTACACGGAAAGCACCTTGCAGATGAGAAACACGGCCCACAGGTCGTACGTCTCCCGCTCGTCGTCCGCACAGGGGCAGATCCAGCCGTCGACCTTCTGGTTGTTCAGAATGGCATCGATGTACCGCTGCGCGCGCTGCTGCATATCCTTGTCTTCCGTGAGATACGCCAGCGGCAGGAAACCGTCCAGCCAGTAGGGCATTCTCTCCCAGCCCTCGCGGTCTCCGCCGATCCACGCGCTGTCCCGCACATCGGGCCAGATGAGATCCAGATGGCCGGAGAGACCGCGCGCCTGAATGTCCAGCTGACGGCGCAGCCAGCCTTCCGGTTTGAGTTCGTTGATTTTCAGAAATTTCCAGTTTTTCATGACAATTTCCTTTCTATATATAAGCAGGCTTATCGGCGCTTATTTTTTCCGGGTTTGCTGCCGTCCCAGCGGCGGCTGACGGGCGCTTCCGGTTTCTTGGCACCCGCTTTCATAGGCTTTGCGGGCGTTTTCTGCACAAAGCGCGTGTCGCCGTGGCGGGCGCGCAGCAGGCATTTCGGGCCCGTACCCACCAGATCCTTTCGGCCGGCTTTCAGCAGCGCCTCGGTGACGAGCTCATAGTTTTTGGGGTCGCGGTACTGGATCAAGGCACGCTGCATGGCTTTTTCGTGCGGATCTTTCGCCACATACACCGGCTTCATCGTGCGGGGATCCAGCCCGGTGTAGTACATACAGGTGGAAATCGTGGACGGTGTGGGGTAGAAATCCTGCACCTGCTCCGGCATATAGCCGAGGTCGCGCAGGTATTCCGCCAGACGGATCGCATCCTGCAGCGTGGAGCCGGGATGGGAGGACATCAGATACGGCACAAGGTACTGATCGAGGTGCATTTCCTGATTCAGCTCCTTATAACGCTTCACAAATTTGCGGTACACGCTGTTCTGCGGCTTGCCCATCATCTTGAGCACGCCATCCGAAACGTGCTCCGGAGCGACCTTCAGCTGACCGCTGACATGGTGCTTTACAAGCTCGCGGAAGAAGGTTTCGTCCGGGTCAGCGAGGAGATAATCAAACCGGATACCGGAGCGCACGAAGACTTTTTTCACCTTCGGCAGTGCACGAAGTTTTCTCAGCAGGGCGACGTAATCGCTGTGGTCGGCTTCCATATTGGGGCAGGGCTCCGGGAATAGGCACTGGCGGTTTTTGCAGGCGCCGTGCGTGAGCTGCTTTTTGCAGGCGGGCTGGCGGAAATTCGCCGTGGGGCCGCCCACATCGTGAATATAGCCCTTGAAATCCGGGTCCTGCGTCATCATGGACGCTTCTTCCAGCAGGGATTCGTGGCTTCTCGTCTGGATGATGCGGCCCTGATGGAAGGTCAGCGCACAGAAACTGCAGGCGCCGAAGCAGCCGCGGTTGCTGATGAGGCTGAACTTTACTTCCTCAATAGCCGGAATGCCGCCGGCGGCTTCGTAATCCGGATGATAGGTACGGGCATACGGCAGCGCATAGACCGCGTCCATTTCCGCCGTGGTGAGCGGCTTCTGAGGCGGATTCTGCACGACATACAGATTGTCCGCCGTGTAGGGCTCGACGAGCGTTTTCGCGGTGAAGGGGTCTGTATTCAGGTACTGCCGGTAGAAGCTCTTTGCGTACAGCTCCTTGCTTGTCTGGATCTTATCGAAGGCCGGCAGGTGGATGCAGTCCGGGTCCATCGGCATTTCGGAAGTTTTATACACCGTGCCGCGCACAAACGAGATCTCCCGCACCGGGATCCCGCTGCGCAGCGCCTCGGCGATCTCCACGATGGAGCGCTCGCCCATGCCGTACGAGATGATGTCCGCGCCGGAATCCATCAGAATGGAGCGCTTCATCTTATCGGACCAATAATCGTAATGTCCCAGACGGCGCAGACTGGCTTCAATGCCGCCGAGGATGATCGGTGTTTTTTTGTAGGTGCGGCGAATGAGGTTGGAGTAGACCACCGCGGCGTAATCCGGACGCCTGCCCATCTCGCCGCCGGGGGAGTAGGCATCCTGTCTGCGGCGCTTCTTCGTGACGGAATAATGGTTCACCATGGAATCCATGTTGCCGCCCGAAACCAGAAAGCCCAGTTTAGGCTCGCCGAGGGCGGAGATGCTGTCCGGGTCCTTCCAATCCGGCTGCGCGATGATGCCCACCGTGAAGCCGTGGCTTTCCAGAATGCGGGAAATGATCGCAGTGCCAAAGGACGGATGATCCACATAGGCATCTCCCGAAATATAAACAAAATCCAGCCGGTCAATGCCGCGGGCGATGAGATCTGCCCGGGAAACCGGTAAAAAATGCGTTCTGTCCATGCAAGGTTTAGTCCTTTCTATGGTTTGTCTTTTTTGAGTATAGCATATCATGCGAAAAAAGGAAACCGTGTACCGGGAATTTTCAGTCAGGCAATCGGGATGAAGGAGCATTCCACCGCACAAGAAGCGTTTCTTTCAGCCTTTTCAAAATTTCCCGATTTATTTTTTGTTTTTGAGAAATTTCTCTTGACTTTTCCATGACTCTGCGATATAATACATCTTGCGTCGAGAACACGACCCAACGTGCTGGTGTAGCTCAGTTGGTAGAGCAGCTGATTTGTAATCAGCAGGTCAGGGGTTCGAGTCCGTTCACCAGCTCCATATATGGAGGAGTTCCCGAGTGG
>JAFQWC010000028.1 GCA_017407665.1 Clostridia bacterium | reverse complement strand
TCTGGTTGAGGATGTCGGAAGCGGCCTGTGGACTGTCATTGACAATTCCACACCGGGACAGCCAAACAGTGACCCAAACTAACTCGTAATTCTATCCTATAGGGCCTGTCGATTATTCGACAGACCCTACACTTCAAAATCTTCAAACACTTTGTAGCAAATGCAATTTAGGAAAGAGCAATTTGCCATAATATAGGATGATTTTTTATGGTTTCATTTTCCTCATTAGGGTTTCATTTTCAAGTGAAACCTTTTGAAACCCTATGAAACCGTATCATTATTATCAAATGTTGCCACGAAAAGCCGAAGATCTTTTGATCTTCGGTTTTTTGTTTTTAGGCAAGAGGGTGGATTCGAAAGCCCGAAAAAAGCTCAGGGCACTTTGAAATGCTCACTAAATTTCACTGGCAGATTGACAAAGGCAGACAGGAAAAATATAATATTTATAGGAGATATTATTTAGAAGTACCTTTTCAGAAACTCGTTGTTGGATGTGCCTGTCGAAACTCCTGAAATGCCCATAAAGGAGGGCAATCAAGGGTTTTAAGCTGGATATACGAAATAACGGAAGAACCGTCAGCAGAGATCTGCAAATGGTTCCTGCCGTATTTAATACGAAGGAAAACATTTTTATCTTGAAAGGAGTAAGAAATATGGGACTTATCAGAGCAGGTTTGGGTGCACTCGGCGGTGTTCTGGCAGATCAGTGGAAGGAGTTCTTCTACTGCGATGCGCTGGACATGGACACCCTTGTGGTCAAAGGCCAGAAGCGTGTCTCCGGACGCAGCTCCAACACAAGAGGCAGTGATAATGTGATTTCCAACGGTTCCGGTATTGCCGTGGCCGACGGTCAGTGCATGATCATTGTGGAGCAGGGCAAAGTGGTAGACGTCTGTGCGGAGCCGGGCGAGTATACGTATGATACTTCCACGGAACCGTCCATCTTTGCCGGATCTTTCGGCGAAAGCCTGAAGGAGACCTTCCGGGCGGTCGGCAAGCGCTTTACGTACGGTGGAGATACCGGCAAGGACCAGAGAATTTACTACTTCAACACGAAGGAGATCATGGGCAATAAGTTCGGCACACCGAGCCCCATTATCTTCGAGGTCATGAACAAGCGCCTCGGCATGAGCCGTACCGTGAATGTGCGCTGCAATGGTGTTTACTCGTACATGATCAGCGACCCGATTCTGTTCTACACCAGAGTCTGCGGTAATGTGGAGCATGCCTTTACCCGCGATCAGCTCGATGTACAGATGAAGGCGGAATTCATCTCTGCACTCCAGCCGGCATTCGGTGCATTGGCCGAAATGGAACTGCGCCCGGCACAGATCCCGGCAAAGGCCAATGAGCTGAAGAAGGCCATGAACGAGGCTTTGCAGACAGAATGGATCGACCGCGGCATTGCCGTCGCCAAGATCGCGTTGAATCCCATCACGCTGAATCCGGAAGATATGAAGAAGATTCAGGAGATGGAAGACTCCATGACTTACGGTCAGAACGCCTTCATGATGGGCGGCCGTATGACAACCGCTACCGCCAATGCGATGGAGACCGCAGCCGGCAACGCCGCCGGCGCCATGACCGGTTTTATGGGCATGGGTATGGCAGGCGGCGCGATGGGCGGCGGTTTCAATCAGGCGCAGAATTTCTATCAAATGGGTGTGCAGCAGCAACAGCAGATGGCGCAGCAGCAGGCACAGGCCCCCGCAGCGGACGGTTGGAAGTGCAGCTGCGGCGCCACGGCGACCGGTAAGTTCTGCCCCGAATGCGGCAGCAAAAAGCCGGAACCGAAGCCGGAAGGCGCATGGACCTGCAAGTGCGGTGCCACGGCAACCGGTAAATTCTGTCCCGAGTGCGGCAGCCCGAAGCCCGCGAATGACGGCAGCTGGACCTGCTCCTGCGGTGCAAAGAATACCGGCAAATTCTGCCAGAACTGCGGCAGCAAGAAGCCTGCAGGTGTTCCGCAGTACAGATGCGACAAGTGCGGATGGCAGCCGGCAGACCCGACAAAGGCGCCGCGTTTCTGTCCGGAGTGCGGAGACCCGTTCGATAACGGCGATATCATTTAAGAGGATCGCATAAAGGTCTCTGATGAGAATAACTGACAGTGTGCGCGGTCTGCCGTTTTGCAGTGACGGACCGGCGGATCGCCGCTGTTTACTATGTGTGGTTGTGTAGGAAAGGAGTGCAAGGATTTGGCTGAATTACAGGGTTTTAAATGTCCATGCTGCGATGGCGCCATAGAATTTGACAGTAAAACGCAGAAAATGGTTTGTCCGTACTGCGGTTCGGAATTTGAAATGGATGCCCTGCAGGCATACGACGAAGAGCTGAACAACCAGCCGCAGGAGAATATGACCTGGGATACCTCTGCCGGCGGAGAATGGCAGGAGGGCGAAGCGGAAGGTCTGCGGATCTATACCTGCAGCACCTGCGGCGGCGAGATCGTTGCCGATGAGACCACCGGCGCCTCGGCGTGCCCGTTCTGCGGCAATCCCGTCATTATGACGGGTCAGTTTGCTGGCGCGCTGAAACCGGATCTCGTGATCCCCTTTAAGGTGGATAAAAAAGCGGCTGCTGCAGCTTTGCAGAATCATTACAAAGGCAAGCCCCTGCTGCCTAAAGTGTTTAAGGATCAGAACCATATTCAGGAAGTCAAGGGCGTATATGTGCCGGTTTGGCTTTTTGATACCGATGCGGACGCGTACGTTCGCTACAAAGCCACGAGAACCCGCTCCTGGAGCGACAGCGAGTACCGATATACCGAAACCAGCCACTTCGCGGTGGTTCGTGCCGGCGGGATCGGGTTTGAAAATGTTCCGGTGGATGGCTCCACCAAAATGGATGACACTCTGATGGAATCCATCGAACCGTTCGATATTTCGGAAGCAGTAGATTTCCAGACCGCGTTCCTCTCCGGTTATCTGGCGGATAAGTACGATGTAGACGCGGATGCGAGTATCGGGCGCGCCAATGAGCGGATCAAGGTCAGTACGGCGGAGGCGTTTGCCTCCACGGTTCAGGGCTACACCTCTGTTGTTCCGGTCAGTTCCACCATCAATCTGCAGAACGGCCGTGCCCGCTATGCGCTGTACCCTGTATGGATCCTAACCACGCAGTGGAACGGACAGAAATTTACCTTCGGTGTCAACGGGCAGACCGGCAAAATCGCCGGTGATCTGCCGATGGATAAGGGTGCGTTCTGGAAATGGCTGCTGGGTGTGGCCGGTGCAGTAACTGCGGCGGCATTTGCGCTCAGTTATCTGTTCTGGATGCTGTAAGGAGGTGCGAACGATGAAAAGAAAATTCTTTTCCATGCTTCTTGTGATGCTGTTCGTTTTGAGATTTGCGCTTCCCGTTTCCGCAGAGACCGGTACCCATCTTTATGATCAGGCGGATCTGCTGAGCGACGCGGAGGAAGGCCGGCTGTCCGAAAAGCTTTCGGAAGTCAGCCGACAGTATGATGCGCAGATCGTGATCATGACAATCCCGTCCGCGGATGGCGACAGTGTCGATGTGATTTTGGAGCATACATACGATTCCATGGGATTCGGATACGGTGCAGAGCGGGACGGTGTTTTCCTGCTGGTTTGCATGGATCCCAGGGAATATCGAATCCTCAGCAACGGCTATGCCGGTACAGCGATCGACGTAGATGTGATCGATGCGATCGGCGGAGAGATCGTATCCGATCTGTCCGACGGGGATTACGCAGCCGCCTTCGATACATTCATAGGCGAGAGTGCGTACTATCTGGACGGGTATCTCAACGGCTTCCCCTTTAACTTTGGGAAGACATTCCTGATTTGTCTGATCGTCGGCGCGATTGTCGGCTTGATCACAGTGCTCATCATGAAGGGACAGCTGAAAACCGTCCGCAAGCAGAATCAAGCGAATGTTTACGTCAAGCCCGGCAGTATGCAGGTCACCGTGTATCGCGATTTCTTCCTGTACAGAGAGGTCAGCCGCACGAAGAAGGAATCGGGCAGCGATTCGTCCCGTTCCGGTTCTTCCCGCAGTACCGGCGGCGGTTCCTTCTGAGTTTGACAAACAGTCCTGAAGGAGACCGGCAAAGGGAAGAGCGCTGTCTCCCTCTAAAGAAAATTTACCTGAAAAGCAAAACCCGAACGGCTGCCCTTTGTGGGCGGCGTTCGGGTTTTTGGCTTTTTATATCTTATTTTCGGAAGCTGATGGGGAAATCCGCGAGAATTTTTCGTGCGCGATTTTGGTCCTCCTCTGTGGGCTGCTCGAACTGCCACGGGTAGTCCATGCCCACCAGGGGATATTTGGCGCCGGCCATTTTATTGTACAGCAGGAACTCCACTTTCGGCGGCGTTTTTGCTTTCGAGAGAAATTCCGCCATGCTGTACAGGTTTTCTTCACCCGTGTTGACATCCCGGATGAACGGCACACGGAAAATATACGGCGTATCGGATTCCATGAGCAGGCGCGCGTGCTGCAGGATGCGGGTGTTGTCCACGCCGGTAAACCGCCGGTGCGCTTCGCTGTCCATGGCCTTGAGGTCAAAGTACACGAGTTCGGTTTCTTCCAGCATACGGCAGAAATCTTCTGTCCTGCCATAACCGGATGTTTCCACGGCGCGGTGCAGCGAGGCGGTCTTTTGCAGCATTTCCAGCAGGAATTCCGGCTGCATCAGCACTTCACCGCCGCTGAAGGTCACGCCGCCGCCGTTTTTCAGAATGGGGCTCAGCTTCAGGATGCGTGCCGCAAGGGCATCGGCCTCCCATTCATCCCCGGCATACCGGATCAGCCCCCTCGGGCAAGCCGGAATGCACTGCCCGCAGGATCGGCAAACCTCCGGAGACGGGCAGGCCGCACGGCACGCGCCGCAGTTTATGCAGCCGTTCGGACTGCGGGCGATCTGCCGCTTTGGGGACAGCCCCTCGGGATTATGGCACCATCTGCAGCGCAGAGGACATCCCTTGAAGAACACATTTGCCCGAATGCCGGGACCGTCATAGATCGCAAATTCTTCGATCGAAAAGATAATGCCTTTCATTACAATTCCTTATACTCCACGCGGCTGAGCACCTGATCCTGATAGCACTTATCGAGCTCAACAAAATGGCCGCTCCAGCCCCACACACGGACGATCAGGTCCTGATGCTTCTCCGGTTCACGCTGTGCCGCACGCAGTTTCTCGGCGTTGACGGCATTCAACTGCAGCTGATGGCCGCCTGCAAGAATATAAGCCTGCACCAGCCGCGCCACCTTGCCGACGCTTTGTTCATCCCGGAAGACGGAATCGTGCAGTTCGAGCGTCATGGGGCCGCCGTTTGAGGTACGCTTCAGCGCATCCGGCGAGAAGCCCAGCAGCACGGACAGCGGACCGGCTTTGGTCAGGAACAGGGAGGGGGAGAAGTTCGCGGGCAGGAATTCCCCGGCGCCGCGGCCGTCGGCCGTAGCCGGCAGATTTTCCGAATGCCACACGTAGTACATGGCAGAGCCCGTACCGGCACGCACAATGCCGCCCCGTTCATTTTTAAGATCCTGCACGGCATCTGCAAAGAAATGCAGCAGGCGGTTGCCGATGGCATTGGCAGTGTCGTCGCGCCCCATTTTGTCGGCTTCGTTGCGCAGGAGCCATTTGAGCTCTTTATCGTTCTCGAAGTTCCCGGCAAGACCCGTGAGCAGGCGTTCCTTGCTGATGCGGCCCGTGCGGAAGATCATGCTGTCCACGGCGGCGAGCTGATCTGCCGCGCAGGAAAGGCCCGTACCGTGGAATCCGATATTGTTGTATTTTGCGCCGGCGCTGATGTCCCGGCCCTCATCGGCACAATTGCCCATCAGCAGAGAGAGCAGGGGTGCCGGCTCCAGATGCAGATTTTTGAAAACGGACGCCATGGAAACCGCACGTGTACGGATCGCCGCGCGGACGTGCTCCATCAGTTCGTCCAGAGAATCACAGTTATTCAGGTTTTCGGTGATCACCTGATGCACGATCTCCGCCATCGGCACGCCGTTGACATTCGGAATATCCATCGCGTTTTCAGGCACGATGAATTCCCAACACGCTGCGATCGCATAGTTGCGGGCATCTTCCGGTGCATATCCCCAGTATTCCAGACAGGGGACCACCACATCATCATTTGCATACTGCGGGAAACCGAGCCCGATCTTCGTCAGTTCGGTGGCGAGCTCATAAAGTGCGATGGGCGTATTTTTATCGACACGCAAATTGATCTTCGGGTCAATCTGGCGGACTTCCCGCGCAGCCACAAGTGCCATCTCCGTCAGCTCATTGATGCCGTTTTTGCCGTCTTTCAGCAGGCCGCCCAGAACCAGACTCTGCCCGTTATCGCCCCAGGCGAGACTGTAGTAGAGATCGGAGTCCCAGTTGAAAGAAAGGAAGAAATCTTCGATTTTCTCCAGCGCACTTTCCTTGGTTTCGATGCCCTTTTCGAGATCGTGCCGATAAAACGGCAGCAGCCATTGGTCAAACCGGCCCACCGTGTTGTGGTAACAATCACTGGCCCATACACCAAAATGCAGGATGCGGAAAACCTGAAACGCCTCTGCCATCGTTTCGGCACCGGTACGGATTGCACGGGATAAAGCGGCAGCGGCTTCGGCGAATCCGCTCTGCTGCATTTTTTCGGCATAGCGATCGGCAAATGCCTCTACGATATCGATCGTTTCCGAAGCCAGCCGGACAAAGTCAGCATCGGCACGTGCGCCGTTCAGCAGACGGCGGCGCCTGCCTTCCAAACCCTCCGTGAGTACGGTTTCCACGGCCCAGGACAGATTGGTGACCTTGCCTTTTTCATGGACGTAATGGGTCTTTTTGATCTCCTCCAGCTCTTCCGGAGAATAAATATCCGGGAAGTACTCGATTGTGCGCAGACCAAACACCTGCGTGTCCGGCAGAAGCACCGGCGTTTCTGCTTCCAGAAACAGCTTCAGCCGCAGGGTGTGGCGCTGCAGATAGCTCAGATCCCGGTTGCGGATCTGGGGAAGGATCACGGAAAGTTCTTCCTCCGTCAGTTTCCGGCGGAATTTTCTGTGCTCCCGGTTTTCAAGATAAGCTTTCATTCTGGCAATGCGTTCTGTCATTTCATATTCCTCCTGTACACTCAATCTGCATAGGTAACTTCCACAATATCCATACCAAAGCCGGGCACGCGGATCCGGAAAGAGTGATCGTCCGGCCGGTTGATCGGGTAGCACTCCGGCTTTGTGACATAATACAAAGATTTGATCGGGCGCTTGGTATGCACGACCGGGCTTGCATACCAATACTCCTCATTATCAATGAACAAACGGGAGGTATTCCCGGAGGTGATCACCTCATTCACATGGCAGGCGCCGTAATCGCCGGTGATGACCGGCAGCTGAGACAGCGTATTGATGTACATGGCGACGCGCTCGACAAACACGCGGTCGATCTCCATAAAGGTCAGGCTGTCCGTCCAGATGGCACCGTGCGGGTCCACCACGTCGTGGAGCGGTACGGGATCGATCTGCACGTCGGGCAGACCGGAGAAGCCGATCTTTCCGCTCGGCATCAGACCGAGGTACAGAACTTCCCCGCCGCGATAGGCTTCGATCGCTTCCAGCTCCTCTTTCTCAAGCAGAGCGGGGTTGATGACGAGCACCGGCCCCTGCACTTTAGGCAAATTCTCAAGACGTGTGATCTTATGTACGGCCGCACCGTGCGAAAGCAGCTCTGCCGTCCATTTTCCGTTATACCACAGACGGCTTTCGATCAGCGCCTCCAGCTCTTTTTCACATTTCTTATCGGACCAAACCACGGTCACACCGCAGACATCCTGCACGTTTTCCGTAAAGGCGTTGTCCCACATCATGCGCAGCAGGTCCCAGTCCTGCGCCTTGAGGCCGTCACCGAGGCAATAGTGCGGGCCGTTTGTTGTCGGCTTGAATCGGCCGTTTTGATCGATGTAATAATTATTCAGGTTCACGGCCACGGCGCGCTGCATGGCAGTCGGCATATGGTGCAGCACGTCCCACTGCTCCAAGGTATCGCGGATCATGCACAGCGGGGTCAGCTTCAGCTTGGGCAGGCAGGCACGCAGCTGCATCATGTTGGACGCAAATTCGTAGTGGATAAACTTGCGGCGGGAATGAGGCATTTCGAAGCTGTTGTCATCATGCGACAGGAAGAATAAGTCCGCGGCCACGTCTTCAACAATAAAGGAATCGGCGCCGGCGTTTTCAAAAGCCTTATAATCGGCACCGTAACGGTATACGGCTTCGATCGGTCCTTTGGTCCACGCACTGTTAAAGGCTGCTTTGGCACCGGTGCTGTTGATCGCTTCGATCACATGGGCCATGAATGCCGACCAGTGTTTTCTGTAGAACCGGATCCATTCCGGGCGGTGATTTTTGAAGATATATTCCGCCGTGGACGGAACATCCGTGCAGGTTTCCGGCGGTGTTATACCAAGCTCCGCAAAGAAGCGGGATGTTGTCTGTTCCGAATAATCGGCGTCCTGCAGCGATCTGCGCGGGCTCGACACACCGTCCGCCACCTGTATGCCGTCGAGCTGATAGTCATGGATGACCGCTTTCAGCTGCCGGATGTAAACTTCCTCTAAGGTCGTGCCGTCGGCAAAACGGTTCAGC
>JAFQWC010000027.1 GCA_017407665.1 Clostridia bacterium | reverse complement strand
TGTTTGTCTATCGGTTTTCGCTGCAGAGCCTCGGCGATACCTTTGTGCCGATGCTGTCCGGCGCGCTGGAGCTTGTGCTGCGCATCACCGTCGTGCTGGTGCTGTACAACGTATTCCGTCTGGAATTTCTCGCCATCTGCTTTGCGGAGGTCTCCGCGTGGTTCGGTGCGGCGGTGCTGCTCTGCATCACGTACTATATTCGAATGCATAAATTGATACGGAAGGAAGAAGTTTTACCGAAGCGATCGGGAAAACTGCAGGCATAAATTATGGCCAAAACGGAACGAATTCAAAATATGACACAGGGAAAGCCGGCAAAGCTCATCATCGGCTTTGCGGTGCCGCTGATCCTCGGCAACGTGTTCCAGCAGCTTTACACCGTGGTGGATACCGCCATTGTGGGGCAGGCGCTGGGCGTGCAGGCTCTGGCCGCGATGGGTGCGGCGGATTGGCTCAACTGGCTCGTGCTGGGCATGATCCAGGGCTTTGCACAGGGCTTTTCCATCTTTATGGCGCAGCGTTTCGGCGCGGAGGACCACGAGGGGCTCAACCGCTCCATCGGCGCGTCCGTCACCCTGGCGGCCGTCATTTCCGTGGTGCTGCTCGTTGTCAGTCAGGTGACGGTCACGCCCGTCCTGCGGCTGATGAACACCCCGGAGGAGGTCATGCGCGGCGCGCTGACGTACCTGCGGATCATGTTTGCCGGCATTCCGATCATTATGGCGTACAACGTGCTGGCGAGTATCCTGCGCGCCTTGGGCGACAGCAAAACCCCGCTCTATGCCATGGTTATCGCGTCCATCCTCAACGTGGCGCTCGACCTGCTGTTCATTCTGGTGTTCCACTGGGGCATCGCGGGCGCGGTCATTGCGACCGTCATGGCACAGCTCTTCGCGGCGCTGTACTGCCTGCGTGCCGTGCTGCGGGTGCGGATTATTAAGCTTGAAAAGCAGTATTTTCTGCCGGAGCGCTTCATGGCCGGGCGCCTGCTGGGGCTCGGTGTGCCGATCGCCGCGCAGAACATGGTCATCGCCGTGGGCGGCATGGTGGTGCAGACGGTCGTCAACCGCTACGGTGTGCTGTTTGTGGCCGGTCTCACCGCAACGAACAAGCTCTACGGCGTTCTGGAGATCGCCGCGTCGTCCCTCGGCTTTGCCGCCACCACGTATGTGGGGCAGAATCTCGGTGCGGGGCTGCTGCCGCGCATCAAGAAGGGTATGCGCTCCGCCACGTGGATCGCCCTGCTGATCTCCGCGCTCATCACCGGCATCGTGTTCCTTTTGGGCCGTGCGATGGTCGGTCTGTTCATCTCCGGTACGCCGGAGGAAGTCGCCTTCTCCACCGATGTGGCGGTGTATTACCTGCGCGTGATGGCTGCGTTCCTCGCCGTGCTCTATATGCTGCACGTGTACCGCTCCGCGCTGATGGGCCTGGGCGATACGCTCACCCCGATGCTCTCCGGCATCATGGAGTTCATCATGCGCATCGCGGTCGCGCTGATCCTGCCTGCGCTGATGGGCTCGGACGGCATCTACTACGCGGAGGTCGCCGCGTGGATGGGTGCTGCGGTGATTCTGGTTTCTACCTATTTTGTAAAATTCCACAAGCTGCAGAAAGAACATCTGAAAGCGTAAAAAAACGGGCGCTTCCGCTGGGAAGCGTCCGTTTTTTCATGTTTTCGGCGTGTAATGCATCGGAAAACGCAGGCGGTAGAGAGACCAGTAAAGCGTTTCCCACACACCGGTGCGGACCAGAACATCGCACAGGATGAGCAACCCCAAAAAGATGCCAAAGCCGATGAGGATCCGCCGCTTTGTGCGCTTCTCCTCTTCCGGCGTCTTTTCCTTTCCTTTCTTTTTGCGGCGGAGGCGGATGTCGCCGAAGATGGTTCCCGGCGGCAGCTCGAATGCCGCGCCGCATTCGGGACAGGTTTTGAAGCGGTTGTCAATTTCGGCATTGCATTTGGGACAGATCATAATCCGAACTCCTTTCTTTTTTACATTCGGGCACTGTGCCGCCGTCCGCTATGCGGACCAGAAAACCCCCGGCGAGGGTTTTCTACGGAAGGACAGTCCACCGGACTGTCCTTCCTACTTTCCTGCGCTTTCGGTGTCAAAAGTGTTTCGTCCTCTGCGGAGGACGCCAAGGGCTTCGCCCCTTGACCCCACGAACTTTTGGAAAAGTTCGATCAAAACTTTTACTTCGCGACGCGGAGCTGTCAGGAAATATTTCATTGACATCGTTCTATAAAGTGTGATATCTTGATAATATAGAAAAGTTCCGGGAAGATCCGTGGAGTGGCTGCGGAGACGGAACTGTGAGATTGGTGAAAATTCCGGGGTTGTGCGGAAGCTGCCGGGGTTGATCAATATTTGTAAAAAGGATGAGATTTATGAAAAGAATACTGGCCATGACGATGGCACTGCTTTTTGCGGTGCTGTGCTTTGCTGCCTGCGGTGAAAAAACCGTGCCGGCGCCGAAGCTGAACTTTGACCGCGTGGAGGACGGCGTCGCCGTGCTGCAGCTGACCTTCAACGGGGAAACGTACACGCTGGAAGATGTGGGCATCGCAAGCCATGTTTCCGGCAAGATGACGCTTTCCATCCCGGCACTCGGGGACGCGGAGAAAACGGCGGGTACATATATGTATCCTGTGCCGGAAGCGTACACCACGCTGCGCAAGCGGGAAGTGGTGGACGGCGTACTCCTGTACTGGGGCGCGGCGTACGGCGTGGTGACGGATGAAACGGGGGGCAAAAAACTCTTTGCACTCGACGAGACCCTCACCGAATACGACTGGACCGATTTTTACAACCGCGCACTGCGCTGGCAGAAGAAACATTCGGAAACCTCCGGCGGAACGGGGCTGGCGTAAACAGCAGTTTCCGTTTGCGTTGTACCGGGCTGTGCCCGGTTAGAAAACCCCCGGCGTAGGGTAAAGTCCTTTTTGCAAAAGGACTACAAAAAACACTTTATCTGCGTCTGCAGATATTTTGCTTTGCAAAATCAGTGTTTTTTATCAATTATATTTTCCTGCGCTTAGCGTTTCAAAAGTGTTTCGTGATCTGCGGATCACGCCAAGGGACGCTGTCCCTTGACCCTGTGAACTTTTGAAAAAGTTCAATCAAAACTTTTATCGGCAGTGTCCTCCGTCCGCGTTGGCTCAGTGTTTTTCTTCCTGCGGCGAAGTTTGCGTAAGCAAACGACTCCGCGACGTCGAAGCGGCACGCTGCCGCCCGCGACGTTGAGTCTTGCAATTTGCGCGGAAATGTGTAAAAATAAGAGCAGAACATCGGTCATAGGGCCGGTGCAATTTTTGGGGAAAGAGGTATAAAACTATGAGCGAATTCAGACCTTTGTTCAAGGGCGATACGCTGGACGGCTGGAAGATCCTGCCCCGCGGCCTGGCCATGATGGAAGAAGGCAGCGACCGCTGGAAGGAAGCCTGGGAGCATCCCGGCCTGTGGACCATCGAAAACGGCGTCATCGAGGGCCGCCAGGATCCGCCCGGCTGCGGTTTCGGTTCCTATCTCGTCAGCGAGGAGACCTTCGGCGATTTTGAACTGACCTACGATGCCAAGCCCGATTGGCCCGCCGATACCGGCATCTACATCCGCGCCAGCGCGGACGGCTTCATGGGCTATCAGATCCTGCTGGATCACCGCAAGTCCGGCAGCATCGGCGGCTTCTACGGCAACTCCATCGGCGGTTTCCACGCCATCAACTGGAATGTGGATGCAGTCTATGATGAAAACGGCAACCCGACCGGCCTGAAGATCGAGGATCCGGAGACCACCATCGAACCCATCGCGCAGTGGAAGCGCGACCTGCTCACTTACAAGATTGAGGGCGAAGAGTTCCTCAGAATCTGGAAGTGGAACGACTGGAACAGCTTCCGTGTCGTCTGCAAGGGCGAAGTTCCGGTGATCACCACCTACATCAACGGGGAGAAGATCGCGGAGATCGACATGAACCGCGCGGACGATGCCCACTTCTTCCGCGATAAGGCCGCGCAGCTGCGCTGCGGCCACATCGCCATCGAAGTGCACGACAACGATCCCGGTATGGGTGAAGCCCGCTGGGGCAAGACGGCTGCCTGCCGCTGGCGCAACGTCTGCATCAAGGAACTGTAAAAAATAGCAAACCGCCGCATGGGGTAGACCTGTGCGGCGGTTTTGTGCTTTAAGAAAGCTTTCCGTATTGGTCACAGGTCAGCGTGACGTCTTTCAGCAGCGTGAGTCCGTCGTATTCCACGGTGCCCTCTGCGCGCACGGCATCGCCGGCAAGGAAACTCTCCTTGCGCACCAGTGCGGCATCGTCCTCATACAGGGTGACTTCGCAGGCGGACTCCACCGCCTCGCTGACGTTGCCGTAGCTGTAGCCGAACAGCCCCGTGACCGTGATGGACCACACCTTCGTGTTCAGCCGGTCGTAATACGTGACGGTCTTGGAACCGCGGCGGGCGGAAACCAGCTCTTCCGTACCGGGTGCGCCGATCGTGATGGTCTCCAGCGGATCCTGCGTGTCCCAGAAGATCTGCTCGGTGTACCGGCCGCTGGGTGAAACAAGGATCAACGTGAGGATCAGCGCCAGCAGCAGAAGCAGAATGCCTGCCACGGAATAGCTCAGGCGGCGCTGCCGCAGGGAGCGGCGGAGGATCGGCACGGCATCATCGCCGATGTACGTCTGCACGATGGTTTCCGGTGTGCCGATCTCTTCTTCCAGCTGGGTGCGGCTGTGCAGCATATAGGGATGGCTGTTGATGAGGCACTTGAGGTCGGTGAGGATGGCCCGCTTGTGCCACGGGCTGCAGGGCAGGGAAGCACCGATGTCCCACAGGTAGCGGCGCACAGTCTTTTTGCGCGCTTTTTCGATCTCCGCACGTTTCTTGCGTTCGTGCTCCAGTTTGATGATCAAGCGGTTTCCTCCTTCTGCCGGGTGCCTTCCAGAAACAGCCGGATGCCTTCGGCGCTGCGGGTGTATTCGTCGATGAGCGTGTCAAGGTACGCGTCGCCGGCGGGCTCGAGATGGTAATAGATCCGGGTGCGCGGGCGCAGTACGCCCACGGTTTCCCGGTGGTCGGTGATATAGCCCTTGCCCTGCATTTTGTACATGGACATATACAGCGCGGCTTCTGCCAGAATCAGCAGACCGCCGCTGCGGGCAGAGATCTCCTGCACCATTTCGTAGCAGTACATATCGCGCTCCCTGAGTAGGGACAGGCAGAGCATTTCGATGGGCAGGCGTTTGTTCGGTTCGTTGGCCATGGGGCTCACTCCTCTCTGCTCTCACTATACCATATTCCGTTCTTAAAATCAAGAAATGCTTAAAAAAATAAGTAGTTTTCATTGACAGCGGAAAAGATGTTGTGGTATTCTGTAATCAGGAAGAGGCAGCTGTATTCTGTGCAGTGGTCGGTTATGTTTTGAAAAAAGAGATTGGAGGAAGCGTATGAAAAGAGTAATTTGCCTGTTTTTGGCGGTTGTTTGTGTATTTTCCCTTGCGGCCTGTTCCGGGCAGAGCAAGGAAGAAGAGCGGATCGAGCGTGTGCTGGGGCGAATGTTCACCTGTCCGGATGAGGAATTGAAAGCATTGATAGAAAGCAGCAGGATGATTTACGATGCAGGAGATCCGGCGCCGAATCCGGAAAAGTTGGTCGAACAGCAGCGCGCGCAGGAGGCGTATGCGGAGCACCTGAAAGCGAATATTTTCACCGCGGAAGATCTTACCGAGGAATTTCAGGCAAAGTTCTGCGGCGAACTTTATTTTCTGACGAATTTTCCGGTTTTCTGTTTGGAGGCGGACGCCGTGCTTTCCATGGCGTCGGTCGAGATCGAGTGCGTATCCGAGGAAAACCGCAGCTACGCCTATACAGCGGAGCTTGTGATCAAAATGGATGGGGAGGAAATCCCGTTTATGCAGAAAGGTAAGCTGCAGATGAGTGAGGATGGGCGTATATCGTGGATCGATCCGTATGTTTTCAATGATCTGGCACAGCTGTTTGTGGATCGGATCAATGCAAAACTGGCCGGAACAAGCTGGGAAGAATAACGGAAACTGATACAAACACCACACGGGGAGATTCATCTCTGTGCGGTGTTTTTTTGTTGCAATGGACCGGGCGAGAAGGTATACTGAAAGCAGAAAACATTTTGAAAGGAAGGCGTTGTATGAAAGCACTGACCCCCAAATTCCCCAAAATGCTGCACGGCGGCGATTATAACCCCGACCAGTGGCTGAGAAGCCCGGAGATCCTGAAGCAGGATATCGAACTCTTAAAGAAGGCGGACATCAACAGCGTGTCCATCGGCATTTTTGCGTGGGCGAAGCTGGAGCCGCAGGAGGGCGTGTATGACTTCGACTGGCTCGAAGAGATCATCGACAACCTCTACAAAAACGGCATTTATTCCGTGCTGGCGACCCCGTCCGGCGCAAAGCCGCTGTGGATGAGCGAAAAATACGAGGAGATCCGCCGCGTATCGAAAAACGGCGTGCGGGATCTTTCCGGTGCCCGCCACAATCACTGCTACACCTCCCCCGTATACCGCGAAAAGGTGCAGGAAATGAACCACCGCCTCGCTGAGCGCTTTGCAAACCACCCGGGCGTCATTCTGTGGCACCTCTCCAACGAATACGGCGGTGAGTGCTACTGCCCGCTGTGTCAGGCGGCGTTCCGCGACTGGCTGAAAGCAAAGTACAAGACGCTCGACGCCCTCAACCATGCTTGGTGGACGGATTTCTGGAGCCACACCTATACCGATTGGGAGCAGATCCGCGCCCCCATGCCGCACGGCGAGACCTGCGTGCACGGTCTCACGCTGGACTGGAAACGCTTCGTCACGCACCAGACGCTCGATTTCATGAAGATGGAGCGCGATACCGTCAAGGCTGTGAATCCGGACATTCCCGTCACCGCGAACCTCATGGGCTTCTATGACGGCCTCAATTACTTCAAGTTCGGCCCGGAGCTGGATGTTGTCTCCTGGGACAACTATCCCCTCTGGCATACGATGGACAATAAGACCGTGGCGGTGCTTTCCGGCCTGACCCACGACGTGATGCGCTCCGTGAAGCACGAGAATTTCCTGCTCATGGAAAGCACCCCCAGCAACACCAACTGGCACGCCTACTGTATGCTCAAACGCCCGGGTATGCACCTGCTTTCCTCCCTGCAGGCCGTGGCGCACGGCTCTAATTCCGTGCAGTACTTCCAGTTCCGCAAGAGCCGCGGCTCCAGCGAGAAATTCCACGGCGCGGTGGTGGATCACGTGGGCAACAGCGGCCCGTATGATTTTGTAAAGACCGAGAACACCCGCGTCTACAAGGATGTGCAGTCCGTGGGCGCGGCGCTGCGGCAGATGAACGAAGGTGGCGACGTGTACAGCACGGAAGTCAAAGCGCAGGTTGCCCTCGTGTATGACGTGGAGAACCGCTGGGCGCTGGAAGGCGCCGCCGGCCCCACCAATCTCGATAAAAAGTACGTCGAGACGCTTGTCCGCCATTACGTGCCCTTCTGGGAAAAGGGCGTGCAGGTGGATATCGTGGACAGCGAGAGCGACATCTCCGGCTACAAGCTGGTTCTCGCACCGATGCTGTATATGTACCGCGACGGCTTCCCGCAGAAGCTGCGCGCATTTGTGGAAAACGGCGGCACACTCATCGGTACCTATTGGAGCGGCATCGTGGATGACACGGACCTGTGCATTCTGGGCGGTACCCCGGGCGGCATGATGGACGTCTTCGGCATCTGGAATGAAGAGACCGACTGCCTGCCCGAGGGCATGAAGAACGGCATTCTCACAGGCGGCAAGCACTATGACGCTGTGGACCTCTGCGCGCGCATCCATCCCATCACGGCGGAGGTGCTCGGCACGTATGAAACGGACTTCTACGCCGGCGAAGCCGCACTGACGAAGAATGTATACGGCAAGGGCGAGGCATACTATATTGCGGCCCGTACCGGCGAAGATTTCCTGCGCGATTTCTACGGCGACAAGATGCAGGCACTGGGCATCACCGGCGCACTGAATACCGACCTGCCGGAAGGCGTCACCGCGCATGAACGCGTGGGCGAAAACAGCCGCATCGTCTTTGTGGAGAACTACAACGACACCGAAAAAACCGTGGGTCTGGGCCGCGAATACAAGTTGTACGGTACAGGTCAGACGGTAAAATCCATCAAACTTCCCGCGTTCGGTGTGGCGGTGTTATCAGATTTCACGAAAATGTAAAACGGTTGCGTTTTTAGTGGAAATATCTATATTTTTGTGGTATATTGAATCTGACAAAAACCGACAATGTTCGCGTACGGCATACAGCGGACAAAGGGAAAATGCATGCAGTTTGAAGGAGTATGTTTCATGGTAACGGAACCGAAGATGTATTTCAGCAAGGAAAATCAGGTCGCGCCTCTGGGCATCGTCTCTCTGGCCGGTGCAACCGACCTCGCCAAGATGGTGGAAGCCCATCTGGTTCGCTGGGCAAAGCGCGCAGACATGGAAGTGGAGACCTTCCTCATCGAGAACAGCTGCCCCCGCTTCTCCTCCGGCGACGGCAAGGGCCTCATCAAGTCCACCATTCGCGGCTATGATCTGTTCTTCATCGTGGATGTGGGCAACTACAGCGTAACATATAAGTATTTCGGTCAGGAGAACCGTATGTCTCCGGATGACCATTATCAGGATCTCAAGCGCCTCATTCAGGCAGCCAGCGGCAAGGCACACCGCATCAACGTGGTTATGCCCCTGCTCTACGGCGGCAGACAGCATCGCCGCAGCTACCGTGAGTCCCTCGACTGCGCTTATATGCTGCAGGAACTGCAGGGCATGGGTGTGGACAACATCCTCACCTTCGATGCACACGATCCCCGCGTCGTGAACGCCATCCCGCTGATGGGCTTCGACAACCTGATGCCGACCTATCAGGTCCTCAAGAAGATGTTCAAGGACTTCCCGGAAATGTCCACCGCAAAGGAAGACTTCATGGTCATCAGCCCGGACGAGGGTGCCCTGAACCGCAATATGTACTACGCTTCCGTCCTCGGCGTGGAGCTTGGTATGTTCTACAAGCGCCGCGATTACTCCAAGATCGTGGACGGCCGCAACCCGATCGTCGCGCACGAGTATCTCGGTGTGCCGGTTGAGGGCAAGGATGTCTTCGTTTCCGACGACATCATTTCCTCCGGCGATTCCGTGCTCGATATTGCGCAGAACGTCAAGAGCCGCAAGGCAAAGCGCTTCTTCGCTTATGCCACCTACGCCATCTTCACCAACGGCCTTGAGAAGTTCGACAAGGCTTACGAAGAGGGTCTCATCGACGGCATCTTCGGCAGCAACCTCACCTATGTGGATCCGGAGCTGAGAAACCGCCCGTGGTTCCACGAGGTAGATGTATCCAAGTACATCGCTTACTACATCTCCGCTCTGAACCACGACGCTTCCATCGGCGCAATGATCGATCCGCACAGCAAGATCGATGCCCTGCTCCAGAAGCGCGCAGCAGAGAAGGCGGAATAATTACCTTAAAACAAAAACGCTCTCCGCAGTGGCACACTTCGTAAGGAAGTGTGCCACAGTTATATTCGCCTGACGGCGAGTGGTATTGCTTCGCAGTGATAGGATGCTTCGCATCGTTATATTGTCCTTCGGACAGTTTGACGTGAATATATCGCCGCACCAAAAGATCCGCAAATTCATAGAATAATCGGGAGAGAATCCTCTTGCGTTCCGTAAAAAGGTGTGCTAGAATAGCTTTGATATGAAAACGCATTGACCGAACGAGTACCCCGGAAAGCGTCCGAAAGAGAGCGGTGGTCACCGGCTGAAAGCCGCCGCAGGAAAGCGCTGGGCGAAGTGCATTCGTGAGCGGATCCCGTGAGCCCGCAAGGGGGTAGCGGCATACGGCAGCGGCCCGTTACGCCGTTTGAGTGATAAACCGGAGTGGAACCGCGGAATCTGCGTGCATCGTATTTTCGCCCCCGAATGCCTTTGCGGCGTTCGGGGCTTTTTTATTTCCTTTCAGGAAGGAATGAGTTTTCCCTATGTTTGACAAGTTAAAAGCGGAGCTGGACGCCGTCATGGCGCGCGACCCGGCCGCCCGCAGCCGGGCAGAGGTCTACTTTCTGTATTCCGGCTTCAAGGCGGTGCGGGCGTACCGGAAGGCGAACTGGTTCTACCGCCATCATATGAAATTCATCGCCCGACTGATTTCCCAGAATGCCCGCCGGCGCACCGGCATCGAGATCCATCCCGGCGCGACGATCGGCAAAAACCTGTTCATCGACCACGGCATGGGCGTGGTGATCGGCGAGACGGCGATCATCGGCGACAACTGCACCCTGTATCAGGGCGTTACGCTCGGCGGTACGGGTAAGGATCACGGCAAGCGCCATCCCACATTGGGTGACAACGTGCTCATCGGCGCGGGTGCCAAGGTGCTGGGCCCCTTCCGTGTGGGCGACAACGCCCGCGTAGCCGCCGGTGCTGTGGTGCTCAGCGAAGTGCCGGACGACGCCACCGCCGTAGGCGTACCGGCCCGGATCGTTCGTCTGGGCGGCAAGCGCATTTTCGACAACAGCACGCTGGATCAGATCCATGTGTCGGACCCCGTCGCACAGGAACTGTGCCGCCTGCGCGTGGAGATCGAGCATCTGAAAAAAGACATCAACAAAGAAAAAACAGAAGGATAAAGGAGCCTGCACTATGTTTTTGTATAACACCCTCACCCAGAAAAAAGAGATCTTTGTCCCCCACGAGGAAGGCAAGGTCAAAATGTACACCTGCGGCCCCACCGTGTACCACTTTGCGCACATCGGCAACCTGCGCACCTACATCATGGAGGATATGCTGGAGAAATCCCTGCGTTACCTCGGCTATGATGTCACCCGCGCCATGAACATCACGGACGTGGGCCATCTGTCCAGCGATGCCGATACCGGCGAGGACAAGATGCTCAAGGGCGCGCGCCGCGAGAAGAAGACCGTGATGGAGATCGCAAAGTTCTACACCGACGCGTTCTTCAGCGACTGCGAGAAGCTCGGCATCAAGAAGCCGGAGATCGTGGTGCCGGCCACCGGCTGCGTGGATACGTTCATTGAGATGGTGGAAAAGCTGCTGGAGAAGGAATACGCCTATATTGCCGGCGGCAATGTGTATTTTGATACCGCAAAGCTCCCGAGCTACTACGTGTTCGGCAATATGGACGCGGAAGATCTGGACGTGGGTGTGCGCGACAGCGTGGAAGAGGACGAAAACAAGCGCAATACGAGCGACTTTGTCCTCTGGTTCACAAAATCCAAGTTCGACGATCAGGAACTCAAGTGGGATTCTCCGTGGGGCATCGGCTATCCGGGCTGGCACATCGAGTGCTCCGGCATCAGCGTGAAGTACCTCGGCGAATACCTCGATATCCACTGCGGCGGCATCGACAACGCCTTCCCGCACCACACGAATGAGATCGCACAGAGCGAGGCCTATCTCGGCCATCCGTGGTGCAAATACTGGTTCCACGTGCTGCACCTCAATGACGCCCGCGGCAAGATGAGCAAGTCGAAGGGCGAATTCCTCACCGTTTCCCTGCTGGAAGAAAAGGGCTACGACCCGATGGCTTATCGTCTGTTCTGCCTGCAGTCCCATTACAGAAAGCCGCTCACCTTCTCCTTTGAGAGCCTTGACAACGCCGCCGTCGCCTACAAGAAGCTCGTGCAGCGCATTGCGGCGCTGAAGAACGAGGGCGAACACGACGAAGCCGGCTGCGAAGCCCTGCGTGCGAAGTTCAAGAAGTCCCTCGAGAACGACGTGAACACCTCCATGGCGGTCACCGCCCTGTACGATGTCTTCAAGGCAAAGGTCTCCGACGCTGACAAGCGCGCCATGATCGCCGAGTTCGACGAAGTGCTCACCCTGAACCTCATGGCAGCCGCCGAGCAGCTCAACCGTGAGCTCGAGGAGAAGCGCAACGCCATCCCCGAGGGCGT
>JAFQWC010000183.1 GCA_017407665.1 Clostridia bacterium | reverse complement strand
TCTCAAAGGTGTGCAGCATATCCCGGAACCGGATTCCGTGTCCGTCTGGGTCCTCTGCCGGGAATGTCAAATTGAAAATGAAGACACCCTGATGGAGATCGTCCACAATATATATCTCAGACAAGTTGCCGTTGTTTTTGCTGCGAATCAAAATACCTCCAAGCAACGGATCGGATGCAGGCTCCGAAACGGTTTCCATATCGGCAGACAGTACGGCAAGTTGCTGCTGCACAGCGGTTTCCAGGGTGGTATTTTCCTGCCAGCTTAAAGTCATTCTCTGCGCCATTGAGCCGGAAGCCGGATAAATATAGAAGACACTGCCGCTTTCTGCAATACAGTAGTTGTCCTGATCGATGTACATCAGAAAATCAGGCATGGTCGCCGTTTCTTCCTGGTGGGAAAGCTGAATGATATTCAGCGTACCCACATCGTTGCCGTGAAGCTGGAGCGACTGGCTCGGAGAGGTTGTGGGTACGGGTATGTTTTCGGTTTCGGATTCACCGGTGGTTGGCAGTGTGTGCAATGTTTCTGGCGTTGGTGACCGCACAAAGAAAGCAATGCCGCACAGGATCAATGCAAAACAGGCGGCGGCAGCCAGCAAAGATAACAGGCGCTGATGCCGACCCTTGGCGCGGTAATCACTGCGGGCAACCAGTTCCTCATCGGCACCGCTCATGGCGGAAAACAGATCGTACGAATCTATCATAGATATTCCTCCTTTTCAAGATGCGCCCTGAGCTTCCTTCTGCTGCGGTGCAGACTGCTCTTGACTGTGTTCGGAAGAACATCGTAACGGCGGGAGATTTCAAGGATGGATTCTGCATACCAGTAGCGCCGCAGAAAAATATTGCAGTCCTGCTCGGAAAGGGTGTGGAGGAACGTGTTGATCGATTGCTCCAGCGCCTTTGCTTCCACGACCTGTGCGGCGCTGGGCGCGGTGGGCAGACAGGCATCCAATTCATCCAGAATCAATGGCAGTTGTCCGCCGCCGCGTTTGTGTGCATAATCCCTGCGCAGACGGCTGCATGCCAGACGCCGTGTGATCATGCCAAGAAAGGCACGTAAATTATCGGGTCGATGGTCCGGCATGGAGTTCCATGCGCCAATCCATGTGTCGTTGACACATTCTTCTGCGTCCAGCACATCGGATAGAATGTTTTTCGCAACACGAAGGCAGTAACCGCCGTATTTCTGCACACTGTGGCTGATAGCATCGGAGTTTCGCTTCCAATATAGTTCGACGATCTGTAAATCGGTCAAAAGGATCAGCTCCTTTCTGAATTTGTATTATACAATATGTCTGCCGGCAATACAACGGCTGAATCAACAGTGCCGTTCTGCTTATATAGTCGCAAAGGAAAGAAAAAGGTTTTTAGAATTTTAGAAAAAGAGGTAAATTATGAAAAAGATTATGATCATCGGCTGCGGCGGTGCGGGAAAGTCCACTCTTGCACGGCAGCTGGGAGAAAAATTGAATTTGCCGGTGGTGCATCTGGACAAACTGTTCTGGCGGCCCGGCTGGGAGCATATTTCCCGCGCGGAATTTGACCGCCTGCATGGGGAAGCTCTCTCCGGTGAAAGCTGGATCATCGACGGTAATTACGACCGCACTATGGCGGAACGGGCAAAGTACTGCGACACGATCATTTATCTGGATTTCAGCCGGTTTGCCTGCCTGCTGGGAGTTGCCAAGCGCATTCTGACCACCTACGGAACGGTGCGCCCCGATATGGGGGATGGATGCGCGGAACGTTTTGATCCGGAATTTGTCAAATGGGTCTGGGATTTCAATAAAAACAATCGGGAGAAGAATTACCGCCTGTTGAATGAGACGGAGGGCGTGGAAACCATCGTTCTGAAAAACCGCCGTGCTGTAAAGAAATTCCTGAAGCAGATGGAGACGGTAAATTGATGTTTGTCTCGATGACGCTCGAAATTCATAATTCAAAATTACAAATTACAAATTGAGGTGTTTTCTGCGAAAACGATTTAAAAATATGTGCGAAGCCCATACCATTCATTTGTAATTTATCATTTGTAATTGTGAATTTGCGGCGGTATGCCACATCGATAAACTGGAATTTGAGGTGCGATAAATTGATGTTTATCTTTCTGTCTTGCACAGCACCATCGTAGATGTCATTCCGAGGGTGTTGCAGAGCGCAGCGAATCAAAATAGGTCGATCGCCGGCGGCGATCGCACAATGATTCATGCGAC
>JAFQWC010000182.1 GCA_017407665.1 Clostridia bacterium | reverse complement strand
CTGGATCGGCTGGCCGCCGCCGTTTACGCAGCCGCCCGGGCAGCACATGACTTCCACAATGTGGTAGTCAGCCTGGCCTGCCTCGATCTGAGCGAGGAGCGCGTTGGCGTTGTCGAGGCCGCTGACAACAGCAACCTTAACGTCCATACCTGCGATCTTGTAGACAGCTTCCTTGAAGCCCTTGGTGCCGCGGATCTCGTGATACTCAACATTTGCATGATCCGTACCCTCAAGGATGTCAGCCGCTGTACGCAGAGCTGCTTCGAGAACGCCGCCGGTTGCACCGAAGATGGTGGAAGCACCGGTGGAAACGCCCATAGCCGGATCGAAATCTTCGTCGGGCAGTCTTGCGAAGTTGAGCTGTGCCAGCTTGATCATACGAGCGAGCTCACGGGTGGAGATGGAGATATCCACGTCCGGGATGCCTGCTGCGGACTCGTCGTTTCTCATGATCTCGAACTTCTTGGCAACGCAGGGCATGACGGAAACGGAAACGATCTTCTTCGGATCGATGCCTTCCTTCTCTGCGTACCAGGTCTTGATCAGAGCGCCGGTCATCTGCTGCGGGGACTTGCAGGTGGACAGATTCTCGGTGAGGTTCGGATAATAGTGCTCGCAGAACTTAACCCAGCCCGGGGAGCAGGATGTGATGATCGGCAGCTTGCCGCCGTTCTGTACGCGTTCGATGAACTCGGTAGCTTCTTCCATGATGGTCATGTCAGCGCCGAAGTCTGTATCGAATACCTTATCAAAGCCGAGACGGCGCAGCGCTGCAACCATCTTGCCTTCTACGTTTGTGCCGATCGGCATGCCGAACTCTTCGCCCAGAGCAGCGCGAACTGCCGGAGCGGTCTGCACGATAACGATCTTCTCCGGATCGTTGATGGCGTCGATAACAGCCTGGGTGTTGTCGTTCTCGGTGAGAGCGCCGGTCGGGCAGGCGTTGATGCACTGGCCGCAGGATACGCAGGCGACGTTGCTGAGCGGCAGCTCAAATGCGCAGCCGATCTCGGTATCGAAACCACGGTTGTTGGCACCGATGACTGCAACGTGCTGCTGCTGGCAAGCGGCTACGCAGCGACGGCAGAGGATGCACTTTGCGTTATCGCGAACGAGATGCAGGGTGGAGTAATCCTTGTTGCCGGCCGGAACGGAACCTTCAAAGCGGTTCTCGGCCTCAACGCCCATCTCGTTGCACAGGGTCTGGAATTCGCAGTTGCCGCTTCTCTTACAGGTGAGGCACTTCTTGTCGTGCACGGACAGCAGCATTTCCAGAGTCATCTTTCTGGACTTCTGAACCTTCGGGGTGTTTGTGAAGACTTCCATGCCTTCGTTTACGGGATATACGCAAGCGGCCACAAGGGATCTTGCGCCCTTAACCTCGACCATGCACATACGGCATGCGCCGATCTGGTTAACGTCCTTCAGATAGCAAAGAGTGGGAATATCGATTCCTGCTTCTCTTGCAGCTTCCAGGATGGTGCTGCCAGCAGCAACCTGATAGGACATACCATTGATTTTAATGTTGACCATATCCATGTGTACACACTCCTTCCTTATCTCTTTTCAATTGCGTTGAACTTACACTTATCCATGCAGACACCGCACTTGATACACTTGTTGGTATCGATCACATGCGGCTGCTTCACGGAGCCGGAAATTGCGCCTACCGGGCAGTTGCGTGCGCAGAGTGTGCAGCCCTTACACTTGTCAGCGATGACAACGTAGTTGGTGAGAGCCTTACATGCGCCTGCCGGGCAGCGATGCTCGGTAACGTGTGCAATATATTCGTCACGGAAGAACTTCAGTGTGGACAGAACCGGGTTCGGAGCTGTCTGGCCGAGGCCGCACAGGGAGTTCTCCTTGATGTAGTAGCAGAGCTCTTCGAGTCTGTCGATGTCTTCGAGGGTGCCCTTGCCGCTGGTGATCTTATCGAGGATCTCAAGCAGTCTCTTGGTACCGACGCGGCACGGTGTGCACTTACCGCAGGACTCATCAACGGTGAACTCGAGGAAGAACTTCGCGATGTCAACCATACAGGTGGTCTCGTCCATAACGATGAGGCCGCCGGAACCCATCATGGAGCCAATAGCCAGCAGGCTGTCGTAATCGATGGGGGTGTCGATCAGGGAAGCCGGGATGCAGCCGCCGGACGGGCCGCCGGTCTGAGCAGCCTTGAAGGTGTGGTTGCCCGGGATGCCGCCGCCGATTTCTTCAACGACGGTGCGGAGGGTGGTGCCCATGGGAACCTCAACGAGACCGGTGTTGTTGATCTTGCCGCCGAGAGCGAATACCTTGGTACCTGCGCTCTTCTCTGTGCCGATGGAACGGAACCATTCCGGACCATGCAGGAAGATCTGCGGGATGTTTGCATAGGTCTCAACGTTGTTGAGAACGGTCGGCTTCTGGAAAAGGCCCTTGACTGCCGGGAACGGCGGACGGCATCTCGGCTCGCCGCGCTTGCCTTCGATGGAGGTCATCAGAGCGGTCTCTTCACCGCAGACGAATGCGCCTGCGCCCAGACGGAGGTCGAGGTCGAAGTCAAAACCGGAATCGAAAATGTTCTTGCCGAGCAGGCCGTACTCTCTGGCCTGGTTGATCGCGATCTGCAGACGCTTAACAGCGATCGGGTACTCAGCACGGATGTAGATGTAGCCCTGGGAAGCGCCGATGGCATAACCGGCGATGGTCATAGCCTCGATCACGCTGTGCGGGTCGCCCTCAAGGATGGAGCGGTCCATAAATGCGCCCGGGTCGCCTTCGTCGGCGTTGCAGCATACATACTTCTGGTCAGCAGCGTTTGCAGCAGCAAACTTCCACTTCATACCGGTCGGGAAGCCTGCACCGCCACGGCCGCGGAGACCGGAATCGAGCATGGTCTGGATGACCTGCTGCGGCGGGATCTTCTCGGTGAGGATCTTGCCGAGAGCCTGATAACCGTCGAGTGCGATGTACTCGTCGATGACTTCCGGGTTGATAACACCGCAGTTACGCAGAGCGATACGCATCTGCTTCTCATAGAATGCGGTCTCGTTCAGAGACTTTGTGGTGGATTCGTCAACAACGGTCTCTTTGTAGAGGAGACGCTTGACGATACGACCCTTGAGCAGGTGCTCTTCTACGATTTCCGGAACATCTTCCGGCTTAACCATGCTGTAGAAAGCGCCTTCCGGGTATACGATCATGATCGGGCCAAGTGCGCAGAGACCGAAGCAGCCGGTTCTTACGACGTTGACTTCCTTTTCGAGGCCCTTGGCGTTGATTTCCTCATGCAGCTTTTCGATGATCTTTTCGCTGTTAGAGGATGTGCAACCTGTGCCGCCGCAGACCAGAACGTTGGAACGAAACATAGTTTTACCTCCTTATTTCTGATATGCACCGATGGTGTACTCAGCAACGACATTGCCGTTGACCAGATGGTCGTTGACAACGCGCAGAGCCTTTTCAGCTGTCATCTTAACATAAGTTGTCTTGGAGCCGTCGGCATCCACAACTTCTACGACCGGTTCATACTGGCAGATGCCGATGCAGCCTGTCTGTGTGACCATAACGTCACCGAGTTCGCGCTTGGCGACCTCTTCAACAATAGCGGAGAGAACGGGTCTTGCGCCCGCTGCGATACCGCAGGTAGCCATACCGACGAGAACACGGGTCTTAGCCTCGGATGCCTCACGGATGTTGACGGCTGCCTTTGCTTTATCTCTGATTGCCTGAAGTTCAGCTAAAGATTTCATGATAGTAGCCTGTCCTTTCTTGCGCAATGCGCATTGATCTTTTCCGGCCTTGCGGCCGCGCCTGTTTGATCCGGAAAACGAATCAGAACTGAAGCTCGTTTTCCATTTCTGCGATATATTCCCGGATCCAATCCGATACATCCGGCTCGCTGAACGGGATGTCGCCCAACTGTTCACGGAACTCGCGGGTGTCCAGCGTGAGGGTCTTTTCCTCCCCCGCACCGTTCACTTTGGAGCGTATGTACAGGAAATCGATCTCGGGATTACATGTGACTAAAAGATGTATGACGGCGCCGATCTCTCCCAGCGGGATCATATCGACATGGGAAGGCCGGAAGGTGGCCGTAAGTGATGTGCCGACACCCAGGGTGGAGTCGATCACAAAGCTGCCGCCGGTCATTTCGGCTTCCATCTTAAACAGCGGTACGCCAAGACCAACCTTGCGGGTGGTTCGTGTGGTGAAGAACGGATCGATGACACTTCTCACCTGCTCTTCGCTCATACCGCAGCCGTTGTCCGTCACCGTGATGGCCAGTGTATCGCCGGGAACCGATTCATCGATACGGATCGTCGTTAAAGACGCGCCGGCGCGAATCGAGTTCTGCGCAATGTCCATCACATTCAGCGAAAGCTCACGCATTGCCTTATGCTGTGTACTTAGCCAGGATCTTGTCTACATCTTCCGGAACGAGACGGCCGTAAACGTCATCATTTACGGTGAGAACCGGAGCCAGACCGCAAGCGCCGATGCAGCGGCAGGCTGTCAGGGAGAACATACCGTCTGCAGTGCACTCTTCAGCCTGAATGCCCAGCTTAGCAATCAGTCTGTCCAGAACCTTGTCAGCGCCCTTAACATAGCAAGCTGTACCCAGGCAGATGGAGATGTGATACTTGCCCTTCGGAGTCAGAGAGAACTGAGAGTAGAATGTGGAAACACCGTAAACCTCTTCCAGAGAGACGTTCAGGCCTCTTGCGATCTCTTTCTGCACTTCGATCGGCAGATAGCCGTAGATCTCCTGAGCTTCCTGCAGCGCGGGCATGACAGCGCCCTTCTGACCCTTCAGACGCTCAATTGCGTCCAGGAGTTTCTGATGCTGCTCGGGAGTATCGGTAAACGGTAATGTACTGATACGCTTTTGCATTTTATTTCCTCCTTGATAAAATTAGTTAATGTTTGGAGTGTGCACAGCTGAGCATAGCTGTACATCTTCATGAATTATATCAAATTAGATGCATAGAATAATTCTTCAGGAGAATTATTCCTGAAACTTTCCCGTTTCTATGACAAAATTTTCACGTATTTTTTTGGTGGGAATCACAAAAAAATGGTTTTTCGTCTGTAAAAAAAGCATACAGTTTCGGTGTATATTCCGGAAAAATCCGGAGCACGGCGGAAATCCGGCCTAAAGACGGCTCCTCCGCCGGTTTCCGTCCTTTCGCAAGGATCCGGTGAAAAAAACGTATAAAGCAGCAAACGGGCATTGCAAAAGCAACACCCGTTCATCCGTTCAACTTATAAACCGTCCCTCGCCGCAGCCGCGGATCAGGTCCAGCAGTGCTTTGGCCGAAAGCGCCGGCAGCTCCACCTCGCCCATATCCTCCTGCATCAGGTGCAGGTAGTGCGCATCGGAGTCCCGCAGAAGGATCATTTCGTCCAGCTCCGGGTGCAGCATGAGCTGCGCCGCGCGGTCCGCACCGGAAGAAAGCTCCGCCGCGGTAAATTCCGCTTCCGGCGGGATGGCGCCCAGAGAGGCAATGACGCTGTACGCGTCCTTATCGACGTGCGCAGGGAACGCAACGCCGCCGAAGCCCTCCACGAGCGCGTGCACATCGCTGACGCTGATGTCCGTGGCGGTGATCAGCAGGTGATCGATTTTGCCCACATACTCGTCCTGCTCGTCGAGGATCAGCTGTTCGCCGAAGATCTCCGGTCGATTCGGGATCTGCATGGTGTGTTCCTGCACGTAGGCATCAAAGGCCAGCGCGGCCTCCACCGTTTCGAACAGGCAGACCACGTGCGCTTCTTCCGCCGTACAGAGCTCCATACCGGGGATCACCAGCACGCCGGCTTCCTCACCGACCTTGACCGCTGCCGGTGTATTGCGGCAGGTGTTGTGGTCGGTCAGCGCCAGGATCTGGCAGCCCAGCAGCGCCGCCATATTCACCATGTTGTTCGGCGTCATGTCATTGTCCCCGCAGGGAGACAGACAGGAGTGCATATGCAGGTCATATTTATATCGTTCCACGGCAATGCACCCCCTTTCCCGGTTTCATTCGTTTTTCAGTGCTTCAGCCACCTGCAGTGCGGTTTCGTATGCCGGCAGCTCCGTGGCGTAAATAGCCACTTCCTGCTGGTTGGCACGCATCAGCGCTTCCGCATCGAGCGCCGCGCTTTCCACCAGTACAATGGCGGAAACATCGGCCAGTGTCGCCACGGCGATGGCGTTGATGTTGCCCATAACGGTCAGCCAGACGTCATCGGCCTTGGCGCGGCCCATGACCCAGCTGAGCAGGTCGCCGCAGTAGCAGCCCAGCGCTTCGCGGTCTGCACCGGTACTTTCCGTGAGCAGTTTCCAACCGAGTTTTTCGGCCAGTGTTTGAATATTCATCGGGCTCTTCCCCCTTATTCTCAATTATGATCCTTGGGCAGGATACCGCCATCCAGATGGGAAATGGAATCGGCAAACTGCTGGATCTGCTTGCGCAGAACGAAAATGCAGTCCGCTTTCTTGCTGTTGCCGCGCACCACATCCTCCGCGAAAGCGCGGCAGGTGGGTGCACCGCAGGCACCGCAGTCCAGACCCGGCAGAGAAGCCTCCACCTCGTCGATCTCCATCATCATCTCCATGGCGCGGCCCAGATCTTCCGACAGCGTAAGCACGTTGGAGAATTCGAGTTCTCCCTCCCAGTGCATCTCTTGCGGCACCTCTTCGCGGCTTTCCAGATGGTTCTGGGAAACCGGCAGATAACGGCGCAGACGCTGCAGGCGTGCAATGGCCACATACGGATTTTCCACGCAGAGCACACCGCCGACGCAGCCGCCGGTGCAGGCATTGAGCTCGATGAAATCCAGCTCGCCGATGCGTTCGTCTTCAATTTCCTCGAGCACGCGGATGACATTTTCCACGCCGTCCGCAGCCAGATATTTTTCTTTCAGCAAGGCAGAAGATTCACCGCCGGAAGACGCCCAGCTGACGCCGATGATGCCCGAATTGGACAGCGGCTCCAGCTCATCCGGGTGCAGCTTATCCATCTTGTTGGACAGCACCGGGAAGATCTCACTGATGGCGATGGCGCCGTCCACCTTGGATTTTTCGATGCCGATGGGCATACGGATATCCGTCACCTTGGCGGGACACGGCGTGATGAAGAAACAGCCGATCTCTTCTTCCGGAAGTCCGGTTTTCTTCATGGCTTCTTCCTTGGCAATGGTGGCCGCCGTCTCCATGGGGGACAGCAGCGGCAGCACGTGATCGCACAGGTCCGGGAAACGGACGCGGATCAAACGCACGATGGCCGGACAGGCCGAGCTGATGACCGGGCGCTTCAGCTTACCGGCATCCATCAGGCGGCGGGTGGCCTCACTGACAAGTTCTGCCGCACTGGAAACCTCCACAACATCGTCGAAGCCCAGCTTCTTCAGGCCGGTCAGCACATAGTCCTGGTCATCCAGGTTATTGAACTGCCCATACAGGGACGGTGCGGGCAGTGCGATTTTATATGTAAATTGATCGAGCATGGCCAGATGATCGTGTCTTGCCCGCTTGGCATGGTGCGGACACACACGGATACACTCGCCGCAGTCGATACAGCGCTCGCTGGTGATGACAGCTTTGCCGTTGCGCACACGGATGGCCTCTGTGGGACATCGCTTGATGCAGTTGGTGCAGCCAACGCACTTGCTCTCATCCAGCGTCACGGAATGGAAAAACTTTCCCATCTCCTACGCCTCCTTATTTATTCTATAGTCATCGTACAAGCCGCATCAGAACTTCGGGCTCTGCGCGTAGACGACCATCTTCAGCTTGGTGCCCTCGCCGACGACGGAGTCAATGGTCATTTCATCGGAATATTTCTTCATGTTGGGCAGACCCATACCGGCACCAAAGCCCAGAGAGCGCACGTTATCGGGCGCAGTGGACCAGCCCTCCTGCATGGCCTTGCTTACATCGGCAATGCCGGGGCCCTTATCCTCGAGATAGATCTCCACACGGTCCGGATTCACTTCCACCGTGGCTTCACCGCCGCCGGCATGAATGACCATGTTGATCTCACCTTCGTACATGGCAATGGCCACACGACGGATCGCCGTGGGGTTATAGCCCAGTTTCTTCAGCTTATGTTTTACATCACCGGAAGCCTCGCCCGCGCGGGTAAAATCGTCACCGGGTACAACATAGTGCAGTTTCAGCATACTCATGTTACGTCACAACCTCCTCCAAGACCGTTCTGGAACAAAAGGCCGCACGCCGTGAACATTCTGTACGGCGTAGCCAGGATCGTAATATCTTTCTGCTCTGCCAGATTCAGCACCAGCTGATCCGGCTGCTTGCCGCGCACAAAAATAACGCAGTGCATATCCATCATTTCCGCGGTGCGCACAACCTGCGGGTTCATCAGGCCGGTGAGCAGTACGGACTGATCCTTCACGAACGCCAGAACGTCGCTCATCATATCACTGCCGCAGGCCGTTTTGACCTCTTCTTCCAGATTGCCCTCCACAAGGACTTCTGCCTTTAGGATCTCGATGATATCTTGTACCTTCATGAACTTACAACCATCCTTTCGCCAAGTGCGGCGTACAAAACGCCTTTCAGCGCCGCCCGGCTGTCCGGGGGTTCCGACGCTTCCACACAAGATCGCTGATATCGCATACCATTATACACAATAAAAACAAAAAAATCAATGGAAGCTGAAAAAACTTCGCCCATTTTGAATAAAACCCGTCCCAAATTGCATATACAGTGTGGCATGCCGGCCTGCAGGACGCGGATTTTCCCGCCAAACCGCACGGATTTTACGAAACGTTTTTTCCAAAGCGCGGTGTTCCCCCGCAAAAAACAGGTGTTTTCTCTGCAGAAACAAAATATACTTGACTTTTTCTCTTTACCGTGTATATAATCATACATACCGCACGGGCAAACTATATTTTCCCAGCCCGTGTGTTCGTTTTACCAGAAAGGAAGATCTGTTTATGAATCGTGTGTACAATTTCTCTGCCGGCCCTTCCATGCTGCCGGAAAGCGTCCTCAACCGTGCTGCCGCCGAAATGCTCAACTATGAGGGTTCCGGTCAGTCCGTTATGGAGATGTCACATCGATCTAAGGTCTACGATGCCATCATCAAGGGCGCTGAAGCGCTTCTCCGTGAAGTGATGCAGATCCCCGACAATTATAAGGTACTGTTCCTGCAGGGCGGCGCATCCTCTCAGTTTGCCATGGTCCCGCTGAATCTGATGACGAAGAACCGCAAGGCCGACTATGTGCTCTCCGGCCAGTTCTCCACCAAGGCCTATCAGGAAGCCAAGCGCTACGGCGACTGCAAGGTGATCGCCTCCTCCAAGGAAGATACCTTCAGCCACATTCCGGCGCTCGACAAGAAGGAATTCCGCCCGGACGCCGACTACTTCCACATCTGCATGAACAACACCATTTACGGCACCGTATATCATGAGCTGCCGGATACCGGCGATGTGCCGCTCGTTGCGGATATCTCCTCCTGCATCCTGAGCCGCCCGATCGACGTTTCCAAGTTTGGCGTGCTGTATGCCGGTGCACAGAAGAACGTGGCCCCCGCCGGCCTCACCATCGTGATCATCCGTGAGGATCTGATCGGCGATGTGCAGGAGGGCACCCCCACCATGTTCATGTATAAGACCCATGCCGACAACGAAAGCATGTACAACACCCCGCCGTGCTACTCCATCTATATGTGCAAGCTCGTTCTCGAGTGGATCAAGAATGAGATCGGCGGTCTCGAAAACATGGAAAAGCTGAACGTGGAAAAGGCCAATCTGCTCTATGATTTCCTCGACAATTCCAAGCTCTTCAAGGGCTGCGCCGAAAAGGACAGCCGCTCCATCATGAACGTCACGTTCGTCACCGGCGATGCCGACCTCGACGCAAAGTTCGTCAAGGAGGCCACCGCTGCCGGCTTTGTCAACCTGATGGGCCACCGCAGCGTGGGCGGTATGCGCGCTTCCATCTACAACGCGATGCCGAGAGAGGGCATTGAGAAGCTCGTCGCCTTCATGCAGAAGTTTGAAGAAGAAAACGCTTGATCCATACGAGGTAATTTACAATGCATAAGATTCTTTGCTTAAATAAAATCAGCCCCATCGGCACGGACCGTCTGGGTGCAAACTACGAATTTTCCACCGATATGCAGAACCCGGAAGGCATTCTCGTCCGCTCCGCCGCGATGCACGACATGGACCTGCCGGAAGAGCTCTTGGCCATTGCCCGCGCCGGTGCCGGCGTCAACAACATTCCGATCCCGAAGTGCTCCGAAAAGGGCATTGTGGTCTTCAACACCCCGGGTGCCAACGCCAACGCGGTGAAGGAGCTTGTTCTGGCCGCGCTGTTCATGACCTCCCGTAAAATCATCCCCGCCATCGACTGGGCCAAGACCCTCAAGGGCAACGGCAAGGAAGTTTCCAAGATGGTGGAAAAGGGTAAGGGCGCGTTTGCCGGCCCGGAGATCATGGGCAAGAAGCTCGGTGTCATCGGCCTGGGCGCCATCGGTGTGCTCGTGGCCAACGCCGCACACAGCCTCGGCATGCAGGTCTACGGCTATGACCCGTTCCTCTCCGTCGACGCCGCATGGCATCTGTTCAGCAGCGTGGAAAAGGCTGCATCTATGGATGCTATCTTCGCAAACTGCGATTATATCACCGTGCATGTTCCGCTGAATGATTCCACCCGCGGTCTCATCGGTGCCGATGCGCTGGCCAAGATGAAAAACGGCGTTCGTATTCTGAACTTCTCCCGCGGTGAACTGGTGGACACCGCCGCCATTCTGCCCGCACTGGCAGACGGCAAGGTAGCCGCCTACGCCACCGATTTTCCGGACGATCCACTCATCGGCGTGGAAAACGTGCTGGCCATTCCGCACCTCGGCGCTTCCACACCGGAGAGTGAGGACAACTGCGCTGTGATGGCTGTGGACCAGATGAAAGATTATCTTGAAAACGGCAATATCGTCAATTCCGTCAATTTCCCGGCTATTTCCATGCCCCGCAGCGGCCACAACCGCATTTGCCTGGCACACCGCAATATCCCGAACACCATCGGCTCCTTTACGGCGGTCTGCGGCGAAGAGAACATCAACATCGAAAATATGCTCTCCAAGTCCCGCGGCGATTGGGCCTACACCATTCTGGATGTTTCCAATGACATCGCCCCGGAACTGATCGAAAAACTGGAAGCCCTCGAGCCGGTCGTCCGTGCAAGAGTCATCCTGTAAATAAAGCAAAATCGGGCGGCAGGCTTTCTGCCGCCCGAGACTGTCGAAAAAGTCTTTTCTCCAGTCTCAACGGATTTTGTACTTTCTATAAAGCACAAAATCCTACCTGATTATACGCGAAAGACAACCCTGACGGTTTTCTTTCACACTATCTTTCCCTCCGAAATCTTCGGACAGAGGGTTTATCGACAAACTGGGGCGGCGGAATTTCCGCCGCCCTTTCTTTTTTGGGGAGGTTTCCATGCAAACAGAAAAAATCCTGCTCGATACCGACATCGGCGGCGACATTGACGACGCGCTCTGCCTCGCGTATCTTCTGTGTGAACCGCGGTGTGCGCTGCTGGGTATCACCACCGTCTGCGGGGATTCCCACCGCCGGGCCGCCGTGGCGGATGCCATCTGCCGCGCAGCGGGGAAACCTGTGCCGGTTTTCGCCGGACACGACCGGCCGCTGCAGACCATCGACGGGTACCCCCTCCCGGAAGGCGCTGCCGCACTGGAGCGGTGGCCGCACGGCGACTACACTATACAGCCCGCCGATGCCGTCGAGTTCCTGTATCGGACGATTTCGGAGCACCCCGGTGAGGTCACACTCATCGCCATCGGCAATCTCACGAACGTCGCGGCGCTGTTTCAGAAGCACCCAGACAGCGCGTCCCTGCTCAAGGGGCTCTCTCTGATGAACGGTTATTTCGGCGCTGCGCCCCTGCCGGAGCTGTGGTACAACTGGAACGCCTGGGCGGACCCGCTCGCCGCAAAAATCGTATACGGCACGCCCGTCCCCTGCCACCGCACACTGCCTTTGGAGATCACGGAGCAGCTGACCATTCCCGCCGCAGAAGCTGAGGCGCTGCTGCCCGCCGATTCGGACCTGATGCGCGCGGTGTATGACTTCGGCAGCCATTGGCTGCAAAGCGCCGGCGTACTCACGCTGCATGACCCGCTCGCGGCGGTATCCGTATTTCACCCGGACGTGTGCCGATTCACCCGCGGTCGCGTGACTGTGGAAACGGAAGACCCCGCCCGCATGGCCGCCACCATATTTTCTCCGGACGATGCCGCATTTGCAGAAGTTGCCGCTGCCGTGGACCGGGACCGGTTTTACCGCATTCTCGCGGATACGCTGAACGGCGCGGTTTCATTCCTATAATCGACGCAAACCAAAGACAGTCGACCTGTGTGCGGCTGTCTTTTTCTTTGGCCTGCCTTGACAAGGTGGCGGGCGGCGCTTATCATGAAAGCAGTTGACGAAATTGCGTCGATAAGGAGTTGTTGGAAATGAAAATGATCATCCGTATTATCCGGATCGGAAAAAAGCATCTGCCGCTTCTGGGCGTTGCACTGCTCGGTATTCTGGGTGCGGCGGCGCTGAACCTCGTCACACCGGAGATCCTGCGGCATCTGACCGGCGCGCTGGAGGAAAACCTCCTCGGTCCGCAGCTTTTGCTGTACTATGTTCTGGTGCTGGCGGGTGCCTATCTGCTGCGCATGGGCTGTCGGTTTGTGGCGATGGCCATCAGCCACGTGGCGGCATGGAAGCTCGTGGGCGAAGTCATCCTCATGGTGTATGACAAGCTGCAGTCGCTATCCATGCGCTATTTCAAGGACAAGCAGACCGGCCAGCTGATGAGCCGCATGGTGAACGATACCCGGCAGCTGGAAGTTCTGTTTGCCCACTCCCTGCCGGATCTGATCTCGAACGTCATTGTCATTCTCGGCGTGATGATCATGCTGTTCTTTGTGGATCCGGCACTGGCTGCCCTCACCATGATCCCCGTTCCGTTTGTTGTGTTTGTCAGCATCATGTTTTCCCGCTGGGTGGCACCCCTCTTTCGCACAAACGCGCGCGTGCTGGGCGAGCTATCCGGTATGCTGCAGGATAATCTCTCCGGTCTTAGGGAAATCAAGGCATTTGTCCGCGAAAAGCAGGTGCACAAAACTGTGGCGGACAAGTGCGTCTACTACGCGAATGTCAACATCAAAGCCAATTACGCCAACGGCCTCTACCACCCCGGCATCGAACTGCTCACCTCCCTCGGCACGCTCATCGTG
>JAFQWC010000181.1 GCA_017407665.1 Clostridia bacterium | reverse complement strand
TTGTTCATCACGATGTGGCAGGTGGACGTGCCGATGATCATCATCAGCTTGCCGTCCTCCACAACGCCCGCGCCCGGCAGGGCCGCATGGGCATCGATGATCGGCACCGCCACCGCCGTACCCGGCAGCAGCCCGGTCAGCGCTGCGCCTTTTTCGGTCAGCACACCGGCTTTCGTGCCCGTGGGGTGAACCGCTTCCGCGACTTTCGTGCCGATCACGTCGGCAAAACCCGGATCTGCCGCTGCCCAGAACGCCCGGTCGGGATATTTTCCTTTCCAAAGGCTCTTGTAGCCCGCCATGCAGGCGCTGTGCACTTCCTGCCCGGTGAGCACCCACGTGAGCCAGTCCGCCGTTTCCACGTAGCGGAACATCGCGTTGTAGACATCGGGTGCCTTGTGGTAAACCTCCAAAAGCTTCGGGAAGAACCACTCGGAGGACACCTTCCCGCCGTAAACCGGCAGCCAGGGCTCCTGTCTCGTCTCTGCCAGTGCCGTGAGGGCATCCGCTTCCGGCTGTGCACTGTGGTGCTTCCAGAGCTTGAGGTATGCCTCCGGCTCATTGCGGAAGGCTGCCGAAAAGCACAGCGGCTCCGCGTTTTCGTCCACGGGCAGCACGGTGCTCGAGGTGACATCCATACCGATGCCCACCACCTGCACGGGCTCTGCGCCGGCCTCAGCCAGCACCGCCCGGATGGTTTGCCCCAGCGCGTCGAGGTAATCCTGCGGGTCCTGCAGCGCCGCCGCGGCATCCGGCGCAATGCCGGAGAAATCCGCGCCCGTCAACAGCGGCTTCTTGTACACATATTCCGAAACGGCGGCTTCCGCGCCGGTGGTGAGATCCACCAGCAGAGCCCGCGCCGATAACGTACCGTAATCGATTCCAATGGCGTATTTTTTCACGTCGTACACTCCTCCGCTGTCCGTTGAACTGGGCAGCCATCCATATATAAACTATAAAAAGAAACGCCGACAAAGTCAAGGGAAAACGAAAAGCCCCCGGCGAAAGATACACTTCATAAAAAAGTTGTCTCTCACGCCTTTTATCTTATCAAAGAAAAGACACTTTGCACAAAAGTTGTGAAAGTGTCCATAGTGGGTTATATACTTTGCGAAAGGTCAATACTTGCCGAAAAAAGTGATATTGCAAACTACCGTTTGCAGTGCTATTTTTGCTTTACGGCAAAAGTGATATAAAAACCTTTCGGCTTTTGTGATATTATATTCGCCTTTGAAACTGTCCAACGGACAATATCACTATGTGAAACATAATATCACTGCAAAGCAATATCACTCGCCGTCAGGCGAATATAACTGAGGCGCACTTCCTTACGGCGTGCGCCTCAAACCGGAGGCTATCGATTACAGAAAGAGGAACATCAGCGGGATCGTGATGCAGGACAAGAGGTGCGAGATGATCGCCATGCCCGCCGCGACGCTCGTATCCCGGCCGTATGCGCCCGGCACCACGATGGTATTGAGCCCGAGCGGCATGGAGAGAAAACACAGGGAACAGATGCGCGCGGTTTCCGTCATGGGGATGAACCGCATCAGCGCCGCAAAAACGAGCGGCAGCGCCACAAGGCGCAGCAGGGACGCGAGGTAGATATACCCGTTCGTGAACGTCTTTTTCAGGCTGATGAACGACACCGTGATGCCGGTGAGCAGCATCGCGATCGGCGACATACAATTGCCAAGGGACGTCACGAGCGAATTCACCCACACCGGGATGTGCAGCCCGCTGAGGCCGAGGATCATGCCGATCACCATGCCGATGAACATCGGGTTCACAAAGGCCTTGGCCCGCGTCAGGAGCGTTTGCTTTTCGCCGGCGTCGGCGATCAGCAGTACCGGCACGCCCCACAGGTAAATGGCCGTCCAGAACGGCAGCGTGAACAGAATGTACTCGAAAAAGATCTCCGGGAACACGGCGCTGACCACCGCGTTGCCCATGAAGCCGAAATTCGAAAACACGAGGCCGTAGGTGTAAATGTTCCGCGTGTACCGATCCTTTCCGAACAGCTTCGAGAGCAGAATGCCCACCGGGATCGCGACTACGCAGAGCACAATGCTCACGAGCATCAGCTCTTTGGCCTCAGAAATGCGCTCTACGGTGAAATTCTGAATGAAGGTACCTGCGACCAGGCACGGAATAAACAGCGTGTTTTCGAGCTTTGAGAGCACCACAGACGCATTCTGCGGTACGATCTTGTATTTTGCCAGAAGATAGCCCACCAGAATCAGCGAAAAGAGGAACGCCATCTGGCTCAGGGTCGTCGTAAAAATTCCCATATCACACCAGCGGCTTGCCTTCCCATTCCTTCACGGACGGCACGTGCAGAATCTTTGCGATGGTCGGGGTGAGGTCCAGCATACTGACGTTTTCCAGCACCTTGCCGGGCTCGAACGCCTCGCCGACAAACATCATCGGGATGGTCATATCCTCGTCCATCATGGTGCCGTGGGTGCGGTCGTGTCCGCCGTGGTCGGCAGTGATGATCACCGTGTAGCGATCGCTGACGGTTTCGATCACGCGCCTGACATTGTCAATAGCAGTACTCAGGTAAGACAGATAGGTGTCGGTCATCCAGCCGGAATCATGGCCGCCCTTGTCGTCAGTCTCCACCATGTAGAGGAACACAAAATCCGGCTCCTTTTCGGCAATGTAGGACAGCGCGGCATCGGTCAGGCGCACGTCGGTGTGGTCAAACGTATAGGCACCGATGTACTCCGCGTGGTTCAGGGAACCCGGACGCGCGACGTCACGCATCTGCTCCCAGCCGTAGTACATGGCGCTCTCGCCGCCGGCGTTTTTGATCTGCTCAAAGAGGCCATTAAACGGGCGGACCGGCGGCATATAGGTATTGGTGGTGGTGCCGTGGCGGTCAGGGTTTACGCTGTGGAACATGGACATATGACACGGCAGCGTGACGGAGGGAAACACCGTGCGGGCGTTCAGGGTATAGGAACCCATGTTGAAAAGTTTTTCCACATAGGGATTGCCGCACTGCAGCAGGCCATCCGGACGCATACCGTCGATGGAGATCAGGATCACTTTATTTTCCAAAATAAATCACCTCATAGTTTCCGCAGTATTCTGCATGTTTCACCCCTATTCTAGTTTTTGCCCGCACAAAAGTCAATATCATTTCGCCCGCAAAAAGAAAACCGGCAGCACAAAACTGTCGGCTCAAAACTTTTTATAAAGGCTTACGGACCAAACGCAGAACGCAGATATCGTTAAACTGCACCCGGTTTCCGTTTTCACGCACCGTTTGGCGCAGACCTTCAAAAAACGGTGTGCGGTGCGGCTCCGGGATCACAATATGGTCGCTGTGGGTACCCACGTAGTTTACATAATCATCCGCATCCAGGACGCGGGTCAGCGAATAACGGCGCTCCTCATAATCCAGATAGCCGTACTGCACCGCGTTCTCGTACTTGAAATTGCGGTGCGGGTATTCGATCGCGGGGCGGAAATGCGCCCTGTACACTTCCTGAATTTTCTCGAACAGGTCCGGGTTCGGGGTACGGTAATCGCCCTGCACGGATAGCATCGCCAGCACGCCGCCGGGCTTCAGGAGATCAAACGTCTTGCGGAACGCGATATCCTCCGGGATCCACTGGATCGTCGCGGCGGAATAGATCACATCAAATCGCTGCTCGCCAAAGTCGTGCGTGATGAAATCGTCGACGACAATGTGGAAATTTTCGCGCTCTCCGTATTTTTCCACCATCTTCGCCGCAAGATTCTCCCCGATCTCAATGCCGTGGTAGGCGCAGCCCGTATCGAGGATCGGGTCCGTCGCCTGACCGGTACCGGGACCCAGCTCCAGCACGGTACTCTCCGGCGTAATGCGCGCATAAGCGATGAGATCCGCAAACAATGCGGGCGCGCAGCGCGGGCGGTACTTATCAAACTGCTCCGGGATGCTGTTGAAAACTTTTCTGAATTCCACGATGATCTTGACCTCCTTCAACGCCAAATAGAAAAACGCTTGTTCAATCTTCCGTAACTTCTACCAGCAGAATTTTCTTCCGGAATCCGCCACGCTTTTCCGCTTTTTCAGCTCGGGCTTTCTCCAGCTCTTCAAGCGTATGGCCGCGGGCAATAGCAGCGGCATAAATCACTTCGATCAAATCAGCAAGCTCTTCAATATTCTGGTCTTTGTGGTATTCGGCCAGTTCTTCGTCCAATTTGGCATCGATCATACGGAGATACGCATCGTCCGAAAGAATATTGGTAACGCAGCTATTCCCGGACGCTTCGATGATTTCCGGTATACGATCTCTGACAAGCTTGTTGTATTTTATAACACGCATTTTATCCTATCTCCTCAAACCAAAAGACTGTATCACATATCACTGAAGTTATTTAATCACATTTCACAAAGAAATTCAACAAAGAAAAAGTCCGAAGATTGACTCCAGACTTCATACCTGTTCATTCAAAGGTAAGACGATATCGTTCTTCCATTCTTTCGCCCAGACCGCTCGGTTTCACGATACCATCCGGAACAAAACCGCATTTCTCATAGAATCGCTTGGCATGATCATTACGGTCCAGCACCCAAAGCACCATTGTGGAAAATCCTCTGGCCCTGAGCTCCGCCTTGGCCCAATCCATCGCCCGACGTCCGTATCCTCTGCCGATATAGTCGGGATCAAGATACAGGCCGATCAGCTCACCGGAATTCTCCGGAACATCCTTGTCCCGCGCCGCGTTGATCGTCAGAATGCCGATGATCCGATCCTCCGCCACAGCAACGTAATTGCCGGCGCTCTCATTCGCAAGGAATTTTTTCCACATAGCTTCGCGGCCGGTATGAATTTGCTCGATCAACTCCATCGGAACACAATGGCTGTATGCGTAGATCCACGACCGCTTGTGAATATCCGCGCACGCAGCCGCATCTTCCGGGCGTCCCGGTCGAATGTAAAACATTGCAGCCCCTCCATTCATCTCCTGCATACTTTCCACAATTATAGTACAATCAGGATAGGAGTGCAATACAAATGAGAAAAGCTGATCAAATGAACTAAAAAGCAAAAATCAAACTCGAGCCAACAATCTCAGCACAGGATAATTATGAGAGCAGAACCCATTAATAGCCGAATGCACCCCCCGAAACACAGGATTGACGATTAAAATCTACAAAAAGAAGAAAAAGAAAAAGCAGATCTTTCGATCTGCTTTCTCTTTAACTGGCTCCCCCTGTTGGACTCGAACCAACGACCCTGCGGTTAACAGCCGCATGCTCTACCGACTGAGCTAAGGAGGAATATCTTGGTGACCCGTGCGGGAATCGAACCCACGTTAACGGCGTGAGAGGCCGCAGTCTTAACCGCTTGACCAACGGGCCATATGGTGCACCATCAGGGACTCGAACCCGGGACACCCTGATTAAGAGTCAGGTGCTCTACCAACTGAGCTAATGGTGCATGAAGGGCATATAC
>JAFQWC010000180.1 GCA_017407665.1 Clostridia bacterium | reverse complement strand
CGACCGCGCGGACGACGACCGGTTCATGTTCTTCAATTTCTTCTTCGCCTGCCTCTACTCCCTTGTGATGCTCGTGCGGGAAAAGAAAAAACTCAACCGGTACGATGTACTCTTCGGCGTGCTTTTGGGCGTACCCAATTACTTCTGTACCCGGTTCCTCCTGAAAGCGCTGACGCAGATCCCCGCCTTCATCGTATACCCCTCCTACAGCGTGGCTACGGTCATTTTGATCAGCCTGTTCGGCCGACTGTTCTTTAAGGAAAAGCTCAACCGCCGGCAGCTCATCGGTGTGGGTATCATTCTTGTATCCCTCGTTCTTTTGAATCTGTAACTCTCAAAGGGCCTCTCCAGAGGTCCTTTTGATTTGCTCTGCACTTGCAATAGATGCAAAAACGCGTTATAATTCTTATAAATAACATACATATAGGAGGAGACCACTATATGGTTTCTACGCAGAGCCGGGATCTGGGTTCCGGTAAAATAACAAAACTGATGGCGCAGCTGGCAATTCCTGCCGTTGTGGCTCAGATGATCAACCTGCTTTATAATATTGTAGACCGCATTTATATCGGCCATATTCCGGAAATCGGCGCTGCCGCTTTGACCGGTGTCGGCCTTTGCACGCCGATTCTGATGCTCATCACGGCTTTTGCCATGATGCCCGGTACCGGCGGCGCCCCGCGTGCCGCCATCGCCATGGGCCGCGGCGACCATAAAGAAGCCGAGCGCATCATGGGCAACTGCTTTACCGTGCTGCTTCTGCTTTCTGTGATTTTAACCGTCGTTTTCTGGATCGCTGCACCGGATCTGCTTGTGCTCTTCGGCGCCAGCAAAAGCACACTGCCCTACGCAGTGGATTACGGCCGCATTTACATTTTGGGCAGCCTCTTCGTTTTGATCGTGATGGGTATGAACCCGTTCATCACCACACAGGGTTTTGCCAAAGTCAGTATGCTGACTACCGTGATCGGTGCAGTCATCAACATCATTCTTGACCCGATCTTTATCTTTGTTCTGAATCTCGGTGTAAAGGGTGCAGCCATAGCAACCGTGCTGAGTCAGGCTGTCAGTGCCGTGTGGATCCTGCGTTTTCTCACCGGAAAACAAACGATTCTGCATCTGCACCTGACGTATATGCGTCTGATTCCCCGCACCATTCTGCCGTGCCTTGGGCTTGGTGTATCCACCTTTGTGATGCTCTCCACGGAAAGCCTGCTGTCCATCAGTTTTACATCCAGTCTGGCGCGTTTTGGCGGCGACCTCGCTGTGGGTGCCATGACGGTACTGACCAGTATGAATCAGCTGCTCAGCATGCCGCTGCAGGGCATTTGTCAGGGCGGACAGCCCATCATCAGCTTTAATTTCGGTGCCGGAAAGACCGACCGCGTAAAAGCGGCCTTCCGCTGCCAGTTCATCACCTGCATCGCTTATGCCGTGTTCTTCTGCGCCGCTTCCCTTTTGTTCCCGCGTGTATTCGCCGGGATGTTCACCTCGGACACGGCACTGGTGGACTACACCGCCTGGGCGATCCGCATTTTCCTGTGCGGCGCATTTTCCATCGGTTTTCAGATCAGCTGTCAGCAGGCGTTCATGGCACTCGGTGAAGCCAAGGTCAGCCTGCTGCTGGCCTGCCTGCGCAAGCTGATCCTCCTGATCCCGCTCATCTTCATCCTGCCGCTGTTCTTCGAGGATAAGGTTTTTGCCGTTTTCCTCGCGGAACCGATCAGCGATATTCTGGCGGCTTCCGCCACAACTTGTACATTCTTCCTGCGTTTCAATAAAATCCTGCATCGGTCCAACACCGGGAAATGAGAGGTTAATATGCATATTCTTGTACTGAACGGCAGCCCCAAAGGCGAAAGCAGCATCACACTGCAGACCGTGCGCTATCTGAAGATCCTGTACCCGCAGCACACATTTTCCGTGCTGCACGTGGGTGCGCAGATCAAAGCACTCGAAAAGGATTTTTCGCCCGCTGCGAAAGCCATCGAATCTGCGGATCTGCTTCTGTTTTCGTACCCCGTGTATACCTTCATCGCACCGTATCAGCTGCACCGCTTCATTGAACTACTGAAAACGAAAGAGATCCCGCTGACCGGAAAATACGCCTCGCAGATCACGACATCCAAGCACTTCTACGATGTGACCGCGCACCGCTACGTGGAAGACAACTGTTATGATCTGGGCCTCAAATACATCCGCGGTCTTTCTGCGGACATGGATGACCTTACCACCGGACAGGGACAAAAGGAAGCTCGGGATTTCCTCGAATATCTGGTCTGGTGCACGGAACACGACCACCACGAACCGTTCCCGGCCCCCGCGCCGGCGCCGCAGCACAAGCCGGTCACTGTTCCCGAAAGCACAGACAACAAAACCGGCGATGTGGTGATCCTGACCACCTGCACGCCGGAAGACGAACAGCTCGCGCGCATGATCGACCGTTTCCGTGCGGTCTGCGGGCGGAAGACCCGTGTCATCAACCTGCGGGAATACCCGTTCCGCGGCGGATGCCTCGGCTGCTTCAACTGCGCCGTGGACGGTACCTGCATCTATAAGGATGGGTTTGACCGCTTCCTGCGCGAAGATATCCAGAAAGCCGAGGCCATGGTCTACGCCTTCTCCATACAGGATCATTCCATGGGTGCCGCCTTTAAGCTGTATGACGACCGCCAGTTCTGCAACGGGCACCGTACCGTCACGATGGGAATGCCCGTGGGGTATCTCATCAGCGGCGATTACAGCCGCGAGTTCAACCTGCAGATGATCCTCGAAGGCCGCGCGCAGGTTGGACACAACTTCCTTGCCGGCACCGCGACCGACGAGACCGAGCCGGATACCGCGATCGACCGCATGGCAGAAACGCTGTGCTATGCGCTGAACCACAGCTATGTTCCGCCGCAGAATTTCTATGGCATCGGCGGTATGAAGATCTTCCGCGATCTGATCTGGATCATGCAGGGTATGATGCGGGCCGACCACAAATTCTACAAAGCACATGGTCAGTATGATTTCCCGCAGAAACATCGCGGCAGAATGCTTGCGATGTACCTTGTGGGTGAGCTGCTCGCGAATCCGAAGCTCAAGTCCAAAATGGGCGGCAAAATGACGGAGGGTATGCTGATGCCCTACACAAAGGTTTTGGAGCAAGCCAAAAAAGAACACGCACAGAAGGACGCCTGATGCTATGCACGATACACATGAACTGAAAATCATCGCCTGCATCCGCAACGATTTCCCGACGAAATTCGGAATACCGCGGCAGAGCGGGCTGACAAATCTGGAATCGAAGATCGTTTTTGAACCCGAATACCGACGTGAGGAGGCCTTTCGCGGCATCGAGGGCTACAGCCATCTCTGGCTGATCTGGGAATTTTCCGAAGCCCGGCGGGAAAACTGGTCGCCCACAGTGCGCCCGCCGCGGCTGGGCGGCAACCGCCGCATGGGTGTTTTTGCCACCCGCTCCCCCTTCCGGCCGAATCCCATCGGCCTGTCCTCCGTACGCCTTTTGGGGGTGGAAACCACGGAAGAAGGCCCCGTGCTGCGCGTGACCGGTGCCGACTTGATGGACGGTACGCCGATTTATGACATCAAACCCTATCTGCCCTACACGGACAGCCACCCGGATGCCATCGGCGGGTTTGCGGACGAAAAAAAAGACTACCGGCTTGCGGTAGTCTTCCCGGAGGATCTGCTGGAAAAGGTGGCAGAAAGCAAGCGCGAGGCGCTTCTGGAGCTTCTGGCCGGCGACCCGCGCCCGCAGTATATTCAGGACCCGAATCGCCTTTTCGGCTTTGAGTTTGCCGGGGTGGAGATCCGGTTCACCGTGGAAAACAAAACCCTCACCGTTCGGGAAGCAGAACCCAAATAAGCAATCAGGACACGCAAGCGTCAAGCGCCGGCGTGTCCTGTTTTTTCCTGATTCTCTTTTTTCTGCGTATACGTCTGCGCTCGCAAACGTTCGGTGCCCGGCAGGCAAACCCATTAAGTAAGCCCAAAACTGATGCCGAGCGCCGTGTTCACCTGCTGCATGGCATCCTCATCCAGGCGGCCCATTTTTTCTTTCAGCCGATGCTTATCCAGCGTACGCACCTGTTCCAGCAGCACAATGGAATCCTTCTGCAGGCCGGTTCGCTCTGCGCTGAGGGTAATGTGCGTGGGCAGACTGGTCTTATCCCTCTGGCTGGTGATGGCCGCCGCAATGACCGTGGGGCTGAATCGGTTGCCCACATCATTTTGTACGATCAGAACGGGGCGCACACCGCCCTGCTCGCTGCCCACCACGGGGCTGAGATCTGCATAATAAATATCGCCTCTGTGTATCTGCACGGTTTTCACACTCCGAAAAAAATCTTTCGGCTATAGTCTTGCCCGTTTTGACGGCGCTTAAACCATAATTTTCTGCGCCTGCTTCATTTTATTCGGGTTGTGGAAAAAGGTGCGGGTTTTACAGCTTCTCTTCCACCTTGCGAAAAACAGACGGAAGCGCTTCGATGAGATCCGTGGGCAGCATCGCGTGCTCGGAAAGCCGCTCGGCACAGCGGTCACCCGCCGCACCGTGCAGGCATACCGCGGCCCGGGCTGCCATATAGGGATCCGTTTTCTGCGCCAGCAGCGCACCGATCATGCCGGCCAAAACATCACCGCTGCCGCCCTTCGCCATGCCGGGATTGCCGGTCGTGTTGACACCGATTTCCCCTTTGGGCGATGCGATCACGGTTCCTGCGCCCTTGAGCACCGTAACCGTGCGGTATTTTGCCGCAAAGGCTTTCGCCGTACCGATACGGTCCATGCGGATTTCTTCCATGCTTTTCCCGGTGAGACGGGACATTTCACCGGGATGCGGTGTAACGACGACGGGCTGCGTCGGATAGAGCAGCTTCTCCGGTGTCGCTGCCGTAAGATTCAAAGCATCGGCGTCCAGTACCAGCGGACAATCGGCGATTCTCAGCACCGCATCCACGAGACGGGCAGCGTATGCGGCCGTGCCCAATCCGCAGCCGATAAGACAGGCATCCGCTTTTCGCAGCGCCGCTTCAAGACGGATCTCCATCGTTTCATCCGTATCGTACAGCGTGAAAACGGCTTCCGGGATGGCCGTGGCTAAAATCGGATACAGAGCATGGGGCACGGCAATATCCAGAAGCCCCACGCCGCTGCGCAGCGCCGCACGGGCCGCCATAATGCACGCGCCCGCCATGCCGATGCTGCCGCAGACCATCAAAAGCCGACCATAGGTGCCCTTGTGCCCCTCCGGGTCGCGCTTTTGGAACAGCGGATACAGACTGCACAGATGCACGGTTTCCATATCGCAGGGCAGCATATCCAGAAATTCATGCTTGATGCCCACCTGCCGCACAACGGTTTTTCCGCAATATTTCGCCGCCGGATACACCGCGCAGGCGGGTTTCATCGCCGTGAAGGTGACGGTATAATCGGCCTTAAAGCACATACCCTCCACCGCGCCGGTATCGCACACCGCACCGCTGGGCAGATCCACGGCGATACGCAGCGCCTTTGCGGTATTGGCACGCTCAATGACCGGATCCATCGTGTGCGGGATCCGGCCGCTGAACCCAAACCCGAACACGGCGTCCACGATAACATCCGCACTGTCCAGCACCGCCCCGGCATTCTTGGCCAGAATGATCTCAATGCCGCGGTGCATTTTGTCATAAGCCTGCTGCGCCAGTTCCGTGGCCGGTGCGCCCTGCATGAGCACCACGGTCACATGGGCGCCGGCTTTCTCCAGCACACGGGCGATCACAAAGCCGTCGCCGCCGTTGTTGCCCTTGCCGCAGAGGATCACAACATTCCTGCCCTCTACGTCCATTTTCTCCAATATAAACTCGGCACAGGTCGTACCGGCATTTTCCATCAGCTGTTCCATCGTTACGCCCGCATTGACGGCGCACTCTTCGAGGCTGCGGATCTCCCCCGCGGTCAAAAGTCTCATAGGCTTTCCCCTTTTCAGATTCTGTAGTTTTTATGATAGCAGTCCCTGCGCCAAAAAGCAAGGCAAGTGCAAACGGCAGCCACCGAAGCAGCTGCCGTAAACCAATCGTTCTTTCAGTTTGGAACTTATCTTCTGCCGAAGATCTCAAAGCGGAGACGTCTGTCCATAAAGGGCTTGATCGCCTCGATGCAGCGGTCATTCGGAGAGAACACGAGCAGCGTGAGGCCGGTCTTGCGGCTCTTCGCGATGACGTACCACGCATCCTTGCCCTCGTCCGTATCGGAAGCAAAGATGGTCTTATCCACGCGGCGGCTGCGCAGCTTCTTCTCGTTTTCGGTGTACTTGCCCATCTCCTCGATTGCCTTGGCATCAAAAGAGGTCAGGCGCTTGCGGCTTTTGCGGTTGATGATCTTGTCGATCGAGATATCGCCGTTCGTCACGCTGTACTCAAACTCCACGCTGCGGGAGGAAATGACCCAGTACACACCGTAGATCACACCGCAGATCACGATAAAGGGGATCATCGGTGTTACACCGGCCAGCAAAATGCTGACGAAAATGAGCAGGGCACCCAGCATGGAAACGCCGATGCTGATGGCAATGTCCTTGGCACCCATTTTCTTCTTGACCATATATTCCACAAAAATGTCGTTCATCATAATTGCATCTTCCTTTTCCCTGTGTATTCTATGCTTAGTCATTATACCATGGAGCAAAGGGAAGTTCAACCAAATATTTTGTGAATTTTCTCAAAACAAAACGCAGAATCCCGCGCTTTTTCAAAAGAAAATGCTTGAAAACCGAACTTCTTTGTGCTAGAATAACTCTAAACGCAATGAAAAAGAAAAGTAACCCGAAACATTCACGGGCAGAGAGGGTGCGCCGCCGGCTGAAAACGCACCTGCGCGAAGTTCGGGTGAAGTTCTCTTTGGAGCGGCGGAACTGAACAGACAGTAGGTTTCGACGGAGCTGCACCGTTACAGGCGTATGAGGGCGTGTTGGCGCCGAAATTGGGTGGTACCGCGAGCTGTTCCGGCTCGCCCCATGTATGTGCATGGGGCGGGTCTTTTTTTATGCGTCCCATCCGGTATAAAAGGGAAATCAACTTACGAAAGGATATTTGAATCATGGGCATGAAAGAAAACATTGCCGGTCTGCGTGCGCAGTTCGAAACCGAACTTGCCGCAGCACACGACAGCGAATCCATTGAAAAGATCCGCATCGCCTATCTGGGCAAAAAAGGTTCCGTAACCGAGCTTCTGAAGGGCATGAAAGACCTCAGCGTGGAGGAAAAGAAGGAATTCGGCCAGACCATCAACGTCGTGAAGCGTGAGGTCGACGAGCAGATCACCGCACGCGTGGAGGCCATCCGCAAGGAAGAGGAGGACCGCCTCGTCAACAGCGCTGAGCAGTATGACGTGACCCTGCCGGCCGACACTGCTTACGGCTCCTATCATCCGATCACCCTCGTACAGCGCGAGCTGGAGGAGATTTTCGCATCCATGGGCTTCACCGTGGAAGACTTCAAGGAGATCGTGTCCGACTTTGAATGCTTTGAGGCGCTGAATATTCCGAAGCATCACCCGGCAAGAGATATGCAGGACACCTACTATCTCGATAACGGTCAGCTCTTGAAGACCCACACCTCTGCGGCACAGAACAGCATCATGCGCAAGTACGGCGCACCGCTCAGAGCCATTTTCCCGGGCCGCTGCTTCCGCAACGAAAGCACCGACGCTTCCCACGAGAACACCTTCTTCCAGATGGAAGGCATCATGATCGACAAGGATATTTCCATCTCCAACCTGATCTACTTCATGAAGACCATGCTTTCCGAGGTCTTCAAGCAGGACGTGAAGGTCCGCCTGCGCCCCGGCTTCTTCCCCTTCGTGGAACCGGGCTTTGAGCTGGACATCAGCTGCCACATCTGCGGCGGCAAGGGCTGCTCCACCTGCCACGGCTCCGGCTGGATCGAGCTGTGTCCGTGCGGCATGATCCACCCGAATGTTCTGAAGGCCGGCGGCATTGACCCGGATGAGTACATCGGCTTTGCGTTCGGTCTGGGCCTGACCCGTCTCGCCATGATGCGCTACGGCATCAAGGACATCCGCGATCTGAACAGCGGCAGCCTGAAGACGCTGTCCCAGTTCAACCACGAATAAGGAAGGGAGTCGATATATATGCTGATTTCAATGAATTGGATCAACGATTTTGTTGATCTTTCCGGTCTTGATCTGCCGAAGCTGATCCATCAGTTCACACTGTCCACGGCAGAAGTGGAAGACGTATACACCATGGGCGCCGACATCGAAAACGTCGTCGTTGCCAAGATCCTCTCGGTTGAAAACCATCCGAATTCCAAAAAGCTGCACCTGCTCAAGGTGGACGCCGGCGACAAGGTCTACGACTGCGTCTGCGGTGCACCGAATGTCCGCGAGGGCATGGTCGTGGCGTTTGCCCGCGAAGGCGGCAAGGTTGGCGGTATGGACATCGTCTGCGCTTCCATCGCCGGCTGCGAATCCCACGGTATGTGCTGCTCCGAGAAGGAGCTCGGCATGAGCGCCGACCACAGCGGTCTGTGGGAGATCACCGACGAGCTGCCGCTCGGCACACCCGTCACGGAAGCCTATCAGATCCGCGATATCGTGTTTGAAGTGGACAACAAGTCCCTCACAAACCGCCCGGACCTCTGGGGTCACTACGGCATTGCCCGTGAGTTTGCTGCCCTCACCGGTCGTGAACTGAAGCCGATCAGCCGCATGGACCTTACTCCCTACGCCGGCCTCGACAACATCGACATCGATGTGATCGACAAGGAGCTGTGCTACCGTTACTCCGGCCTGAAAGTCCGCAACATCACAAAGAAGGTCAGCCCGGTGAATATGCGCATCCGCCTGTTCTACTGCGGTATGCGTGCCATCAACCTGCTGGCCGACCTGACAAACTACCTGATGCTCGAGCTGGGTCAGCCGATGCACGCGTTCGACTGTGCCAAGGTCGATTCCATTCAGGTGAAGCGTTTCGCCGAACCCTTTGATTTTGAGACCCTCGACGGTGTCAAGCGCCGCATCGACGAGAACACCCTGATGATCTGCTCCAAGGACGAGCCGGTCGCCATTGCCGGCATCATGGGCGGCCACAACTCCGACATCGAGGACGATACCGACAGCCTGCTGCTGGAATCCGCAAACTTTGATGCGGTCAGCGTGCGCAAGTCCTCCACCCGCATCGGTCTGCGTACCGACGCTTCCATGCGCTACGAGAAAACCCTCGACCCGGAGATCACCGTCACCGCGATCGAGCACTTCATGCAGCTTCTGACCGAGATCGACCCGGGTGTGGAAGTTATTTCCGCTCTGACCGACGTCTATGTGCGCCACTACGATAAGATCGACCTGTCCTTCGACAAGAAGTACGTGGACCGTTACACCGGCATTGACATCTCGGACGAGCAGATTCTCAAGACGCTGAACGCTCTGGGCTTCAACGCTTCCCTCGAGGGTGAGACCTTCTCCGTGCACGTGCCGTCCTGGCGCGCCACCAAGGATGTTACCATCAAGGCCGACATCATCGAGGAGATCACCCGCATCTACGGCTACGATAACTTTGAGATCACCAGCACAAGAAGCGCACTGGCACCGGTCATGAAGACCGTCAACAGTAATGATGACCGCTTCACCAAGGATCTTCTCGTACAGCGCTACGGTCTGCACGAGGTGCACTCCTACATCTGGTGCGATGCAAAGAAGTACAAGGACCTCAACATGGACATCGCCGACAACGTGCGCGTGATCAACGCCATGACCCCGGACCATGTGGTGCTCCGCCGCTCCATGGCCCCCACCATGATCTCCTACCTCAGCGAGAACAAGGCTTATGCACCGGATTTCGGCATCTTTGAGATCGCCCGCGTTGTGGAAGGCCTCCGCGAAGACGGCACCGCCAACGAGCGCAAGCATCTCGGCATTGCAATGTTCAGCCGCACCCGCTCCGAGAAGGATGTTTACCTTGGCCTGCGCGACCTGCTGGCTTCCATCGCTACGGAGCTGAAGCATCGTCCGTTCGAGTTCCGCATCGGTGAGGCTGTGAACAACTGGCAGCATCCGCGCAACACCGCCACCATCTGGCTGGACGGCATCTATGTGGGCTTCCTCTCCGTTGTCCATCCCGCGGTGCAGACCAAGATCGACAAGAAGGCGGTCATCGTCACCGGCGAGCTGGATATGGACGCTCTGTCCGCGATCCCGGCTTCCGTCATCCACTATGACGAGCCCTCCAAGTTCCCGGGCATTGACATCGACCTCTCCCTCGTCGTTTCCGAGACCCAGACCTACAGCGAACTCGCTGCTGCCTGGGCCGATGTGACCCCGCTTCTGAAGACTGTCTCCCTCATCGACTCCTACGTGGGCGCTGTGAAGAGCATCACCCTGCGCTTCACCTTCTCCTCCAAGGAAAAGACCCTCTCCAAGAATGAGGTGCAGAGCTTTGTGGATGCCATCCTCGAAAACCTCGGGAAGATCGGTGTAACTCTTCGTTAAGAAATACTAAATTTTTGTAAACAATTGTTCTGCTACTTGCAATTTTCACGTTTTTGCGGTATGCTCTATATGTGATTTTTGCCTGATGTAATTTGGATACGGATCCGGCATATACTGTACTGTGGTCCGTAATTTATGAGGGAGGTGTTCCGCATGGCAGAATTCTTTGATGATCGTACGTTGACTTTCAGTTTTGAGAATATACCGCAGCTGGATATGCAGCAGGTTCTCGTGATGGTTTACGACGCACTGAAGGAAAAAGGATACAATCCCATCAGCCAGATTGTGGGATATATTCTCTCTGAAGATCCCACCTATATCACCACACATAAGAACGCACGCAGCCTCATCCGCAAAATTGACCGCGATGAACTGCTGAAAGCGATGGTGCGCAATTATCTGGGTGAGTGAGATCCCTTTTCTGCATGAACAGACTGCCGCTGCTTGGTTCCGCCGACGGCGGCAGTTTTACGTGCAAAATAATGTTTGTGTTTTCCGCAGACATATGGTATACTGAAAGGCAGATAAGATTCAGACGAAAGATGGTGATTGTATGAGCGAAAACAAGAAGAACCCGTTTCCCATGTACCGCGGCAAGCCCCTTGTGCGCAGCGGCGATACGATCTATTACGGAAATATGTCGGATAAATACGTCATTAAAATCGATATTAAAACAAAGAAGACACACCAGGATATGGAGATCGCCGATAAGTGCATCGTGCAGCTGATGCTGACCGATCCGGAGATCCGCGCCAGAAAGCAGATTGTGAAGACCAGCGAAAAGAGCGGTCTTTACCTGGCACTGGACATTGCCGATGCTTGGCTGACCCGCGCCCTGGCCGAATAAAACACCGCATGAAAAACACCTTTCCGCCTTAACCGGCAGAAAGGTGTTTTTGTTCTTTATACGTCTTCCATGAACATTCGAAATGCAGTGGGCAGCGTGTAATGCTGTTCCACCTCTGTCCGGTCAGCCCAGATAAAATCGCCCGCAGGTTCGCTGCACTCCAGCACATAGGCCGTCATTTCCCAGCGGATGTGGGTAAAAATATGTACCCGGTGCACCTCACGCACCAGTTCTGTAGGCTTGGCGCCCCGTTCTGCGATCCATTTTATGGCTTCTTCTGCGGACAAAACGCCGCTGCAGTTTGGAAACTGCCAAAGCCCGGCCAAAAGACCTTCTTCCTCACGGCGGCACACTGCGAGCTCATCCCCGCAGCGCAGCAGGAACACCGTACGTTCCTCCACGCGCTTTTTCGCCTTGGGCAGCTTGACGGGATACGCCGTCTCCGTATGGGCGGCGTGCGCGCAGCACAGGTCACGCATGGGGCAGGCTTCGCATTTCGGGCTTTTGGGCGTACAAACGCACGCGCCAAGTTCCATGAGCGCCTGCGTGAAATCGCCGCAGCTGCCCGCAGGATACACTGCCTCCAGCTTTTCCGCAATATCCTGCTTTGTGGTGTTCAGGTCGATGGCACGGTCATCCGCCGTCATGCGTGTGATGATGCGCAGCACGTTGCCGTCCACCGCGGCGGACGGCCGCTCAAAGCAGATGGACGCCACCGCACCGGCCGTATAGGCGCCAATACCCGGCAGTTTCAGAAGTCCTTCTGCCGTGTCCGGGAAAACACCGCCGTATTCCGCCGCGATCTGTTTTGCGGCTTTTTGCAGATTTCTGGCTCTGGAATAGTAGCCGAGGCCCTCCCAGAGCTTCAAAACGCGGCTTTCCTCCGCTTCGGCCAGCGCTTCCACGGTAGGAAAGGCTTCCATGAACCGGTTGTAATAGCCGATAACGGCCTCCACGCGCGTTTGCTGCAGCATGATTTCCGAGACCCACACGCGGTAGGGTTCCCGGCTGTGCCGCCACGGCAGGTCCCGGGCATTCTCCCGGTACCAAGGCAAAAGCCGCTGCGGCAGCACCTCAAACAATGATTTTTCTTTTTTCATATTCTCTCCGTTTTTGTAAGTTCAGAATTCCTGCAGAATATGGAACGTGATTCCGTTTTCCTCCGTGATGCCGCCGTACAAATTGGAATTGTTCTTTCCCTCCTGCAAAAAATGCTGCATCATAAAGCGGGCGGAAAGCGGCATCGTCAGGGACATAGCCTCCGCATAAGGAACCCATCTCAACCGTCCTTCGTTGCTCTGCCGGATCTTCTCCGGGTCATCGAGATACGCAAAGAAGTAATAATTTTGGCGGATCTCCCTGTTTTTCAGGCGAAGCGTGACGTAGCGCAGGCGCAGGTCGCGCAGATCCGCTTCTGTAAGGCCGATCTCCTCGCGCAGTTCGCGCAGAACGCAGGCTTTGGCGTCGTTCAGCTCATCCTTTTCAAAATGGCCGCCGGCCGCGCCCACATAGCTGTCACCCACGACGCGCGAACCCTGCCGGTACAAAAAGAGGATCTCGTCCCCGTGCAGCAGGTACAGCGCCGTCATATTCCTCAGTTTTCCATCCATGGTATAACCCTCCCAAATTCAAAAATAAAGGTCGATTATACTGCGGTTTTTATTCGATGTCAACCCATGTGCCGGGGATTTTTTCCGCCTTGTGAGCGGCTTCCAGAATCTCCGCGATCGTGATGGTCTCGTTCTTGTCCACCGGGATGGTGCCGGTCTCAAAGAAGCGGAGGATGGCCGGGATCAGGCGGTCAAAGGTCTCGGTGGATTCGGGGATCGCGATGACTTCGCCGTCAGCGAATTTCACGGTCGTCTGGAACGGACCGTCTCCGAGGAGATGCGCCGTGCCCATTTTGCCGTTTTCAAAATCGACAATGAAGTTCGATGCGCCTTCCACGCCGTTAAACTGCACACGCTGTGCTTTTTCGCGCACAAGCTGCACCATGGGCTCGATCTGGTGGATCAGGTAATTGCTCGGATCGCCCGGGCCGGAAAGCACCACAAAACGCACATCTTTTTCGGGCAGCGCGCCAAGTTCCTTTGCAAAACGCAGTGCGGACGAAGAGAACATCGGTGTATTGTGGGCTTCTGCCAGCGCAAACAGGTCTTTTGCGATCTGTGCGGTCGGCGCAAAAGTTTTGTCCACATAGATCCGCTTGCCGGCACGCAGCGGCTTCTGACACAGCGGCCAGTGCATCTCCGGGTTATCGGGAGAGAGCAGCAGGAGCACGTCGCTCTTTTCGACAATATCTTCTATGGTATCGACCTTTTCCACACCCATATCCGCACACCACTGCTCCGTGGTGCGGCCGCCGAGGGGCGAATCGATCTCACCGTAAGCATAAGCGACCTTGTATTCACCCGCGCTCGCTTTTTCGATCCATGCAGGGTAGTTGTTGGCGTGCCATTCGTCGAGATAATAATCGATAAATCCGATCTTCTTACACATAGAAAACACCTTCCTTTATTTCCAGTGGTATACGCGCACTTCATAGGGCTGTGCGGTAAAACCATTTTTCTGCACATCGGTATCTTTGTAGTTTGCGAGAATCAGCGCACCCGACGCAAGGTCAAATTCCTTCGGGGCTTTGAAATTTACCGGACGATCCGCAAAGGAACAGATGACAAGCAGCTTCTCCCCCGCCGTTTCGCGGGCGTAGACGTAGAACTTGCCGGACAGCTTCTTAAACTCGCGGTAGCCGCCGTCCCGCACGACGGGCAGCGTCTTTCTGAGGGCGATGGCCTTGCGGTAGAACTGCAGGAGGGAATCCGGATCCTGTTCCTGCTGGGCGGCATTGATCGCCCTGTAGTTCTCGTTTACATAGAACCACGGGGTGCCGGTGGAGAACCCAGCGTTTTCCGCATCCGACCACTGCACCGGCGTGCGGGCGGAATCGCGGGAGCCGTACCACAGGCGCTGAAGGCGCTTTTCCGAAGACTTGTGCAGCGCGTTGTGCGCATACTGCCAGCGGGTCTGCACATCTTCGTAGAGTTCGGGGTCCGCAGGATACCAGTTCGTCATGCCGATCTCCTGCCCCTGATATACAAACGGGGTACCCTTCTGGAACAAATACGCCGCTGCAAGCATTTTTCCGCTCTCTGTGCAGAATTTTTCGCTGCCGTAGCGGGAAATGATGCGGGGATGGTCGTGGTTTTCGAGGTACAGCATATTCCACGCTTTGCCGTCCAGCTTGTTCTGCCAATTGGACCACGTGCGCTTCAATTTACGCAGGGAGAACGGCGTGTGGATGTAATCCGTGAACAGGCAGTCCGCACACATCGTCTCAAACTGGATCATCAGATCGATTTCGCTGTCTTCCTTCTCCTCTATGTATTCCAGCGCACGCTTTGTGGAAACAAGCGGTGCCTCCGCCATCGTCATGCAGTCGTAATGATCGAACACATCGCGGCGGAATTCGGAAAGATACTCGTGGATCCGCGGGCCGTGGTTATAGTGACGAATACCCCGGCTGACCGGGAAAATATAGTCATTCGGGAGACCTTCTTTTTTCGAAATAAACGTGATGACGTCCTCGCGGAAGCCGTCCACGCCGAGGTCCAGCCAGAAGCGCAGGATCTTTTTGACCTCTTCCCGCACAAGCGGATTATCCATATTAAGATCCGGCTGCTTGATGGCAAAAACGTGGAGATAGTATTCCCCTCGCACGGGGTCCCACTCCCAAGCCTTGCCCTCGAACATACTGTCCCAGTTGTTTGGCAGCTTGCCGCCGGGCTTTGCCGGGCGCCAGATGTAATAATCGGTGTAGGGTTCGATGCGCTGCCGGCTCTTCTGGAACCACTCGTGTTCGTCGCTCGTGTGGTTCACGACAAGATCCATGATGACCTTCATGCCGCGTGCATGGGCTCCGTCCAGCACCTTTTTGAAGGCTTCCATGCCGCCATATGCGGGATCGATGTCCATATAGTCCGAGATATCATAGCCGCAGTCTATGCCGGGAGACGGATACAGCGGCGAAAACCAGATGCCATCCATGCCGAGAGATTTGATGTAATCGAGTTTCTCCAGCACACCCAAAAGATCCCCCACACCGTCGCCGTTGCCGTCCTTGAAGCTGCGGGGCCAAATCTGATAGAAGACCATATCCTTATACCAGCGTTTCCGTTCCATATCCATTCTCCTTTGCATCGGTATGTTTATATTATAACACAGATCCCTGCACCTGTCACCCGGATTCTTCAATTGACACCGCCATCCCGCACCGTTATAATGAAAGCAAAGGAGGGATTTCCTCATTATGATCGACGTAAAACATTCCGTATTTCATTTACATACCGCGTGGTGGTCCTGCCTGCTGCGCGTGACGAAAAACGGCCTTTTGGAGCTGGTTCACTTTGGCGCACCGGTTTCTGAAAAGGACGTGGATGCGCTGGCCGTAAAGCCCGGTCTGGGCTGGGGCAGCTCCATTTTGCTGGATGAAAAAGACCCGGCTTCCTGTGCCGACGCGCTCCCCTTAGCCTGGAGCGGCAGCGGGCGCGGCGATTATCGCGAAAGCCCCATCGAACTCGAGGACGAAAACGGCCCGCTGCCCGCGGCGTTCCGCTATGTAAAACACAAGATCCACAAGGGCAGCGTGCTCACCCGTTTTCTGCCGCAGGCACAAAACGGCGAGGAGACGCTCGAATTCATTCTGGAGCAGCCGGAAAATCACCTGCGGCTGAAGCTCTATTTCAGCGTATTCCCCACCGTGCTCACGCGCCGCGCTGTACTGGAAAACAGCGGCGAGTCCCCCGTATATATCCGCAAAATGATGAGCTGGTCCATCGACCTGCCCGGCCGTTATCAAATGACCACTTTCGACGGCGGATGGATTAAGGAAATGCAGAAGCATACCGTACCCGTGGAAGAATCCCGCGTTGTGAACGAGAGCGTCACCGGCTTTTCCTCACACCGGCACAATCCCGGTTTTCTGCTTGCAGAACCGCAGACCACGGAGGAACACGGCACGGTTTACGGCTTTAATCTGATCTATTCCGGCAACCATTATGCCGGCGTACAGCGCTCTCTGCAGGGGCTGAACCGCGTGATGCAGGGCATTTCCCCTGTGAATTTCCGCTGGGAAGTACAGCCGGGCGGTTTCTTTGAGACGCCGGAGGGTGTGCTCGCCTGGTCCGGCAACGGATTTTCCGGGCTGTCCCTGCGGATGCACGATTTCATCACCGAGCACATCATTCCGGAATTCTGGCAAAAACGTCCACGTCCCGTGCTGTACAACAGCTGGGAAGGCTGCATGTTTAATTTCAACGAGCGCCGTTTGCTCGGCCTTGCAAAAAAAGCCAAGAAGCTCGGCTGTGAGCTCTTTGTGCTGGACGACGGCTGGTTCGGTGCACGCAAAAATGACACCGCCGGTCTCGGTGATTATAACGTAAACAAGAAGAAACTGCCGCACGGGCTGAAAGGGCTCGCGAAGAAGATCAATCATCTTGGCATGGAGTTCGGCCTTTGGTTCGAGCCGGAAGCCGTGAACCCGCAGAGCCATCTTTACAGCCTGCACCCGAACTGGATCCTGAAAGACAACCTACCGCCGCTCACCGGCCGGCATGAGCTTTTGCTGGACCTCACCAAACCGGAGGTGCGGGACTACATCGTGGATGCGGTCTCCGCGATCCTCGACGACACCAACATCACCTATGTAAAATGGGACATGAACCGTCACTCCACCGCGCTGGGTGCGAAGGCGCACGCGTATATTCTGGGACTTTACGATGTGCTTCGACGCATTTTTGTTCCGCGCCCGCAGGTCCTGCTTGAAACCTGCTCCTCCGGCGGCAACCGGTTCGATCTGGGTATGCTCACGTTTTCGCCGCAGATTTGGTGCTCGGACGACACAGACCCCATCGAGCGGCTGGAAATTCAGAATAGCCTTTCGTATCTCTATCCACAGTCCACGATGGGCGCGCACGTTTCTGCTGCGCCGCACGCACAGACTTTGCGCAATACGCCGCTGACCACGCGCGGCAATGTTTCTTTCTTCGGTGTGCTCGGTTACGAGCTGGATCTGGATCATCTTCTGCCCGTGGAGGAAAAAGAGATCGCGGCACAGATCGAATATTATAAAGCCCATCGGGAAACATTCCAGTTCGGTGCATTCCGCCGTCTTGTGGCGGAGGAAGGGATCGGCTGGCAGGTCAGCGATGCCGGTCTGCACATGGCCGGGCTGTTCCACAAACTGGTTCCGGCAGCGCCGGGCTACGAGCGCCTGCGGCTGCGCGGGCTGAAACCGGAGACGGAGTATCACGTGGAGAGCCGCCCGCAGAATCTGCGCATCGGCCCCTTCGGCGGTCTTTTGAAGCACGTTGCACCCGTGGATATCAATCCAAACGGTGCTGTACTGCGCACGGTGGATCACCGCGCCACGATGCCGGATGCCAAAGAAGATTTTACCGCAACCGGCAGTGCCCTCATGGCCGGCTGGATGCTCCCACCCCGCTTCTCAGGCACCGGATACGATAAAAACCAGCGCTCTCAGGGCGATTTCGGCTCCACTGTATACGAAATCCGCGAGAAGACCTGAGCATTCCCAAAAGAAGCCGATACGATAATGTACCGGCAGAAAGGCAGCTGACTTCCTCTATGAAAAATCAAAATAACCGGAACAAATATTTCTTCGGCCTCGGCACGATCGGACGCGATATGTTCTATTCCTTCGAGGCAAACGCAATCCTGTATTTTCTGAGCAACGTGCTCTCCCTGCCCCTCTGGGTCTTTGCGGCAACCAGCGCTATGCTTTCCGTACTGCGCATTTTTGACGCGATCAACGACCCGATCACCGGCATGGTGATCGACAACATCCGCTCCCCGTGGGGCAAATTTAAGCCGGCCATTCTGGTGGGCGGTGTCTCCAGTGTGATTTTCTACCTCATTCTGTTCGGCAACGTCGGCAGCGGGCTGAGCTTCGTCGTTATCTTCTCCCTCGCTTACCTGCTGTGGGATATCGCCTTTGGCGTCAATGACATTGGCTACTGGACGCTGCTCCCCGCCCTGACGCAGGACCAGAAGCAGCGCGAAAAGTTCGGTGCATTTGCCAAAATCTGCGCAAACATCGGTATGTATATCATTATGGTAGGCTGGCAGCCGATCACAAGTGCGCTGGGCAACACCAAAACGGTTTGGTTCTGGGTGGCGGTTGTTGTCAGTGCGTTGTATCTCGCAGGCCTTTTGTTCCCGCTCCTCGGTGTGAAGGAAAACCGCAGCCTGCAGGAAAAGGAAGAAAAAACCACGCTCAAGCAGATGCTGCACGCCCTGCTCGGCAACGATCAGCTCCTGTGGACCACGCTCTCCATGGCGCTTTTTATGGTGGGATACTGCACCACAACCAGCTTTGCGACGTACTATATGCAGTACATTTACGGGGATATCAATATGTACGCCGTGCTGGCAGGCGTCTGCGGTGTCGCGCAGCTTTTGGCGCTGATCATCTTCCCGCTGTTCTCCAAACGCTTCAACCGTCGGCAGCTGTACACCGGCGCCACAGCTCTTGTGGTTCTGGGATACTTTGTGTTCCTCTTTGCTGACCGTTCCCTGTTCCTGATCGCCGCTGCCGCGATACTGCTCTTTGTGGGGCAGGCGTTCATTCAGCTTCTGATGCTGATGTTCCTTGCCGACACCGTGGAATACGGCCAGTGGAAGCTCAAAAAGCGCAATGAATCCGTCACATTCTCCATTCAGCCGCTGGTAAATAAGATCGGCGGCGCGCTGGCTACGGGCCTTGTGAGCCTCTCCGTGGTGCTTTCCGGCATCAAGACCGGCGAGGTGGCTGCGGAAAGCATCGACGCAGCCGGCCAGATGGTCGTGAAATGCTCCATGTTTATTTTCCCGCTGCTCTTTATTCTGGCGGGCTATGTGATCTATCTCACGAAATATAAGCTGAATGAAAAGTTCTACGGCGAAATCGTCCGCGACCTGCGCAGTCGCGGAGAACTGCCGGAGGAAATGGAGTAAGGAGGAGCCATGTTTTTTCGGGACGGTATACACGACGATGCACCTGCACTGCAGGCCATGCTCGACCGGTGCGGCATCGTCATTCTGGATCAGCCCGGTGTTTACTGCATCGGCCGTACGCTGATCCTGCACTCCAACACACATTTCATTCTTTCTCCCGGTGCGAAGCTGCTGGCGGCACCGCTCTCGAAATGTTCCCTGATCGAAAACGAGCATTTTGCAGGCGGCGGTCGGGATGAGAATATCACCATCACCGGCGGCATCTGGGATGGCAACTGCGACAACTTGGGACTGGATGCGGTCTATGAAGCTGAACACCGGGAAGATCAGCCTTACAGCCCGGATCTATTCAAAGGCAAGCTGATCCGTTTTGCCCGGGTGGATCATTTGATCCTCGAAAAACTGACCGTCCGTAATCCGGTCAGTTACGGTATTCAGATCGCCGATGCGTACGGTTTTGTTGTCCGGGATCTATATTTTGACTACAACTGGCATTTCGGAACAACGGATGGCGTGCACATTAACGGTCCCGCCCGGGATGGCATCATTGAAAATCTGCACGGCACTACCAATGACGACATGGTTTCTCTGACGACCATTGACGAGCAGCACGCGGAAATCACCAAGGGCAATATCGTTAATGTGGAGATCCGGAATATTTCCGCACGGAACGGATATTCCGGCGTGCGGCTGCTGTCAGCCGGGAATTATGACATTCGCTGTGTTCATATTCGCGGTGTTTACGGGGATTACCGGCACAATGCCGTGCTCGTCTCCCACCATTATACCCGTCCGAATACCCGCATTTGGTTCGACGACCTGGTTATTGAGCACGTACACGCTTACAAAAGCTGCACCCCGCTGGATGAAAGTTGTTTTTGTTACTGGGAGAACGGCGCAATCGAAACGCTGCCCGTCATCTGGTTCGAAGAAGGCATCAAAGCCGGCAGCATAACACTGCGGGATATCAGCCGCCATGAGACAGCGAACACACAGGGCGCGCTGGTACAGCTCGATAAAACAGCCGAGATCCGTCGCTTGTATGCTGAAAACATTTGGCAGACCACCGCTCCCGGTGTGGATGCACCGCTTTGGGTGAACGAAGCCACCATTGAAACGCTGATCGAGCGGGATATTGCGCGCTGAAGATAGAAAAAGCTCCTGAATCATCAGGAGCTTTTTGGTTTTTATTTTGCTTTGCCAAGCATTTTCACGGCCACGGTTCGGTTGAAGAAATCGATAAGCGGTCCCATAAAGAACGCGGTAAGAATGGTGCCCACGCCCACAAACGCCGGGATCTCCTTCCAGTTGCCGCCGCCCAGCAGGAACAGCACGATGCCAAGGATCACGCATACAAGGTCGGTGATGATGCGGATATACTTGAACTTGCCGATTTTCCATTTGTGCGCCATCACAAGCGCAATGGCGTCATACGTGGAAACACCGAGATCCGCCGTCATGTACACGGAAGACGCAAAGCACAGCACAAAGAAGCTGAATACAAGGCTTAGAATCCGAATCACCAACGTCGGTTCCGGGAAGATCCACTGGAGCGTCTCATAGGAGAACTGCACCACATAGCCCAGAAGAAACAAGTTCACCGCCGTTGCAATGCCGATATAATGCCGGTCAAACAGCAGCGCGAACAGGAGCAGGCAGACATTCACGATCACATACAGCGTACCGAATTCGATCGGGATCAGCTGATCCATGCCGCTCATGAACGACTGGAACGGATCGACACCAAAAGCTGCCAGCTTAAAAAAACCAACACTGACTGCACCCAGCAGCACGCCGAGCACGGACATCAAAATTCTTCTCATCTTCATACAAAACACCCCTCTTTTTTCTCGATATAGCATACAGGAAAACAAAGAAAAATACAATTGGGGTTTTCGCCAAGGTTCGACGCATCCGCCGCGCAAATTCGGTGCGAAATTGTGAGAATCGACCTTCTTATTGCCCTTTTCTGAAAAAACAGCGGATCGTTCGAAAAATAAACCACTGTTTGGTTATTTCTTTGCGTGTCTTCGGTCGGAATCCTCCAAATGAGCCATAAACAAAATCCCCCCTGATGCAGAAGTTCGCTTTTCTGCATCAGGGGGGAATCGGTTATTAGGGTTATTCTGTGGTACAGACCACTTTTTCTCCGGGATAGAGGCCGGTCAGATTTAGATAACGGCTTGTGTGGTAAATCACACCATCCTGCGTCCAAACCGAATCGATTTCATTGCCGGTCAGGGCCGTGATGTCCTGCTCCGGAAAATGTTCTCCAACATAACCCGGCAATATGCTGAGCAGAATCTCTGCACAGCCGACTGTTCCGGAATACGATGCCAGACTGCCGACGGACGTCCTCGGAAGGCCGTCCTGCATATCGAGGTACGGAACACGAACCTCGCCGTCAGCCAGCGTATAGTAGTGCCGCAGATCCGCATTTGCCACCGGATAACTGCGCAAATACACCAGACTGAGCGGCCCGCTGTACTGCATTGCAGCTGCGGGAACCACCGTTTGATCCTGTCGGTCAAACAGCCGGAACTCGAAATCCGTATTACCGGAAACTTCCAGATTCCGCACAAATCCGTCATAGCTGGAGAGCACACCCGATGTATATCCGTGATCGGTCAGCTCCTGCGCGATATAATCGGCAATGAACGCATTCTTCATCCAGTAAAGATCCAGGAATCGGGTCGTTTCATTTTCCTGTGCAAACTGCAGGTATTCCGGCGAGACGTTCAGACGCACGCGGCTGTCTCCGAGAAGCTCCAAATCCACGGCTTCGGCATCGGCCGCGTAGGCGGCGATCTCCGAAAACAGACTGCGAAGCTCCGCATTCTGACAGGGATCATAATCCACCGTCTGGTAATCCTCACGGCATTGGAACAGGCCGTTGTAGATCTCATACGCGGGCCCCAGATACTGCGAACGGATACCATAGCGGTCCAGCAGAACAAATGCTTCATACAGAACCGGATCCACCGTGATCTCTTCGTTGGGATGGCTGTTGATATAGGAGATATTCGAGACGCCATCAAATTCCATACTGCTGTGAAAGAGCCGGAAGGACGTTTCTGCAGCTTCGGCGTACAGGGCTTCCAGCGCCTTTTTTTCCGAAGACGCGGATTGATCGCCGGCGCCCAGATTGTACATCAGCGCAAACTCATCGGCACAGGATTCTGTTCCGGAGGAATTGATCTGGATCTCTTCCCAGCCGGCCTCCGGCGTCAGGAAGAAATACAAACCAATGGCCAGAGAAGCCACACCGAGCGCCAAAAACAGAAATGTCGCGATCCACCGGGTTTTGATATTCTCTTTTGAAAGCTCGATCCTCTGTACAGGAGGAATATAGGGTCTTTTATCTCTTGCTCTGCGGTTCAATTAGATCACAGCCAATACAATGAATATTGCAAACAACGCCAGAACGATACCGATACCGATCAGACCGGCAATTGCGCCCTTCATACAGGCCTTACCGTTGCGCATATAGTTAAAGCGGCGGAACAGGTAGGCACCAATGAACGGAATGGGTGCAGTGAGAACAAAGAATGCAAGGATAAAGGCAAGTGCCGTGTACCAGAGGCTGCCGGTATCATGCACCGGAGCTTTGAGGAACTGCTCTTCTGCAGCATCCTTTTCCACCTCAACGGCATGATGCTCGCTCTTACCGATGGTAATGGACTTGACGGGCTCGCCCGTTTCACGAATCGCCTTATAGCGCTCGATCTCGGCCTTGTTGCCGTAGACCCAGTGGTCATGACCGATGCAGACGAGTTCCGGCTTATCCTCGGAATAGTCATGCATGGAGGGATCGTAGGTATAGAGCACCTTGTTCTTCTCCAGCTTCGGATCCGGGATCGGAATGGCGGAGATCAGAGAATGGGTGTAGGGATGCAGCGGGAAGTCGAACAGCTCTTCAGAGCTTGCGATCTCCACAATGTGGCCCTTATAGATAACACCGATACGATCGGAAATAAAGCGAACAACGGACAGGTCATGGGCGATGAACAGGTAGGTCAGGCCCTTTTCCTGCTGGAATTTCTTCATCAGGTTTAGAACCTGTGCACGAATGGAAACGTCCAGTGCGGAGATCGGCTCGTCCGCTACAACCAGTTCCGGTTCCATAACCATCGCGCGGGCAATACCGATACGCTGGCGCTGACCGCCGGAGAACTCATGCGGGTAACGGGTCAGATGCTCGGGAAGCAGACCAACTTCTTCGATGATCTTTTCGACCTTCGCAACACGGTCCGCCTCGTTTTCGAAGAGTTTAAAGTTATAAAGGCCCTCGGAAATGATGTAGTCAACGGTGGCGCGCTCGTTCAGGGATGCAGCCGGATCCTGGAACACCATCTGGATGTTACGGATGACCTCACGGTCCAGAGAATGCGGGATCTTACCGGAAATGCAGACACCCTTGTAATCGATCTCGCCCTTGGCCAGCGGGTTAACACGGATCACAGCACGACCGATCGTGGTCTTACCGGAACCGGACTCGCCAACCAGAGAGAAGGTTTCGCCCTTATAGATATCAAAGGAAGCGTTCTGTACCGCCTTAACGGCGTTATCGCCCTTACCGAAGGTAATATCCACATTTTTCAGGGATACCAGAACCTCGCGGCCGGATTCATCCACGGGGCCATGCTCCGGGAAATGAGAGACCCGACGGGCCGCTTTTTCATTTTTATTTAACTCAGCCACAATCACGCCTCCTTGATATGATAGGTTGCCAGCAGCTTCTCATGGATGTCCTGAATGATTTCGGGTTTCTCAACCTTCTGTGCACGGGGATCCAGAAGCCATGTCTTGGCAAAATGTGTATCGCTGACCTGGAACATCGGCGGTTCTTCCAGTGTGTCGATCTTCATGGAATACGGGTTACGCGGTGCAAATGCGTCGCCTGTAATGCTGTTGTACAGCGACGGCGGTGTACCGGTGATGGAATACAGCTTGGAGTTCGGCTGTGCCAGCTGCGGAAGGCTGGAAAGCAGAGCCCATGTGTACGGATGACGAGGATCGTAGAAAACTTCCTCGACGGTACCGAGCTCGACGATCTGGCCGGCATACAGCACGGCAACACGGTCCGCAACGTTGGCGACAACACCCAGGTCATGGGTGATGAAGACGATGGTATAACCAAATTCCTTCTGCAGATCCTTGATGAGCTCCAGAATCTGAGCCTGAATGGTAACGTCCAGAGCGGTGGTCGGCTCGTCGCAGATCAGGATCTTCGGCTGGCAGGACAGAGCGATGGCGATAACAATACGCTGACGCATACCGCCGGAATACTGGAACGGATAGTCGTCAAAACGAGCCTCAGCCTTCGGAATGCCTACCTTGTGCATCAGTTCAATCGCACGGGCTCTGGCTTCCACTTCGGAGCAGCCCTGATGCTTGATGATGATGGAGGTGATCTGCTTGCCGATGGTGATGATCGGGTTCAGGGAGGTCATCGGATCCTGGAAGACCGTTGCAATGCGGCGGCCGCGGATCTGTGTCCAGTCCTTGGAATACTTCACGTTGGCGAGGTTCAGAATGCAGGTACCGTGGAGGGCATCCTCGGTCTCGTCCAGATAACGGACACGGAACACAACGGTATCAAACACCTGGTTGCGCAGCTCTTCGTTGTCCAGATCCACGCCCATCTTCATGGCCTTTTCCAGAGCCTTCAGGAGCTGATCTGTATACTTGAGACGCTCGACAAGGCCGTAACGTCCTACGGAAAGGCGGATCTCCTTTGCGAGGATCTCATTGCGGGCCTTTGCAGCATCGCTGATCTCACCCTTGATCTCCTCTGCATACTTCGCCTTGAGAGCAGCCATTTTCTTATCGAACTCTGCATTGAAGGCGGTATCGGCTGCTGCAGCCTGCTTTCTGGCCTTCTCTTCAGATTCTTCTTTCTTCATCAGAACCTTGATCTGTGCATCCAGTTCCTTGATCTTCTGGTCTGCTGCCTTGATTCTGTCGCGTTCCTTGTGCGGATCGTAGGTCTGCTTCTCGTTGAACAGCGTGGTGCGCTCGTGTTGAATATCCTTCAGCTCCTTGTCGATCGCATTGCGCTCTTCGTCGCTGAGGCTTTCACGGCGCTTCTTTTCCGCCTTCAGCTCCAGCATTGCCTTGTAGGTCTCTGCACCGAGTTCGTAGCGGGAAAGCTCATTCAGCTTCGCGGTGGTACGCTGAATGGTGGACTTCGACACAGCGTCCAGCTTAATGTGGGTATCTGCCAGCTCCTCATCGTTGAAGATCAGCTGACCCTCATCGATAAAGCCGTTGCTGTCCAGCATACCGGCGAAGGTCTTTGTGAAAACAGACTTACCGGAACCGGATTCACCCACGATAGCAATGGATTCATTTTCATAGATGTCCAGGGAAATACCCCGGATCGCAGTTAAGATTCTGCCGCGGACCCGAAACTTAACGACCAGATCCTTAACAGACAACAATACTTTTTTCTCTTCCATGGCGCACTCCTCTTACATATGGGTCCGGGGGTCGGATGCGTCGCCCAGATTCTGGCCGACAACATACAGAACCACTGTGATGATGGAAGCAATGGCAACCGGGCTCCAGAATTCAAACTGCCAGCCGGGGGTAACCATGGCGCCTTCTGCTGCGTAAATCAGACGGCCCAGAGACATCTCACTCATACCCATGCCGATGTAGGCCAGGAAAACCTCCATGGAAATGTAGGACGGAAGTTCACTTGCCAGCAGGGTCACAATGATGGATGTCATGAAGGGCAGAATGTTCTTCATGGCGATCTTTACGGTGGAAGTGCCGAGACACTTGGATGCCAGATTGTACTCACGGTCACGGATGATGATAACCTGAGTACGAATGAAGTAGGCAATGCCGATCCAACCAACGACCGTCAGGGCAAACACCATGGTCCAGAAGGTCGGGGAAAACAGCATGGCCAGAACGGAGATCAGAAGAATGCTGGGCACGTTGCCGACGATGTTGTAAACCTCCATCATGAACGCGTCAATTTTCTTGGAGAAGCCCCACACAGCACCCAGTGTGACACCAATGGTCATGTTGATGCCGGCGCAGAGGAATGCCAGAGTAATGGAAATACGGGAACCGTTCCAAATCGCATCAAAGGTCGGCTCACCGGAAGCGCCGGCGCCCAGAATCCAGTGAATGCTCGGGCCAAAGTACTCGAGTGCCTTGGACGGGGACAGATGCTTGGAATTGGGATCCAGAAGGTTTGCAAACGGATCATACGGAACCAGCATCGGATAAACGTATGCAAAAATGATAACAAAGAGCAGAAGACTCAAAATGACAATGTTGATCTTCTTACGGAAGAACACGCGGAACACCGAACGCCAGTAGGAGTAACGGGGCGCGGTGATGCGCTCCGATTCCATGCTGTCGCGATCGGCCGGACTGAACAGCTCTTCCTCGGACATATTGAGATGGTCCAGATTATAAAGTTTTTCGTTCATAGTCCATTACCTCGCCTTCGTTGTAAAGGAAATTCTCGGATCAACCATAGCCATCAGGACGTCACCCAGAATGATGGAAATCACGGACAGGGTAGCGTAGAACAGTGCAACACCGACAATAACGCCGTTATCGTACTTGTTGATGGCCTGTGTGAGCAGGTTACCGGCACCGGGCACGGAGTACACACGCTCGGTGATGATCGCGCCGGTCATCGCGAAGATGATGCTGGCCGGTACACCGTGGGTGATCGGAATAACAGCGTTCTTCCAGATGTGCTTTGTGAAGATTTCTCTCTCGGAAAGACCGCCGGAACGTGCAAACTTGACGTAGTCGGCGTTCTTCTGGTCGATCATGTAGCGGCGCATCCACTTCATCAGGTTTGCAATCTGCGGCAGAGCCAGAGAAATGATCGGCAGCACATACATGAGCCAGTTCTTCGAGTCGACTTCAAATAGTGTCGGCAGTTTGAATACGCTGCCGCCAATTGCCTTGAACAGGAAGATGTATGCCAGAGACGGCACAGCGATGATGAACATGATATACACGGTGCACAGCTTATCGAACCAGCTGTCCTTGAACTGTGCCATCGTCAGACCGATGGACAGACCCAGAACATAAGCGATAAACACTTCGATGATACCGATGACAAAGGAGAAGCCCAGCTTGGACTTACCTGTCTTGTGGGTGATCACATTGGTGTAGTCATCATTGAAACGTTCTGCATAAACCGCGTTGATCTCACGGGAGCCGCCGGCATAGGTGGCGGTGTGCAGGTCGTCCGCACTATCCTCAATAAAACCGGTATCCGGATAGGTCAGCGGCTGCAGCACATAGGAACCCTGAGAAGAGGTCATGGTGGTGAAAACGTCCACGCCGCGGTTAACAGTATAGGATTCACCCAGATTCAGGGTGAGGAAATTCTGATGAACAAAGGGGAACTTATTATCGACATACATGAGGTACTTGTGCTTGGTACCGTTGCCGATAATGGCGGGAGAAAATACTTTTTCGGTTCCTGTGGGGTTGTAAACGGGATCATACAGGGTAAAGGTGAGGCCCCTCTCACCCATATCTGTTTCTTCCGGTACAAAGTGGATGTTATCCACAAACAGCATACCGGTAAAATAAGTGATGGCACGCTTGAGCAGCGGAATATCACGGATGGCGTAAAGTGCGGCCTGACCGCCGTCCTTAACCTGGCCGTTCTTTCTGGTATCTGCATCCAGACGAACGATTTCATAGCCCTGCGCCCTGTAAGTTTCTGTGAACTTCTGGATATATTCAGCCGCTTCTTCCTTATCTTTCTCAGGTGTACGGCCAATGAGCGCAACCGAAGAACGCTCTTCTTCGCTGATTTCGCCGTTTCTTACCAATTCATTGATATAATCGGCATACGGAACATAGTCCACATAGCCGAACGCTTCGTAACGGCTCTGTTCATAACTCACACGCGCGTTGCTTTGCATTTTGGAATAATTGGGATCGGCAGCCAGAATGGTGCTTCGGTCCAGCAGCGAATAGACAAGGATCATAACGATCAGGACTACGCAAACAGCGGAGAACGCGCCGTGCAAAAGCCGCTTCAAGATATATTTGCCCATAAATTATCACTCCCTATCGCTTTCTAAAATAGTATAGGGGGGTGGGGTTACCCCCACCCCCTTACTTTAAAATTTTGCGGTTAAACTGCGGCTAAACGCGGATTAATAGAGACCCAGGTTCTTAGCCATGTAGCCGTACGGCTGAATGGTATCGAGGAAGGTCTGCGGATCGCCGTAGTCAGGACCCCAACCGGAGTTATGGGAGATGTCGAAGTTAGCCTCGGCACCGGTGGAGTTACGATAGTAAGCATACTGCATCTGGGTGCTGTCGTCGTAAGCAACGAGGTTAACAATAACCTTGCCCTCGAGAGCGGACTCGATGCCCTGCTTGTAAGCCTGCTTCATGTTGGTGTTGGATTCGCTGCCGGTGAAGTAGAAGGAATCGATGTAGATCGGGTTCTCAGCGGTGATTTCAACACCGATCTGAGCCAGCTCTGCGATTGCCAGTTCGAGTTCTGCACGTGCAGCATCAACATTGTACCAGCCGTCGAAGCCGTCGCCGGAACCTGCGCCGCCGTCAGCAGCCGGATCCCAAACCTGGATAGCTACGCCGTCAGCATCCAGCTGAGCCTGCATAACTTCGCCGTAGTTGGTGCCTGCCGGGAAGGTGGTCTCGGTGCCGTTGATTTCAACAGAAACTTCCTCAGTCAGCTTAACGAAGTTACCGGTGACATAGGAGTTCTTCAGGGAAGCATACTTCAGCTCTTCGCCAACGGAAACAGCATTGTAAGCGCCGCGGTCGAAAGCATGTGCCAGAGCCAGACGGAAGTGCTGGTTGTTCATAGCATCACGGGTACGTGCAATGTCTTCCTCGGTCTTCGGGGAAACGCCGGAGTTCTCGTCGTTGAAGTCGTGGAAGGTAGCACGGTTGAGGTTCAGCCATGCGCAGTAGGTGGTAGCGCTGTTGGTTGTGGTGTAGTGGTACAGATCGAAGTAGGTCTCGGTCTGGCCTTCCGGAATTTCTTCCTTAGCGAGAACCAGAGCGTTTGCGTTGAAGCTGCAAGCTGCAACGATGTTTGCCTTAGCTTCGTTGTACGGACGGAGGGTATCCGTGCCGTCGTTGTAGTAGAAGTTGATGTTCGGAGTGTTGATTGCTTCCGGATTCCAGTATTCCGGGTTAGCCTTGAAGGACCAGATGTTCTGCGGAGTGTAGTTGGTTACGAGGTACGGACCGCAGTAAGCAATGGTGGACGGGCTTGTGCCGTAGTTGCCCGGAGTGTACTCGTCGCCTTCAGCGCCGAAGGTACCGCCCTGGGACTTGTAGAAGTCGTAGTTCAGCGGAGCGAAGCAGCCGTAGCCCAGCATGGAAGCGAACGGCGGGAACTCAGCTTCGAGGGTGTACTCGAGGGTGTAGTCGTCAATAGCCTTAACGCCAACTTCGTCGAAGGTGCACTCGCCTGCGATGTAAGCGTCGTAGTTCTTGATGCCGCAGCCGTCGGATGTGGTCATCAGGTAGCCGAGAGCGTCGTTGTTATCGACCATGTGCATCATGGAAGTAACCCAGTCGTGAGCGGTAACCGGAGCGATTACACGGCCCTGCTGGTCAACCCAGTTCACGCCTTCACGAATCTTGAAGGTGTAAACAGTGCCATCCTCGGAAACTTCGTAGGAAGTTGCCAGAGCCGGCTGCTGGTTGTTCTTAACGTCGTACTCGAGGAGGCCTGTGTAGGTGCAGGCGATGAAGTAGGAGTCAGAAGTGTAGGAAGTTGCGATAACGTCCCATGTCTCCATGTCATAGCCGCTCAGAGCGTTGTAAGTATCGTTGAGCGTGTAGCCCTTCTCTTCGAGGTAAGCTCGTGCCTTGGTGAAGTAATCATCAGCATCGGCAGCTTCCTTCCAGATAGCGGTGATTGCATCACGGTCAACAGTGGTCAGGATCTCGTTAGCAACGAGCATGGTGTACCAGCGGTACTCGTCCAGACCCCAGTAAGTGGTGGTAGCGGAACGCGGAACAACGCGGCTCATAGCGAATGCACCGCCGTCGCCGTAGATCGGAGCAAAAACGCCGGACTCCAGCATCTTAGCTTCAGCGATAGCCATCAGAGCATAGCGGCGGCTGAGGTTGGTGGTCTCTTCCTTAGCAGCTGCATAGTACTCTGCGAATTCGCCGAGGTTCCAATCGTAAACAGCGTCGGAAGCGTCATCGTAGTCCATAGCGTCGATGGCTTCCCAATCGAGACCAGTGTAAGCTTCGGTCTCCTCTTCCGGCTCTTCTGCCGGCTCGTTCTCTTCAACAGGATCATTACTAGACTCTGTCGGAGTGTCGCTTACTTCCGGCTCAGGCTTGTTGGCGCAGCCAGCGAATACGCTGATGACCATCATGAGAGCAAGAAGCAGGCAAACGATCTTCTTGGAATTCATTTTGAACCCTCCTATAAATTTTCAATCACTTTCTTTAGAAAGTAATCAAATGGATTGTACACTTTCTGTTTCGAACTGTCAATAGGAAATGATGATTTTGTTGGCTTTTCTTGCATATTTTTTTCGTGCACTTTCATTTTTTGTGGTTTTCACCTCAGCGCTGCGTATTTTTCAGCGATATAATGCACCGCTTAATGAGATAACGTGAGATTCACGGCAAAACCGGCACATAAAACTTGACGGAACCCCGCCATTCCACTTGCAAAATGCGTTGGCTGAAGGATCATCTGCTGTGACGGCGCATCCCTGTCAAACGAAAATTCCAAGCTGTTGTTATAAATCCGTAAAGTGTTATAAATCCGTAAAGGCATAGGACTTACCGGACTCTTCTATATTATATAGAAAGACACAACCGCAAACCGGAAGTGTGTCGGTGAAAGCACGTCTGCAGGACACACAATCGGCTTTACCGTAATCTCTTTATTTTATCCCGCTGCAAACGAAATACCCTCGGAGCCGCTTTACAGCTCTGAGGGTATTTCATGCGAAAGAGTAACCAAACGGAGCAGAATCGAGGTAAGAGTAAGCAAAAGTAGTGTATCGGCTCTGTTCGGTAAATTGGAATTTATCTTTTTCTTGCTAACTGCAAATCAATCGTGTCATAGATTGTTATTGTGCCACCGTATTTGTTAATTGCTTCTTCAATTTTTGAAAAGAATTCTATTCTGATTGTTTCTTCGATAGCAATATGG
>JAFQWC010000179.1 GCA_017407665.1 Clostridia bacterium | reverse complement strand
TATCCTGTTGTTCCTGCAGTATTTCATCAGCATCAGCATTTCTCTGGCGGTCTTCAACCTGATCCCCATCCCGCCGCTGGACGGCTCCAAGATCCTGATGAGCTTCCTGCCGGACCGTGCCAATTTCTGGATCATGAACAATCAGAGATACATGATGCCTCTGCTGCTGGTACTTTTGTATCTGGATGTTCTGGATAAGCCCATCAGCATCGTGAGTTCCCTGCTGGAATGGGGTATTGGCTTTGTTACGGAACTTCCGTTCATGCTGCTTTCTCTGATTCTCGGAGGCTGATCCATGGAAGCGGTGAATACGGGAGCACTGTCCTATAAATTGGAGGTCTTTGAAGGCCCGCTGGACCTGCTCCTGACTTTGATCTCAAAAAACAAACTCAATATTTACGATATTCCGATTTCCACACTCCTCGAGCAGTATATGGAACAGATTGAGCGGATGCAGGCTGCCGATCTCGATGTCGCCAGTGAATTTCTGGAAATGGCGGCGCGCCTGGTGCACATCAAGAGCGTGTCCCTGCTGCCGAAGCACGAGGAAGAGGAAGAACTGCGCCGGGAGCTGACCGGCCAGCTGCTGGAATACCAGCAGTGCAAGGAAATGGCGGAGAAACTGCGGCAGTGTATTTCTTTTGACCGGCTTTTCCGCGAACAGGCGCCGATCCCGGTGGACCACACCTATACGCGTCAGCACGCGCCCGCCGAAATGCTGGCGGCCTATCTTTCCGCCATGGGCAGAAAGCGTCGGCTGGAGCCGCCTTCGGCAGAGAGCTTCTCCGGCATTGTTACAAAGAAGATCGTTTCCGTCACCTCGCAGATCATTTTTGTGCTGCGCAGTGTGTGGAAACGCCGTCATATTTCGTTTCGGGATCTGTTCCGCGGCAAAAAGGATTCCTCGGAACGCATCGCCGCGTTTCTGGCTGTGCTGGAGCTTGTCAAGGGCAAGCGCCTGCGCGTGGAGGGCGACGGTGAAGATTGTGAGATCCATCTGATCCATGGAGGTGAGTGATCTGAAAAAGGATGAATTACTGGGCACTTTGGAGGCAATCCTCTTCGCCTGCGGAGACCCCATTGGCGCGGACAAGCTGGCACAGGCTTTGGACCTTTCCGAAGATGCCGTGCTGGAAGCCCTCGAGACCCTGCAGAAAAAATTCAACACCGCACACAGCGGTATCCATCTCCTGCGCATGAATACGAGTTTTCAGTTTGTCACCAATCCGGATTATATCACGCCGGTTCGTGCGGCTTTGGATCTTCGCCGGAATGCACCGCTTTCTCAGGCGGCTATGGAGGTTCTGGCGGTCATCGCGTACAATGAGCCGGTCACCAAAGCCTTTGTGGAGCAGGTGCGCGGCGTGGATTGCTCCGGCGTCATCGGCAGCCTTGTGCAGAAAGGGCTCATTGAGGAGCGCGGCAGACTGGAACTGCCCGGCCGCCCGCTGCTGTACGGCACGACGGAGGCCTTCCTGCGTACATTGAACATCAGTGCGCTTTCCGAGCTTCCGCCGCTCCCGAAGAAAGAGGCGCAGGCCGGAGAAACCGAAAAAGCGGGTGAGGACGCATGATCGTTCTGTATGTTCTGCTTGGACTGATCCTGCTCATCGTTCTGGTGCTCTGCGTTCCCGTACACGCCCTCGTACGGTACGGCGAGGAGATGGAGCTCGATCTGAAGTATTTGTTCTGGAAGTTTTCTGTGCTGCCCGCACCGGAAAAACCGGAGGACGAAGAGGAGAAGCCGAAGGAAGAGGAAAAGCCGAAACAAAGCGGCGAAAAGAAACCGAATATTGCTGTGGAGAAATTCAAAAAATATTTCAAAGCAGAGGGTTTCGGCGGCTTTATGAATCTCATCGGCACGTTTCTCAAGCTGACCGGTACCACGGCAGTGAATATCATCAAAAAGTTCCGTATTCATGATATGGATCTCTATATTATGGTGGGCGGGGCGGATGCCGCAGCCGCAGCCATTTTGTACGGGCAGGTCTGTGCAGCGGTGTATCCCGCATCGGAAGTGCTGTTCCGTCTTGTAAAATGCAAAAAGCGCCGGCTGTCGGTCGATCTCGATTACAGCGTACCGGCACCGTATGTCAAACTGGAGGCGGATGCCTCCATCCGCCCAATCTTCGCAGTGCATTACGCTTTGCGCTATGTGGGCGGCATTATTCCGCTTGTTAAACGCTTCCTGTGGCCGAAAAGCCGCAAAAAGAAATCATAAACCAAGAATCACGATTTCCAAAGACAGAAAGGAAAGTGGATTATATGAACGAAAATAAGGTCAATCAGCTGCTTGGTGTTTCCATGGATAAGATCAAGGAAATGGTGGATGTAAACACCGTCATCGGCGATCCCATCACAACGCCGGACGGCACCACCATCATCCCGGTGTCCCGTGTCAGCATCGGCTTCGGCGCCGGCGGTTCCGACCTGCCCTCCAAGAACGTACCCAGCACCGGTCTGTTCGCAGGCGGCAGCGGCGCGGGCATTACGGTCAACCCGATCGCATTTCTGGTCATCTCGAACGGCAATGTCCGCATGATGCAGGTGGAGCCCTATGTTTCCTCCATGGATCGCATTGTGGCTTCCGCACCGGAAATGGTGGATAAGATCGCAAACTTCTTCAAGAAGGATAAGGGCGAAGAACCCGCAGAAGTTCTCCCGCCGCAGTATTGATTTCACGCCCTGCCGCATAGATATCTAGCGGCAGGTGATGCATATTGAATCGGAAACGAATCGCTGCAGTGCTTTCGGTCTGTTTTCTGCTGCTTGCGGGTACGCCCGTCTCGGCGGAAGATCCGGAAATCTCTGCGTACGCGGCGGTGGTCTACGACCCGTCGACGGAATCGGTGCTGTATGAAAAGAACAGCGGGGAAGTGCTGCCGATGGCGAGCACCACCAAGATCATGACGGCGCTTCTGGCGTTTGAAAGCGGCCGTGCCGAGGAACCGGTGGAGATCACGGAGGAAATGGTTGCGGTGGAGGGGTCCTCCATGGGGCTCATGCCCGGGGACGTGCTGACCCTCGGCAATCTGGCCTCCGGGATGATGCTGGCTTCCGGCAACGACGGCGCAAACGCGATCGCGGTGTTTCTCGGCGGCGATGCGGAAGGCTTTGCCGCGCAGATGAATGCCCGCGCTGCGGAGATCGGCATGACGCAGACCCGCTTTGTAACGCCCTCCGGTCTGGATGCGGAGGGGCACGGCAGTACCGCGCTCGATATGGCGCGCCTTGCCGCAGCGGCGATGGAAAACCCGATGTTCCGGGAAACTGTGGGGCAGAGTGCGCTTTCCGTTTCGTTTCTGTCGCCGGAGAAATCCGTGCGCTATGAGAATCACAACCGGCTTTTGCAGCTGTACGAGGGCTGCATCGGCGTAAAGACCGGCTTTACCAAAAAGGCCGGGCGCTGCCTTGTGTCCGCAGCGGAGCGGGACGGCACCATGCTGATTTGCGTCACGCTGAATGCACCGGACGACTGGAACGACCATGCCGCGCTGTTGGATCACGGCTTTGCGCAGTTTTCAGAGAGAACGCTCCCGATCGAAGCGGGAGCGCGGTTCCTGCCGGTTGCGGGCGGGAAATCGGACCTTGTGCTTTGCCGCGCAGAAGTTTTGCCGAGGGCCGTTTTGCCGGAGACGGCAGAGGTGTCCGTGCGCGCAGTGATGCCGCGTTTTGTGTATGCACCGGTCAACGCCGGAGACATTGTCGGCGCGCTGGTCTACACGGTAAACGATACGATTGTGGCGGAAGTTCCGCTGATTGCCGGCGCGTATGTCCCGGCGGCGGACGATCCCCGAAATGCATTTGAAAAATGGCTGGACCGCGTGTTCGGCTGAAGATATAACGCAGAAAAGGAATCCCCCTTGAGGGGTACAGGAAAAAATTATGGCGAAAGATACAAGACTGCAGAAAATGCTTGCAGACTGCGGCATTGCCTCCCGCCGAAAAGCGGAAGAAATGATCGCATCCGGCCGCGTGTCGGTCAACGGTGTCCGCGCGTCGATCGGCGACAAGGTGGACGTTAAGAAAGATAAAGTCACGGTGGACGGCGAACCCGTACGTCCCGTGGAAGAAAAACTCTATATCATGGTGCATAAGCCCCGCGGATATCTCACCGCCATGTCGGATGACCGCGGCCGCAAATGCGTCAGCGAGCTCGTGGAAGAGCTCGGTACGCGCGTTTTCCCGATCGGACGTCTGGATAAGGATTCCGAGGGTCTGCTGCTCATGACGAATGACGGCGAGTTTGCAAACCTCATTTCGCACCCGTCCACACACGTGCCGAAAATTTACCGCGTCACGGTGCGTCCCGGCGTTAATGAGGAGCAGCTGACCCGTATGTCCGTCGGCATGGAGATCGATGGACACATGACCGCGCCGGCCACCATCCGCGTGCTGGAACAGCAGCAGGGCCGCGTGGTGCTGGAGTTTGTCATTCACGAGGGCCGCAACCGCCAGATCCGAAAGATGTGCGAAGCGGTCGGCCTGGAAGTGGCCCGCCTCAAGCGCACCGCCATCGGCGGCGTGAAGCTCGGTATGCTGCCGCAGGGACAGTTCCGTGACCTCGAACCGGATGAGATCCGCCGTCTGCGCACAGCGGCGCAGAAGAAGGGCGCGCAGAATAAAGCAAAAGCAGAACAAACGGAGGGAAAGAAAAATGCTGGAAATCATTCCAATGCAGGCAAAGGACAGAGAAAAGGAAATCTGCAGCAGAACCGCGGGCGCAGACGCTGATTCCCGCGTGCTCGTGATGACCGACGGCGCCGAGGAGCTCGGCTACGTGGTGGTTTCTTTGCGTGAAGCAGTGCTTTATATCCACGAATTCAACGTGAACGGCAGAACGGATTTTTCCGCCGAAAAGCCCGGTATGGAGGAAATTTTCATTCTCGATACCCTGATGCGCTCCGCCGCATCCTTCGGTGAAAACAACGGCGCAAATCATATCAAAACCACGTTCCCGGATTTTCACAATTTCTTCAAGCTGCGTAAATTCGATGTCACGGAGACTTGTGCCGAAACACCGATGAGCACCATCGTGCATTACGAATAAGAAAACGAACCGAATCGGATCGAAAAAACATACAGAACACAGAAAGGACACAGATCCATGAAAAACATGACGAATTTCAAGAATTTCTCTGCACAGGAGCTGCAGGATATTCTGGCTCTTGCACTCGATATGAAGAAGGACCCGGAAAAGTACAGCGGGTCGCTCAAGGGCAAGAAGCTTTACACCCTGTTCGAGAAGACCTCCACCAGAACATTCCTGTCCTTTACAACCGGCATCACCGAGCTGGGCGGTACATATTACAACCAGTTGTGGAAGGATTCCAATTTCCCGCTCGGCGAGATCGTTTCCGAGATCAAGTATGTTTCCCGCAATGTGGATATCATCATGGCGCGTCCCATCAAGAATGAGACCGTGGAGCTGTTCGGCAAGCACGCCACCGTTCCGTTCATCAACGGCTGCGACAACTCCTACCATCCCTGCCAGACTATGGCGGATGCGCTCACCATTTTAGAGCATTTCGGTACGCTCAACGTCAAGATGCTCTACATCGGCGCCAAGAACAACGTATTCAACTCCCTCGTAGAGTTCTTCTCCAAGATGAAGCAGGGCGTTCTGTACGGCCTGACTCCGCTTGTCAACAACACCGTCTGCGACGAAGCTTTCTATGAAGCCGCCAAGGCCACCGGTCACTACGTGGAGCTCGATCCCACCATGTCCATCGAAGAAGCCAAAACCTACGTGAAGGATATGGACGTCCTCTACACCGATACATGGGTGGATATGGAATTCTTCAACAACCCGGCCTATGCCCGGCAGAAGGAAGAGACCTTGAGCAAGATGATGCCGTATCAGATCAACGACGAACTGATGGAAGGCAGCAAGGCCATTGTTCTGCACGATATGCCCATGCACGTCGGCTTTGAGATCTCCCAGAGTGTCATCGACAAGAACCTCGATTATATTCTGGACCAGGCCGAAAACCGCCGCCATGCGGAAAAGGCCATCATGGTCACCCTGCTGAAGGATTGATCCGTCTAAAAACAAAACAGAACGACCTCCGTGTGATTTTTCATGCGGGGGTCTTTGTGCTTTGCGGGGCGATCTGGATTTTTTGAAGCTTTTTTCCTTTTTTCACGCGGGAGAGGTTGCAATTTTCGGCGGCAAATGATAAAATTACTTGATAATGGATTATTGTCGGTTTCTGTGCCCATTTTTTACAGAACCGATCCCATATAAGTCAGGAAGAGAGATGATCCCATGCTGAAAAGTATGACCGGATACGGCCGCTGTGAGGATACCTTAAACGGCAGACACATCACGGTGGAGCTGAAATCCGTCAACCACAAGTATTTTGAATTTTCCCCCCGCGTTACCCGCGGCTACGGTTTTCTGGAGGACAAGCTGAAGTCCTATGTACAGAGCCGTGTGGCGCGCGGTAAGGTGGATCTGTATCTGAGCATTGAGACCCTGGAGGATTCCGACGTGGTCGTCCACGTGAATCACTCCCTGGCCTCCGGCTACATTGCCGCGTTTCGTGAGCTTTCCGAGCGCTACAATCTGCCGGACGCCGTCAATGTGAATTCCCTGTCCCGCTATTCGGATATTTTCTCCGTGCACAAGGCACCGGCGGATGAGGACGCCATTTGGGCGGATGTCAAGGCTGTGGCCGAAAAAGCGGTGGACGCCTTCATCGCGATGCGCGAGGTGGAAGGCCAGCGTTTGTACGACGATATTCTGTCCCGTGCGGCTGCGATCATCGAGATCGTTGGCCGGATTGAGGTTCGTTCTCCGGAAACTGTGCGTGAGTACAGAGAGCGTCTGGAAGCGAAGCTGCGGGAAGTTCTGCAGGATACCACCATTGACGAGCAACGCATTCTCACGGAAGCGGCGATCTTTGCCGATAAGGTTGCGGTGGCGGAAGAAACCGTGCGCCTGAGAAGCCATTTTGAACAGCTGAAGGCGTTCCTCAATTCGAAGGAACCCTCCGGCCGCAAGATGGATTTCCTCGTGCAGGAGATGAACCGCGAGACAAACACCATTGGCAGCAAGGCCAGCGATTCCCAGATCGCCTACATGGTGGTGGATATCAAGGCGGAGATCGAAAAGATCCGCGAGCAGATCCAGAATATCGAATGATCCGAAGGAGCTGAACGATATGCAGCTTGTCAATATTGGATTTGGAAACATGGTTTCCGCAGAGCGAATGGTTGCCATCGTCAGCCCGGATTCCGCGCCGATCAAGCGTATCGTGCAGGATTCCAAGGAGCGCGGCGTCCTGATCGACGCCACCTGCGGACGAAAGACCCGCACGGTGATCATCATGGAAAGCGACCACGTGGTGCTTTCCGCGCTGCAGCCGGAAACCGTAGCCAACCGGTTCAATAACCGGGGAGATCAGGGCGATGCCGAAGAGGCTGCACTTTGATCAAAATATTGTTGAGGAGAATGAATTTATGAGCAAAGGTCTTCTGATCGTCATTTCGTCGCCCTCCGGCGGCGGCAAGGGCACCATTCTCAAAGAGCTGTTCAAGCGCAATGAGAATCTGAGAATGTCTGTTTCGGCCACCACCCGTGCACCGCGTCCGGGTGAGGAGCACGGCGTACATTATTTCTTTATTTCGAAAGAAGAATTCCAGAAAAACATCGAGGACGGTGCCATGCTGGAATATGCTTCCTATATCAGCAATTTCTACGGTACCCCGAAGGCACCCGTGGAAGCCTGGCTGAATGAAGGCAAGGATGTCATTCTCGAGATCGAGGTCCAGGGCGGCCGGCAGATTAAGCAGGTGGCGCCCGACTGCGTCAGCCTCTTTGTTCTTCCGCCTTCTCTGGAGGTACTGGAAAACCGCCTGCGCGGGCGCGGCACCGAGACCGATGAGGTCATCCTGAAGCGTCTCTCCGCAGCCCGGGAAGAGATCCAGTGCGTAAAGGACTACGACTACACGGTGATCAACGATACCGTGGAGCAGGCCGTACTGGACATTGAAGCGATCATTACCGCGGAGAAGCACCGTGTTTCCCGCGATAAAACTATAGTGGAAAGGATTTTGAATCATGCTTAAACCTTCTAGCAACATCATTAAGACACCCCATTCCAGCTACTATTCCGTCGTTATCGCTGTCGCAAAGCGCGCCAGAGAGATCGTAGACGCTGCGGAAGCCAACAACCAGATCATTGTGGAGAAGCCCGTGGATCTGGCTGTGCAGGATTTTGTGGACGATAAGTACAAGATCATCGAGCCGGAGAACGTGGATTGATCCATCGACCGGCTGAAAAGGAGTTTTGACGTTGCTGCTTGCCAGGCTTGCGGTGGAGAATACGACCTACCGCTTTGACAAACCCTTTACCTATATTGTGCCGGAATCCATTTCGGCCTCCGTGCGTCCCGGTGTGCGTGTCACCGTGCCCTTTGGCACCGGCAACCGTACCCGCGTGGCTATGGTACTGGACCTGAGCCGGGAAGCGGCGGACACGGCAAAGCTGAAATCGATCCTCTCCGTGCTGGATGCGGAACCGCTGCTCGATGCCGAAATGCTGTCTCTGGTCTTTTGGATGAAGAGCCGCTACTACTGCACGCTCTATGAAGCTGTGAAGCTGATGATCCCCGCCGGGATCGGCTATAAGATCGTCAACCGATACCGCATGAGTGCTGCGTTCAAGGATTACGACCGCGAACGCTTTGACGACCTGAGCTGGCAGATCCTCATGACGATTTCCGATGCCAAGCAGGGACTGACCGGTACACAGCTGAGCCAGAAACTCGGCATCGACGAAAAGTGCGATGCGCTTTTGGAACTGCTGGAACAGGGCATCGTCATCCGTGAAAACGCAGCGGCACGCAACCTCAACGATGCGACCTCCAGAATGATCTGTGCCGTGCCGGATTTTGAGGGCAAGCTGTCTCCGAAGCAGCAGGAGGTGTACGATACCCTCTGTGCGGTGGGTGCCGTTTCCGTGCGCGAGATCGGCTATTTCACCGGTGTCAGCACTGCGGTGATCAAAGCCCTTGCGGATAAAGGTGCCGCCGAGATCTTCGAGGTGGAGCGTTTCCGCCGCCCGAAAACGGCGGACATTCGGGACATTTCCCTGCCGCAGACGCTGTCCGAAGAACAAAGCCGTGTGGCGCAGAAGATCATTTCCGAATGCGATGCACCGGAGCCTGCGGTTGCCCTTTTATACGGCATCACCGGGTCGGGCAAAACCGCGGTGTTCATGCACGTGATCCGTCATGTGCTGGAGCGGGGCAAAGGCGTCATCGTCACCGTGCCGGAAATTTCCCTCACGCCGCAGACGCTCGCTGTGTTCACGGCTGCCTTTGGCGATACCGTTGCGGTTTTCCACAGTGGTCTTTCGGTGGGCGAGCGCATGGACGAGTGGAAGCGTGTGCGCAGCGGACAGGCGAAGATCGTCGTCGGTACGCGTTCGGCCGTTTTTGCGCCGGTGCAGAATCTCGGTCTCATCGTGATGGATGAGGAGCAGGAAAGCACCTATAAGTCCGAAAGCAGCCCGCGCTATTATGCCCGGGAAGTCGCAAAATTCCGCGTCCATTACAACAATGCCTATTGTCTCTTGTGTTCCGCCACACCGTCCGTGGAATCGTATTTCATGGCGAAAAGCGGAAAATACAAATACCATGCGCTTTTGAACCGCTACGGCAGCGCCATTGTGCCCGAGGTTCGGCTTGTGGATATGAATCAGGAAGATCTCTTCCGCGGCAAACCGCTCATCAGCATGGCGCTGGCCCGTGCGGTCTCGGAAAATCTGAGGGAGGGCAGGCAGTCCATTCTGCTTCTCAACCGCCGCGGATACCATACGTATGCGGTCTGCAGGAACTGCAGGACC
>JAFQWC010000178.1 GCA_017407665.1 Clostridia bacterium | reverse complement strand
AAATGGAGAAGGCGGGTGCGTTCACCGGGGTATCGAGCACGTCGGACGGCTTTTCCCACGGATCGGTGTACTGGAGGGTGAGGCTGAGCTGATAACCCGTATAGCTGCACAGGCAGTCAGACAGACCATATTTCCAGTTGTTTTCATAGAACCATGTCATGAACCGCTCATACAGGCCGAAGCTTGCGTCCGCGCCGATGTAGCAGATTTCAATGTCGGTCTGCTTGGCTTCGGCATATCGGGTGAGCAGCGTTTCCAGCTCCTCCTGAGAGGAAACGCAGGCCATGCCCTGGTACAGGGGATAGTAGAGCGATGATGCGGTGCTGGCAGGCAGATCAGCCTTATCCCATGTATGGTCGCGGGACATCAGGGCGTCGTTCATGCCGAAGTAGCTGTGGTTTTCAGCGCCGCCCGGGACCGGATCATCCCATGTGCAGTCCACATGTACCCATTCGCCGTCCAGCTGAACGAGATTCCAGATGTGCTCCATTTCGGGGCTTTCAACAAACTTGTTGGGAATGCCCATCCGGTCGAGCAGCAGGGAATAGGCCAGCGTGTAGCTTTCGCAGACGCCGGTGCCGTACAGCAGCACGCCGTCCGGCCGGTGTTCGACGAGAGTCTCGTCGTAATCGGCGTTATAGATCAGCCAGTCGTGCATCCAGACGGCGATATCGTAATCGTCGGTCATGCCGGCGGCGGTGCACTGCGCGGCCAGATATTCGACGGCCTCCTCGACGGTCGTCGGCTGATAGGCGCGGCTCTCGGCCATTGCCGTTCCCGGCAGCGTCAGAACCAGAGCCAGCAGCAGGGCCAGCGGCAGAATCATCCGCAGGAAGGAGACATGGAAAGCTCTTTTCATGGGAATATTCTCCTTTATAGCTTTTCTTATGTATATTATATACCGGGCAGACAGGGAGCGCAAGAGCGTTCCTGTGCGGCGCGGATATAAAAAATGACCGCCGGAAAGACGGTCATCTTTACATATTATTAGGTATCTGCGGGACTCTCTGCTTCAGTGAGCTGCTCCACGAAACGGTAAAAGCGATGCGCCAGCCGGTAGAAGGCCCAGACGACGCAGACGACGCTCAGGATTTTATCAATTGGCTCGGAAAAGAATACGATATGCCATGCGCACCGGATCAGGAGCAGCAGGCCGATGAGCAGGAGATAGGGGAGCGAGCCGAGCAGATGCCTGCCTGTCAGGCGCAGCGCGTCTGCCGGGATCGTGGATTTGCCGGAACGGGGGAGCTTCCTGCGGGACATGGATTTTCACTTCCCTTGCTTTGCTCATCCGCATGCAGCGGCGTCAGGCGTCGATCTTGCAGCCGCATTCGCCGCAGAAGCGCTTGCCCTCCGCGACCGGAGCGCCGCACTCAGGGCAGGAGCGATCACTCGGCGCATCCTCGACCAGCTGCGTGCCGCATTCGCTGCAGAATTTCATGCCCTTGCGATTGCGCGCGCCGCAGAAATCGCAGACCGGGCCGGTGGGATTCTCCGCTTCGGCCTGTTCGGCCAGCGCAGCTTCCCGGCGGAGGCGTTCGGCCTCTTTACGCATGCGGTCCTCTTCCTTGCGGCGGCGCTCTTCTTCCTCGGCAGCCGCGACCGCGTCCATATGCACCTTTGCGGTCTCGCAGGCCTCGATCACCGCTTCGGCAACTTTGCCGCCGCGCAGGTATACATTGTAGTAAAATTCGCCGATGATTTTGAACTGTTCTTCTGCGGCGACGCGGTCGGAATGCATGCGGCTGTTGGCGCGGGTTGTTTCCAGCGCCTCCTTGCCGGATTCCAGTGCCTCGTTGGTCAGATCGCCGATTGTTTTTGCCATGCGGTTCAGTTTATCGAAAAATGCCATGCGGGTTCCTCCTTATATGCTGCGCCGGATGGGGCGGATGAGTCTGTATATGAATTATACCATACGCAGGCGAGGGAAACAATCATTAGCATTAATAATTTGTATGGGATATTTCCTCCTGACGATAAAAAAATCATGCAGCGTTCATAATGAAAGCTGCACGATTTGTGCGAAAGACTACCTAAACGGAGCAGAATTGAGGTAAAAAAGCCTAAAAGTAATGTGCCTGCTCTGTTCGACAAACTGGAATTTGTTGATTTAAAACGTGCTTGATTCAAGAAAGTATCCGAGAGTATCCACAAACTCATTGTCATCAAATAGTCGCTTTATCTGCCCCTTATTCAGCCAAGCAATTTGAGCGACTTCCGCTGTTGTTGCCTTTGTCAAATCAACAGGACCATCATATTCAAATAACCATACATCCACTATATCTGAAAATTGGACGCCGTTAATTTTTCTGCCAACTACAGAAGATACTATTTCCCCAGCGCTGGGAGATAATGTCAAACCAAGCTCTTCCTTTGTTTCCCTAAGCGCTGCGGTCAAACTGTCCTCCCCTTTTAACGCAGAGCCGCCTGTGCATTCCCACTTTAACGGATGCATAGGTCGATCCGCACTGCGCTGTGAGATCAAATATTCACCGTTTCTATTTTTGATCCAAACATGGACAACGAGATGATAACACCCCTGCGGTATTTCTTCTCCCCGAATATGATCACGCCCCATCAAATGACGCTGCTTATCATACAAATCCCAGATTTCTGCATTTTGCATAACATCCTCCGTAAATTCTTATTTATCGAATTGATCATACTACAAACCGTGGCATTTTTCAATGATGCATCGCCTGCTGGCGATATGATGCTTTTCGCTGCGCTCAAAATGATGTTGCTCGTTTTACCCGCAATGATGCGATGTTTGCCTTATATCATTAGGCGAAGCCGACATCATTAGCGTAAGCGGCATCATTAGCGTAGCGACATCATTTGCCGTAGGCAAACATCATTGAAAAAAGGCCTTGTCCTTCGACAAGGCCTTTTTTCATGGTGCTCTCGAGGGGGGTCGAACCCCTACTCTGTTAAGAACCGGATCCTAAATCCGGCGCGTCTGCCAATTCCGCCACGAGAGCAGATCAAATCGCCGGCCAATGCCGGCGATTATAGGGTTATTGGGAAATCAGTTCTTCAAACGGTTGGATCACCGTCTGGTCGGTATACTCATACTCGATGACGTCGTAGGTTTTGGTATACACCCAACTCGGATCCATATTTACCAGCGAATAAAACCACAAGACAACGTTCCACTCGCGATCTTCGGCATAGGCTTTTGCGTCTGCCGGTGTTTCGAAAAACTCAAAATACACATTCCGGTCTGCATCATCGGAAACCTCTACACAAACAGAACACACGCCTTTGCGTTTGCCGGCGTCGGTATCTGTATCGGCATATTCCTTATGAAATACCGTATAGCCGGCCTGTTCGTAGGCGGCGATCACCTGATCGCAGGTGATCGTCTTGGTTTCCGATCTGCAGGAAGAAAAACACAAAAACAAGGAAAGGGCAAGCAAAAGGCTGACGCACTTTTTTGTCGTTCTCATACGCGGAGTCCTCAACGGAACGCCGCCATACTCTGCTCGAGCAGGGCGAGTTTTTCTTCAAGGCGGGCGGCCTGTTCACGGGCGCCTTGCACCACCGCCTCGGGGGCTTTGTCCGCAAAGGACGGGTTATTGAGGCGAGCCATCACGCCATCGAGTTGTTTTTGCACGTTGGCGGCTTCACGGGTGAGGCGGGCCAATTCGGCTTCCTTATCCACCAATTCTGCCAGCGGGATCTTGATGGTGGCATCCGGCGTGACGATATTGACCGTTCCCTCCAGATCAAACGCTTTGCCGACCTTGACGTCCGAAGCAGAAGCCAGACGCAACATAAAAGCGGCGCCGTCGGTAAAGGTCTTTTCAAAAGCGGTCTCGATATACATCTCCGCCTTGCGGGACGGCGGGACGTTCATTTCAGCACGGCGGTTGCGGATGGCACGGATGGCCTCCATCAAACGCTCCATCTCCTTCTCCTCGGCGGGGAAGTTCAGCGCCTCGTCGTACACCGGCCACGCGGTCATCATCAGCGAATCGCCCTCATGCGGCAGCGACTGCCAGATCTCCTCGGTGATAAACGGCATAAACGGATGCAGAAGTTTGAGCATATTGGTCATCACGTACACCAGCACACGGCGGGCGTTATCCGCATCCTCGCCCTGCAGGCGGGATTTGGTCAGTTCGATATACCAATCGCAGAAGTTATCCCAAATAAAGTCGTACACCTTCTGCACGGCAATGCCCATCTCGAACTTGTCGAGCATATCGGTGACTTCCTTGGCCAGCGTGTTGCACTTGGACAAGATCCACTTGTCCTCGGTCGCCAGCGTTTCCGGCAGAGTCAGCGCCACCTCGGCATCCCCGAGATTCATCAGAATAAAGCGAGACGCGTTCCACAGTTTGTTGGCGAAGTTACGTGCCGCCTTGACCTTTTCCTCACTGTAGCGCATATCGTTACCCGGCGTAGAGCCGTCCACCAGCATAAAGCGCAGGGCATCCGCACCGTACTCGGCAATGACCTCCAACGGATCGATACCGTTGCCGAGCGATTTGGACATCTTGCGGCCGAGGCTGTCGCGGACGATACCGTGGACGCAGACGGTGTCAAACGGCGCTTTGCCGGTATACGCCAAGCCGGAGAAGATCATACGGCTTACCCAGAAGCCGATGATATCGTAGCCGGTGACCAGCGTGTTGGTGGGATAGAAGAAATTGAGGTCCTCACTGTCCATATTCGGCCAGCCGAGGGTGGAGAACGGCCACAGTGCGCTGGAGAACCAGGTATCCAGCGTGTCGGGATCCTGCGTCAGATGGGACTGACCGCACTTCGGGCAGACCGACGGAGCGGACTTCGCCACCACCGTTTCGCCGCAATCCTCGCAGTACCACGCCGGAATCTGGTGGCCCCACCACAGTTGGCGGCTGATGCACCAATCACGGGTATTGTTCATCCAGTTGAGGTAGTTCTTGGTAAAGCGCTCGGGCACAAACTTGATCTCGCCCTTTTCCACGCTTTCGATCGCCGGACCGGCCAGCGGCACCATACGGACAAACCACTGTTTGGAGATCATCGGCTCGATGGTGGAATGGCAACGGTAGCAGGTGCCGACGTTATGCGCCAGCGGCTCCACCGCCTTGAGATAACCGCCCGCTTCCAGATCGGCCACGATGGCCTTGCGCGCCTCGGCGGTAGTCATACCGGCGTATTTGCCGCAATCGAGCACTTCCGGCTCGTTTTCGGCCGCACGACCGGAAGCAAACAGTTCCTCCGCCGCCGCCTTATCGGCCGCGCCGGTCATATGCCCATCGTAAGTGAAGCAACGAACGATCGGCAGGTCATGGCGGGCGCCGACCTCAAAGTCGTTGGGGTCGTGCGCCGGCGTGATCTTCACAACGCCGGTACCGAAATCCGTTTCAACGTAGTTGTCTTCAACGATCGGGATCAATTTATTCAAAAGCGGCAAGCGGACGTGGCAACCCTTGAGGTGAGCATAACGCTCGTCTTCGGGGTGGACCGCCACGGCGGTATCGCCCAGCATCGTCTCGGGACGGGTGGTGGCCAGTTCCAGCATCTCGCCGGTCTCCTCCACGGGATACAGCAGATGCCAGAAATTGCCGTTTTGTTCCTCGTATTCCACCTCGGCATCCGAGATAGAGGTCTTGCAGACCGGACACCAGTTGACCATACGGTTGCCGCGGTAGATGAGTTTTTGCTCGTACAGGCGGACGAAGACTTCCTTCACCGCGTCGGAGCAACCGTCATCCATCGTGAAGCGCTCACGCTCCCAGTCGCAACTGGAGCCGATCTTTTTCAACTGGCTGACGATGCGGTTGCCATACGTTTCTTTCCACGCCCACGCCCGCTCCAAGAAGCCGTCACGACCGAGCATATCCTTGGTGAGGCCTTCTTCTTTCATAGCGGCGACCACCTTCGCCTCGGTGGCGATGGAAGCGTGGTCGGTACCCGGTACCCACAGCGCCGCATAACCCTGCATCCGCTTAAAACGGATGAGGATATCCTGCATGGTGTTATCCATCGCGTGACCCATATGCAACTGACCGGTCACGTTGGGGGGCGGCATCACAATGGTATACGGTTTCTTGGAATGATCCACCGCCGTATGGAAATACCCGTTATCCTGCCAAAAAGCATAGATGCGGTCTTCCACCTCGCGGGGCTCGTAGGTTTTTGCCAGTTCTTTCATAGAGGAGACGCTCCTGTCTGTTAGTATAGTCGGTCAGGCGGCGATCGCCGTCTGACGAAATCGGTACATAGATATATACAGTATATCGCAGGCGGACTTTTTTTTCAACTCTTTTTAATGGATTTTCCGCATATTTTTTCTATTTTTTCGGGTAAATGGGGTTTTCTTTTGCGTTTTCTTATGGTATACCATAAGAGAACCGAACCCCGCACCGCCGCCGGAACGTCTTTTGGGCGCTTTTCCCGTTTTCTCCTTTGAAAGGCGCCAGCCTATCGGCAGTCGAAAACACGAAAATCATCCCAAAACCCATAAAACCGGCGGTGCAAAGCAGTTTTTT
>JAFQWC010000177.1 GCA_017407665.1 Clostridia bacterium | reverse complement strand
TAGGTAAAGCAATTCAGCAGCAGCAGGAAATCATCCCGAACGCTTTCAAGAGATTGATCAGACGCAGTATAGCTGACGCACATACTGCAGGATTCCTCCTCGTCATACGCTTCCAGCAGAACTTCGCCGTTGCCGTTCTCCATCTGCCAAATTGTAAGTGTGTGACCATTGATGGTGGACACAAGCGGCTCGCCGCTGAACTGGTAACAGCGCCCGGTTTCAAGGTATGAGAAATGGACTGTGGCCGACTCTTCCTCGAACGGCATCGATACATCCAGATATATGTCCAAAAGTGATCCGTCACCATCAAAACCGGCATAACCGGCAAGAGACATGGCGGGTGTCCAACGTTTAGGCTGCAGTGCGGCGAGCTGCTCTGCTGTGAGCGCCTGGGTGAAATAGCCGGGAATGTATTTTCGTGCGGCATCCAACACACCCTCGGATTCATTAAAATAGACGGTGCCCAGAATCATCGGATCATCCGTTTCGTCAGAACCCGGGGTAGGCGTGTTGCCTGTATCGGGAAGACCGTTCACTGCCAATACACCTGCGAGCAAAATACCCAAGCAGGCAGCCACGGCCCCCCATTTTTGCCATGCGGATGCCTTGGGCCGCATTTCCTGATCTGCGGCATACACATAAGACGGATCGACAAGTTCCATCTTATCAAGCAATTCATTTCCTCTCATAACATATAACCCTCCTTTACCAGATACTCCCGAAGCTGTTTCCTGCTTCGGAGCAATGTAGTTTTTACTTTGCTTTCGGAGACAGAGAAGCGCTTGGCGATGTCTGTAATTGTGTCCATATACCAGTAACGGCGCAGAAAGATGTTCCGCTTTTCGGCGCTGAGCGTGCCGAGAAAGCCGTTGATGGCTTGACGAAGCGACATCTCGTCAATGCGGCACTCAATATCATCCGGAGCGGGAATACATTGTTCCAGTTCCGTACTAAGCTGACAAAGATGAGCACTGCGTTTCAACCGGCTGCGATCTCGACAGCAGTTCAGGGAAATGTGGCGGGTAATCCGTGCCAGAAATGCATAAAGATAGCTTTCGGGTCGATGAGGCGGAATAGCGGACCACGCCGCCATATAAGTATCATTTTCGCATTCTTCGGCAGTTTGCAGGTCGCCGACGATTCCATAAGCCAACGCGCGCAAACGGCTACCATATTTGGCGGCACACTCATGCAGAGCCGTTTCGTCACGCCGCCAGAACAGCGCAACGATTTCTCGATCATCCAAAGCGTCTGCCTCCTTTCAAGTTTTTTGAAGGGCCTTCGCTTATATAAGCACCAGAAAAGGGAAGATGGTCACACGATTCTTGCTTAAAATATAAAAGAGCGATGGCGGTCAAAAAGACTTTGCATCGCTCTTTTTTCAGTTGTCTTCAATTACCTCTACATAAAAGCTGACCGGGCGGAAACCGTCGTTGCAGGAGATCATGGCCGAGTAGGGATCCTTCATCCATCCGTCGTAGAAATTGCCCTCACCACGGGCCAGCGCCGTTACGAAAGGGGAGAGGCTGTCCCATGCGCTGGGGCAGAAACCTTCCGGCCGCTGGCCGCCTTCGCTGATCCATACTTGCCCGATCTGCACATCGCAGGTGTGTTGGATGGGATTTTCGTACTGTGCCATCAGGTCGGCATATACCGTCTGCCGCAGGGCAGTGATGCGAACTTTTTTCATATACTTGCTCCTTTATTGCTTTTTGACGGTGACGACGAATACCTTTCCGTATTCGTCGTAAAGAATCGTGACCTCACGCTCTTCGTCCAGCCGCCACACGTCGCCCAGATTGCCCTGCATGGTGCGCTCCGGCTCTCCCCAGGTCAAAAGCAGGTCATCCCGCTTATATCCTTGCAGCGTATCGCCCAGTCGGGTTTCCGGTAAGGCTGCCAACGCACCCAGCGGGGGAAGGGTGCTGCCGCTTTTTCCGCAGCCGGTCAGCAGGGAAGTGAGAAGAAACAAAAGGAACAGCAGGGAAATCAAACGCTTTTTCATGAGTTTTACTCCTTAAAGAATGCATTTTTATTAGTATAACAAGCAGATTGGCCGCTGTCAATC
>JAFQWC010000176.1 GCA_017407665.1 Clostridia bacterium | reverse complement strand
GATCTCCGGAATGGGAAGCAGTTCGCCGCCGAGTTTGGCCGATTCGTTCGCGATGATGCCGGGCAGGGAGATGCGGATGCCCATATCCACATCGATGGGCGGATCGGTATCTTCGAGGATACAACGGATAAAATCGCGCAGCATTGTGCCGTCTGCACCGCCGTGGCCGTACGGATTGTCCGTTTTGGACAGCTTCACCGGGATCTCTATCGCCTTTTCGAATGTACCGGGGATCTCATAAAGTTTTGCAAAAGAATGGGATTCCTCCAGCGGTTTGGTTTTATCTGTTAGTATGGATCCCTTTGTGCCGTACAGTGCAAAGTTGTGGTCGTAGCCCACATACATACCGAAGCCGATCAGGATACGGATCACGGCACCCTTCGCCGTGCGGAAGATCGCTACGCCGTTATCATTGCCGTCTCGGTACGGATTGTAGTTTGCTGCGGTCGGCACCATACACGAAACGCTGACACAGTGGTCATCCATAATATAGAGCAGCGGCCCCAGATTGTGCGTTAGGTAGGTGATCGCCGGGTTGTAGCGGCGCCAATGGTTTTCCGGCTTATACGGCTCCAGGTCATCCGGATGCGCTGCATGGAGATATTCGGACTCGGCATAAAGGATATCACCGAATTTACCATCCTCATGCATTTTCTTCCAGGTCTGAATAAAGGTCCAGTAAAAACAGTTCTCACCGGCCATATATTTCAGTTCCGGATGGGCTTTGACCGCATCCCGGAGCAGTTTCGCTTCTTCCAGCGTCTCAATGACGGGGATCTCGCTTAAAACGTGTTTTCCCGCCTCCAGCGCCATAATCGCATGTTTGGTGTGCAGCGGCTTATCGGTCGCGATCAGGACGGCATCGATGTCGCTTTTAAGCAGATCCTCGATATTATCGAAACAAAGGAAATCCTTCACGCCGTTTCGCTCATAGTCTTCTTTACAGAGCCGGAGCGTTTCCGGGTCGCTGTCCGCAACGGCGCGGATGACAACATTGGAATCGCCTATGACCGTCCAGGCAACATAAGCGCCCCGTTTTAATCCGACAACACCCAGTTTCAGTATCTTTTTTTCCATTGTGCTCACCTCTCGGTCCGTGTGAAAGAAACGTATTTCGCTATACAGGGAAGAAACGGTTACCGCAGGGTTTTCACCGCAGCGCGCTCTGCAGCCAGACCGGCCTTGTAGCGGGCGAGGAAGGATTCAAAGCCTTCCGTATCCGCGGCTTCGGGTGCCGCGCTGACGCCCTTGGAGCCGGCAAAAACCTTGGCATCAAGGAAGTCTTCCAGTGTTTCGTTTTCTGCGCGGTTCACAAGATAGGAAGCCAGCAGTGCCATGCCCCACGGGCCGCCCTCACCGGCGGTCTCCATGACGGAGACCGGAATGCGCAGCGCACCGGCCATCAGCTTCTGACCAACGCCCTTGGCCTTGAAGAAGCCGCCGTGACCGAGCAGGGTATCCACTTCCACCTTTTCCTCGTCGATGAGGATGTCCATGCCGATCTTCAGCGTGGCCATTGCGGAATAGATCTGGGTGCGGGCAAAGTTCTGGAAAGTGAACTTGCTGTCCGGCATACGGACGAAGAGCGGTCTGCCTTCTTCCATACCGGTGATCGGCTCGCCGGAAACATAGTTATAGGAAACGAGGCCGCCGCAGTCGGGGTCTGCGTCGAGTGCGCCGTAGAACAGCGCATCCAGCGCCTGCGGCATGGTGCAGGAAACACCCAGTGCCTCGGCAAAGGACTTGAACAGGGACGCCCATGCGTTGATATCGGAGGTGCAGTTGTTGCAGTGGGCCATCGCAACGGGCTTACCGGAGGGTGTGGTGACCATATCGATCTCCACGTGCACCTTGGAAAGCGGTTTCTCCAGAACGACCATGGAGAAAATGGAGGTACCGGCGGAGACATTGCCCGTGCGCACGCGGACGCTGTTTGTGGCAGCCATACCGGTGCCGGCATCGCCTTCCGGCGGTGCGATCGGTGCGCCGGCTTCCAGTGTACCGGTGGGATCGAGCAGCTTTGCGCCTTCAGCGGTCAGCACACCGGCGTTTTCACCGGCGGCGAGGACCTTCGGCAGCACATCGGCGAGCTTCCAGCCGAAACCCTTGTTGGCATGGAGCGCATCGAATTTTTCGATCATCTCCGCGTCAAAATCATTGGTTTCACTGTCAATGGGCAGCATACCGGAGGCATCACCGATGCCCAGTACCTTCTCGCCCGTCAGTTTCCAGTGCACATAACCGGCCAGTGTGGTGACAAAGGCGATGTCCTTCACGTGCTCTTCGCCGTTCAGAATGGCCTGATGCAGGTGCGCGATGCTCCAGCGCTGCGGAATGTTGAAGCCGAAACGCTCGGTCAGGTCAGCCGCAGCCTGCTCGGTCATCGTGTTGCGCCAGGTGCGG
>JAFQWC010000175.1 GCA_017407665.1 Clostridia bacterium | reverse complement strand
CGTTGTACTTGGCCGGGTTGTGGCTGGCGGTGACGCAAATGCCGGCGTCACACTTGAGGTGACGGACCGCATAGGACAGGGCCGGGGTGGGCATGAGCTGCGGGTAGATGTATGCCTTGATGCCGTTGGCGGCGAGAACCGCAGCGGACTGCTGTGCAAACTGCACGCCCTTGTTGCGGCTGTCGTAAGCGATGGCAACGGAAAGCGCCTTGCCTTCCTCGTTGTGTGCGTTGAGATAATCAGCCAGACCCTGTGTGGCCTTTCTGACGGTATAAACATTCATACGGTTGGTGCCCGCGCCGATGACGCCGCGCAGACCGCCCGTGCCAAACTCCAGATTTCTGTAGAAGCGATCGTTGATCTCTTCCGGCTGGTCCTTCACAGCCAGAAGTTCTTCGGTAAGATCCTTATCGTCGAGCTCGACGCTAAGCCATCTTTCATACTCGGTCATAGTCTAATCCTCCAAATTTTTATTTTTACGCGCGCGCAAAAAAGCACACACGCATATGTCTGCAAATTAAGATTACCATTTTCTATGGTCAATGTCAATGATGAAATCCCTTTGCAGATGTCATTTTCTGTGAATTATGTTCGTGAGGATCCCCTGCGGCAGAATATCCACCACGGCGCAGGAGGCATCGTATCCGGAGGCGGAGCCGGGGTTCAGAATGTGCAGGCCGTCCTCGTAATCGCTGAGCGCCTGATGCGTGTGGCCGAACAGCACGAGGTCCGCTTTCGCCTCCCGCGCGGCGCAGACGATGTTGTACAGCGTGGATTTCACGTTGTAGTAATGCCCGTGGGTGAAGAAAATGCGCGCGCCGTCCAGATTGATGATCTCCCGCACCGGAGCATCGGAGCCGAAATCGCAGTTGCCGCGCACCGTGTAAAACGCAATGCCCGGGAACAAGCTTTTCATGAGCTCTATATCGCGCTGACCGTCACCGAGGAAAATCACGGCGTCCGCGCGGCGGTTGCGCCCGATCATCTCCTGCATGAAATCGGGATGGCCGTGGGAATCCGAAAACACAAGAATCTTCATATTGTATACCGAACCTTTCGCTGAAAATATAGGGACAGGCATCTTTTTTGCCGATTTTACATACTCTGTAGGGAATACACCGCAAGGAGGCAACACCCATGAACGAAACCCAGATGCAGGCCCTCCTGAAGCTGGCCGCCCAGCGGCTGAACACCACGCCGGAGGCCCTGCGCGCCGCCGCCGAAAACGGCAGTTTGCAGAACATCACCGGGCAGGCCGATTCCCCGCAGGCCGCGCAGCTGAAAAAAGTGCTCAGCGACCCGGAGGCCGCGAAAAAACTGCTTTCTTCTCCGGCAGCCCAAAAGCTGCTGGATGCCCTCGGCGGGCAAAAATAAACCGTGAAAGGAGGGCGGAGCATGGATGATCTTTCCGCCGCGATCCAAAGCCTGCTGCAGGATCCCCAAAGCATGGCGCAGATCCAGAGTCTGGCACAATCCCTCGGGCTGAACGACGCACCCGCAGCCTCCGCCCCGGCGGAATCCGCTGCGCAGAACGCCCTGCTGCCGCAAAGCACGCAGAACGGATCGGACCAGCAAATGATGTCCCTGCTCATGCGGGCCGCACCGCTGCTCTCCGCTGCCAACCGGGAGGACGATGCCACCCGGCTGCTCTCTGCCCTGCGCCCGCTTTTGGGCGAGCTGCGGCAGAAACGGCTGGACGAAGCCAGCCGAATACTCAAATTGCTGCGTCTGCTGCCGCTCCTGCGGGAAAGCGGCGTGCTGCAGAACATTCTGTAAGGAAAGGCGGGATCTGCCATGCCCAGCAATATGCCGGACATCCGGGCCGTGAATGAGGCCCTGCGCCGCGCGCGGGAAATGCAGCGGCGTTCCGCACCGCCTCCCCCGCCGGCGACGTCGCCGCCCCCACCGCCGCCCGAACCAAAGCCGGAACCCCTGCCCCCGCCGGAGCCGATCCGGCCCGCGTCCAAGGGGGAATCGGCGCCCGCACTGGATCTGTTCCTCAAGGACAAAGAACGCACGCTGATCCTCGCACTCCTTATCCTGCTTTCCGGGGAAGGGAACAACACGGAACTCCTTTTTGCGCTGATGTATCTGCTGATTTGATCCCGGCGTTTGAAGTCTCACGATAAAATCATTATACCGTTTTTCCGAAGAAAAGAAAAGTTTTTTTGCATGGCCTTCTTCGGGAATTGCTTTTTCCGCTGCTCTCAGTTTTTTCAAAAAGCCAGCTCCATGCTCAAGAGGGCCTGCTACACAAAAAGCCTGCTCACATCGCTGTGAACAGGCTTTTGGTTATTCAGGGAAGAAGATTATCTTCTGTCGCCTCTGTCGCGTCTCGGGCGATCGTTATCGCGGCGCGGACGGTCGCTGCGCTCGCGGCGCGGCTTATCGGAGAGGGTATTCTCCGGCACGGCACCGTCGAGGTCGATCAGTGCATCGCGGCGGGAGAGGTTCAGGCGGCCCTTGTCGTCGATCTCCAGAACCTTGACCTTGATGATGTCGCCGATGTTGACCACGTCGGTGACATTCTCGGTGCGGCGGATATCGAGGTGGGAAACGTGCACAAGGCCTTCCTTGCCCGGAGCGATCTCCACGAAGGCACCGAAGTCCATGATGCGGGTGACCTTACCGCTGTAGTAAGAGCCCGGCTCCGGATCGTTGACGATGGTATCGATGATGTCCATAGCGCGGCGGCACTTCTCGATGTCGATACCGGCAACATAGCAGTGGCCGTCGTCCTCGATGTCGATGGTAACTTCGCACTCGGCGCAGATCTTCTGAATGACCTTGCCGCCGGAACCGATAACCTCACGGATCTTGTCCACCGGCACAACGGTGGAGAGCATCTTCGGTGCATACTTGGAAAGCTCTGCACGCGGCTCGGAGATAACCGGCAGCATGATCTCGTCGAGGATGTAGTTTCTGGCCTTGTGGGTCTTTGCGAGGGCGTCCTTGATCATATCCGGGGTGAGGCCGGTGATCTTCAGGTCCATCTGGATGGCGGTGATGCCTTCCTTGGTACCGGCAACCTTAAAGTCCATATCGCCGAAGAAGTCTTCGAGGCCCTGGATATCGACCATGGTCATCCAGCGCTCGCCCTCGGTGATGAGGCCGCAGGAGATACCGGCAACCGGAGCCTTGATCGGCACGCCGGCAGCCATCAGTGCCAGGGTGGAACCGCAGATGGAGCCCTGGGAGGTGGAACCGTTGGAGGAGAGGACTTCGGAAACCAGACGGATGGTGTACGGGAACTCCTCAACCGGCGGGATGACCGGAACGAGTGCACGCTCTGCCAGTGCGCCGTGGCCGACTTCACGTCTGCCCGGGCCTCTGGAGGGTCTGGTCTCGCCTACGGAGTAGGACGGGAAGTTGTAGTGGTGGATATAACGCTTGGATTCCTCGTCGTCGATGCCGTCGAGGAGCTGGTTGTCACGGGTGGAGCCCAGAGTGGCAACGGTGAGAACCTGTGTCTGGCCTCTGGTGAACATACCGGAGCCGTGTACACGGGGCAGCAGGTCAACTTCTGCAGCCAGCGGACGGATCTCGTCCATACCTCTGCCGTCCACGCGCTTCTGCTCGTCGAGCAGCCAGCGGCGAACCACATATTTCTGGGTTTTGTAGAGGCACTCGTCGATCTTCGCAGCCTGATCCGGATAGATCTCGTCGAAGTGTGCGTGTACCTTCTCATATACGGGCTTGAGGCGCTCGTCACGAACGGTCTTGTCGTTGGTGTCGAGAGCGGCCTTCACGTCGTCGATCGCGAAGTTCTTCACAGCCTCGAACATCTCCTCGTCCGGCTCGTTGGACGGATAGGAGAACTTGGCCTTGCCGATCTCTGCCTGAATGCCCTTGATGAACTCAATGATCTTCTGGTTCTCGGCATGGCCGGCCATGATGCCGTCGAACATATCCTCGTCGGATACTTCGTTTGCACCGGCTTCGATCATCGCGATACGCTCGCTGGTGGAAGCAACGGTGACAGCCATTTCGGAAACCTTGCGCTGCTCAGCGGTCGGGTTGATAACGAACTTGCCCTCTACGAGGCCGACGGAAACGCCGGAGATCGGTCCGTTCCACGGGATATCGGAGATGGACAGCGCCACGCTGGTGCCGACGAGCGCGGCAATTTCCGGAGAGCAATCCGGATCCACGGACATAACGGTGCAGACGATGGAAACGTCGTTGCGCATATCCTTCGGGAACAGCGGACGGATCGGGCGGTCGATCATACGGCAGACGAGGATCGCCTTATCGGTGGGGCGGCCTTCGCGCTTCAGGAAGGAGCCCGGGATCTTACCGACGGAGTAGAGCTTCTCCTCGAAGTCCACGGACAGCGGGAAGAAATCGATGCCGTCACGCGGCTTTGCAGCAGCGGTAGCAGCAACATGAATGGTGGTTTCGCCGTAGCGAACGAGGCACTCGCCGTTTGCAAGCTGTGCCATCTTGCCGGTCTCGATCTTCAGCGGACGTCCGGCAAATTCAGTTTCAAACACTCTGAAATTTTCAAACATTGCGTTTTCCTTTCTCCCGGAAAAACCGGGCAGTCACAGGCGTCCACCGTTTAACAATAAAACCAGCGCACAGCGCGTATGCGTTCGTTTCACTGCTAAACAGTTTTCGTCTGTATTTTTATGGGTTTTGAAATAGTATAATCGGCTGCGCGGGGTACGCGCAGCCGAATACGGACAAAATTACTTACGGATACCCAGCTCAGCAATGATCGCTCTGTAGCGCTCAATGTCGATCTTGATGAGGTAGTTGAGCAGGCTTCTTCTCTGGCCAACCATCTTCAGCAGACCGCGGCGGGAGTGATGGTCCTTCTTGTTGGAACGCAGGTGCTCGGTGAGGTCGTTGATTCTCTTGGTGAGAACAGCGATCTGAACTTCCGGAGAACCGGTGTCGCCTTCGTGACGGGCATACTTCTTGATAATTTCTGTCTTTTCGCTCTTCAGCATTTTGGTTTCCACCTTTACAAAATATTTCCTCGCTCACAGGTTCGGGTTGGTGTTATCCCTGCGGAATCGCTTCCCATAGGGTTGGTCCCGTATCCGTGGGCGGGCACTACGATAGTATAGCATAAACCCCTGCGCAATGCAAGCGCAAATTTCGCTTTTTCCGCAGAAAGCTTACTTGTTTTTTGTTTTCCTGTACGATTCAAAACAGACCCGCGCGGCCGCAGCATCTTCGAGAATCCTTTCCCGCAGCGCTTCCAGATTCGGGAACTTCTGCTCATCGCGGATGAACTCCAGAAGCTCCAGCCGCAACGTGCTGCCGTACAGGTCGCCGGCAAAATCCAGGATCCAGGTTTCGGCGAGGGCACGGTCCGAACCGACCGTGGGCTTCACGCCGACATTCGTCACGCCGCCGTACACTGCACCGCCGACGTGCACCGCCGTGGCATACACGCCAAAACGCGGCAGAACAAACCGCTCCGGGAAATGCTGGTTGATGGTCGGAATACCGATGGTGCGCCCCAGATGATTGCCGTGCACGACCTCGAACTCGAAGCCGAACGGTCTGCCCAGCATGGCAGCCGCCGCTTTGGCGTCGCCCGTTTCCAGAGCATCGCGGATGCGTGTGGCGCTGACGGTCTCGCCCTGCCACAGCACCGAGCGCGTGACGTGCAGCACCGCGCCGTGTGCTGCGCAGGCTTCGCGCAGGGTATCCACCGTGCCCGCAGCGCGCCGGCCGAAGCGGAAATCGTTCCCGCAGGAAAGCACCTGTGCACGGAGCTCCTGGAAGAGCATCTCCACAAAGCGCTCTGCCGGCCAGTTGACCACTTCCGCAAAATCGATCATGACCACCGCCTGCACGCCCCAGCTTTCCAGAATGCACAGCCTTTCCTCCACCGTGGTGAGGTACCGCACCGGGCCGCCCAGCACTTCCATCGGGTCATTGCGGAAGGTGAACACCACCGGCAGGAAACCGCTCTCCACCGCCCGGCGGATCACCGCGCGGTGGCCGATGTGCAGACCGTCAAAGGCGCCCAGCGCCACGGCGGTTTTCTGCCCGGCAAAATATTCTTTTATCTCGTTTATGGATTGGATCACCTGCATAGCGTACCCACTTTCCGAACTTTCATTTCTCTTTATTCGGCTGCAAAGGATTTTACGTAGCGCAGCTCACCCTGTGTGAACCGCGCGAGGCCGAGGAATTTCTCCCCACAGTAGATTGTTACGTTTTCGCCCTCCGGGATCAAAATCCGCGGGGCGCGGCAGCGGGCAAAATCCAGCGCGCCGCCGTTTAAGTACCGCTGTCCCTGTGCCTGCGTGACGTGCACGGCCGGCAGCGAAGAAAAGAGCTTGTCCACCGGGCGCAGGAAGCTCTCCACATCGTCGGTTTCTTTGTGGGCACGCAGCTCCTCCAGCGGGACGGCATCGGCCAGCGTGAAACCGCAGGCCGCCGTGCGGCGCAGCGCGGTCATCACACCGCAGGTGGATACCGCCGCCGCGATATCCTCGATCAACGTGCGGATGTACGTGCCCTTGGAGCAGGTGACGGCCAGCTTACCCGTGCGGGTCTGCGGGTCGTATTCCAGAAGCTCCAGTTGTTCAATGTGAATGGGGCGCGCCTCGCGCTCCACCTCAATGCCCTGCCGGGCGAGCTTATACAGCCGCTGCCCGTTGACGGACACCGCCGAATACATGGGCGGCACCTGCAGAATATCGCCGGTAAACTGCGGCAGCACCGCGCGCAGTGCGTCTTCCGGGATGTTTGTATCGTCTGTATGGAGCAGCGCGCCGGTCACGTCGCCGGTATCGCGTGCCTCGCCGAACCGGAAGGACGCCTCATAAGCCTTGTCCGTATCCGGCAGAAGGGAAACCGCCTTCGTAGCCTTACCCAGAAGCAGCGGCAGCACGCCGGTGGCCATGGGGTCCAGCGTACCGGTATGCCCGATGCGCCGCTCCCGCGTGATGCCGCGCACAACCGCCACGGCATCGAAGGACGTGAAGTCCTGCGGCTTATCCAAAACAATGATTCCGTCCATAGTATCCCCTCTGAACTTTTGAAAAAGTTCGACAAAACTTTTATTTCGCGGAGTCGTTTGTAGTCACAAACTTCGCCGCAGAAATACATTGGTTTATTTGTCGCGAATGGAAACGGACTGAAAACCGGCAGCTGTTTCCGTCCGCGTCCCGCGCGTTTATTTCTTTCAGCGCCGAGTGAGGCTCGCCGAACGAAACCTGTGCTGCGCACAGCTATCAAATGCTGACGCATTCGCCCCCGCGGACATCCGAAGCGGCACGCTGCCGCCGGGAGAGCCCAAAGAACGCGACCTGCGCGTTCTTTTCCCACACAAACGAGCACGTCAAAACGTGCGACCCCGCGGACGTTCGGTGTCCGCCGTGCGGACTTACCAGCCGGCTTCTTCGACAAACTTATAGAAATCCTTTTCGGCGCCCTGATCCTCTTCGCGGATGGTGCCGACGGTCTGGGTGTAGATGATGTACTCGTCCTTACCGTCCAGCCCGAAGAGCGTGTCGCACAGGGCCTGATCATAGGAACCGATGCCGCAGGTGCCGATATGGGTGGCGGAACAGGCCAGATACAGGTTCTCGCCCACATGGCCCATGTCCACGAGGGACAGGTGATGCGTGAAATAGCCGTAGCGCCACTCGGCGCGGTACGGCACGAAGGACCAGTAGAAGATCACGCTAGATTTGACAGCCCACTTCTGCCCCTGCATGGAATTGTTCATCACCTGCTCGATGTTTTCGATGTCTCCGAGGAACTCAAGTTGGTTTTCCATCGGGAGATAATGGTACTTGCCGGGTTTGAGGCCCTCCACATTGCGCACGATGAGGTAGGTCTCAAACGGATGGCGTGCGCCGCCGCAGGGCACGGTGCGCAGTGTGGCGTATGCCTTGCCGCGAATGCCCTTGATGCCCTGAGACGCCCACAACAGGAACGAAAGCTCCAGAAGGGACAGCGGCTTCTCCGTGTACACACGGGAAGACACGCGGTTATAGAGCACGCTGAGCATATCCTTTTCGAGGTTCAGGGGCTTAAAATCCATCGGCAGGTCGATGCGCTCGTCGCTGACCGGCGCTTTTGTGAGCGGCGGCTGCGGCAGCATCTTCTGCTGGTCGGACTTGAAATCCTCCGGAAACCGGTCGCCCGCCTGCTTGAGCATACTGCGGGACTTCTGCCGGACTTCCTCCAGCTGTTCCGGGGTAAAATCACACATTTTCATATACAGATCCTCCTCCAAATTCACAGCGCATTGAGCGCTTCGCCGCACGCCGCGACGATCTGCGCCTTGACTTCTTCCAGCGGGGCATAGATCGTGCAGCCCGCCGCGCCCTTGTGTCCGCCGCCGCCAAACTTTTGGCAGACTTCTGCGGCGTTCGCCGGTTCTGCGGCACGCAGGGAAATTTTATACTCGTTCTCGCCGCGCTCGCGGATGGTGAGGCCGAACTGCACGCCCTCCACCTGCCGCACGATGGCCGCGGTGCCGTCCAGTTCGTCTTCGCGAACACCGGTCTCTGCGATCAGGGCGTTCGTCAGGCACAGCACGGCGCAGCGATCGTTGTGGAAAAATTCCATGTCGCTGTACACGCGTTTCATCAACTCGATGACGGCGCGGGATTTCGTATCGAACATGACGCGGTTGATGTCCGCCGCGCGGGCGCCGCGCTCGATGAGATCCGCCGCGATGCGGTAGGTCTCCGCCGTGGCGTTGGGGTACTTGAAGCAGCCCGTGTCCGTGGAAATGCCGGTATACAGGCAATCCGCGATGGCCGGGGTGATCGCGGCGCCGAGGGCCGAGATCAGCCGGGTGATGAGCTGGCAGGCCGCCGCAGCGTTTGCCTCCACCCAGATCTCCTTCGCGAAGGGCCGGTGGATGGCGTGGTGGTCGATGGCGAGATCCACACGGTCGCCCAGGGGTTCCAGTGCGCCGAGGAGCGCCTTGTCCGCCACATCCACCGTGACGATCTTCTCCGGCTCGAAATCGCCGAAGGAAATTCCCGCAAACATATAGGAGAACTTCTGCGGGATCTCGTCCGCACAGCGGAACTGCACGGATTTGCCCAGCGCGATCAGCGCCCGGCTCAGTGCGGACGCACAGCCCAGCGTGTCGCCGTCCGGCGAGCGGTGGCTCAGTATCAGAATCTTGTCCCATGCCCGCAGAAGCTCTGCGGCGCGCTGCAGATCAGCCATAGTAAAACCCTCTTTTGTTTATTTCTTTTCGAGATCGTTCAGGATGCGGGAAATGTTGGCGCTGTACTCGATGGAGTCCGTGGCCTTAAAGATCATTTCCGGCACGTGGCGCAGCTTGAGGCGTGCGCCGATCTCCCGGCGGATGAAGCCGGCGGCGCTCTTCAGGCCCTTCACGGCGTTGTTTGCCGCATCCATGCCCTCCATGGCGCTGACGTAAACGGTGCAGTAGGAAAGGTCGTTCGTCACTTCCACGCGTACCACGCTCAGGAGCACGCCGCTGACGCGGGGATCCTTCAGTTCGCGCAGGACCGCCGACACTTCGCGGCGGATATCTTCTGTGGTTCTGCCCATCTTATGACTTGGCATAGTCGTTTCTCCTCTCATTCGGTCTTCGGCAGAAAATGTGCGGAAATCAGATCCATCGCAATGCCGAGGCCGGCTTTTAAGCTGTTGGTTTCGATCCATTCTTCGCGCGTGTGCGCGCCGCCGCCGCTGCAAAGCCCCACAGCCGCCGCGGGAATGCCCATGGACAGCGGGATGTTGCAGTCGGTGGAACCGGCGTGAAATCCCGGCGCCTTGCCGGTGCGGTTTTCCACGCTATCGGCAAGGCGGGCCAGAAGCGCCGCCTGCCGCGGATCGTTGTTTTCTTTCTTTCCGCAGGGACGCTCGCCCAAAAGCTCCGTCTCCACACAAAGGCCGGTCTCCCGGAACGCGGTGATCGTCTCCTCAAAAAACGCCTTTGCAGCCAGCAGGCTGTCGAGGTCGTCGGAGCGGAACTCAAAGAGCATATGCGCTTCCTGCGCGATGGTGTTGACGGAGGTACCGCCCTCCATAACGCCCACGTTGAACGTGGTACGGCTGCCGTCTTCCGGCAGTTTGCAGGCATACAGCGCCTGTACGATGGCACCGAGGCGCTCGATGGCATTCGGGTTGCCGAACGCCGCATAGGAATGCCCGCCCGCGGTGCGCACGGTCACTTTCCAGCGCAGCGAACCCACCGCCGCACTGCAGACGCCCTCCATGTAGCCGTCAAAGGAGATCACATCCGCGGCACGGTCGCCGTACCGCGCCATCAGCGCACGGCAGCCCTTGAGGTTGCCGAGGCCTTCTTCGCAGGAATTGAGGGCGATCACGATGCCGTCCGCCGTTTCGGGCTTCGTCTGCGCGATCTGCGCCGCCGTCAGCATCAGCAGAACGACATTCGCGGTGTCGTCGCCCACGCCGGGGCAGTACATCTTTCCGTCCGATTCCACCATAGGCATCGGCTCCATATCCGGGAAAACGGTATCGGTATGCGCCATGAACACATGGACCTTCTCCGCGTTTTCCGCATGATAGGGCCAGATGACGTTCAGGGCTTCATCGATGAAGACGCCTTCTGCGCCGTGTGCCTCGAACCAGTTTTTGCAGAATTCCGCCCGGCGCTCCTCGCGGTGGCTCGGCGCGGGAATGGCGCAGAGCGTGCGGAGCAATTCCACCGCTGCAGTTTCATTCTGTGCAATAACCTGTTCCGGATTCATGTTTGTTCCTCCCCGTACGGCAAGCGAAAATGACCGCGCCCCGCGATGGGGACGCGGTCATGCCGTGTGTTAGTCTCTGTATTCTTCCATCTCGTAGGCTTCGAGGATATCGCCGATCTTGATATCGCTGAAGCGATCGAGGGTGATGCCGCAATCGTAGCCGTCTGCAACCTCGCGGACGTCGTCCTTGAAGCGGCGCAGGGATGCGATCTTATCGTCGGCGACGATGATACCGTCACGGACGAGGCGGACCTGTGCGTTGCGGACGATCTTACCGGAGGTGACGTGACCGCCGATGACCATGCCGACGTTAGAGATCTTGTAGACCTCACGGCACTCGGCCTTGCCGAGGAAGACCTCGCGGTACTTCGGTGCCAGCATACCCTTCATAGCGGATTCGATCTCCTCAATGCAGTCGTAGATGATGCGGTACATACGCATATCCACGCCGTCGCGCTTGGCGCTCTCTTCGGCCACGGCGTCCGGACGGACGTTGAAGCCGACGATGATGGCGTTGGAAGCGTTGGCCAGCATGACGTCGCTCTCGCTGACGGCACCAACCGCACCGTGGATAACGTGCACGCGGACTTCTTCGTTCGTGAGCTTCTCGAGGGACTGACGGACAGCCTCCACGGAGCCCTGCACGTCTGCCTTGACGATGATCTTGAGTTCCTTCATTTCGCCCTGCTTCATCTGGTCGAAGAGGTTATCGAGGGTAACCTTGGTCTGGGCGTTGAACATTTCTTCCTTCTGCTCGTTGATGCGCTGCTCGACGAGTTCACGGGCCAGACGTTCGTCGGATACGGCGTTGAAGACGTCGCCGCCCACCGGAACCTCATTGAGGCCGGTGATCTCCACCGGAACGGACGGACCGGCAGTCTTGACGCGCTCGCCGCGCTCGTTCATCATGGCACGGACACGGCCGACGGTGGTGCCGGCCACAACGATGTCGCCCACGTTCAGCGTGCCGTTCTGCACGAGAACGGTTGCGATCGGACCGCGGCCCTTATCGAGGCGGGCCTCGATGACGGTGCCCTTTGCGGCACGGTCGGGATTGGCCTTGAGCTCCTTCATGTCCGCCACGAGGGTGATCATCTCGAGGAGATCATCGATACCCATCTTGGTGTGTGCGGAAACCGGGATACACGGCACGTCGCCGCCCCACTCTTCCGGAACGAGCTCATACTCGGTGAGCTGCTGCTTGACCTGATCCGGGTTGGCGGTCGGCTTATCCATTTTGTTGATGGCAACGATGATGGAAACGCCCGCTGCCTTGGCGTGGTTGATGGCTTCTACAGTCTGGGGCATGATGCCGTCGTCGGCTGCAACGACGAGCACGGCGATGTCCGTAACCATGGCGCCGCGGGCACGCATGGTGGTGAAGGCTGCGTGGCCCGGGGTGTCGAGGAAGGTGACATCGCGGTCGTCCACCTTCACGCGGTAGGCGCCGATGTGCTGGGTGATGCCGCCGGCCTCGCCTGCAGTAACGTTCGCATGACGGATGGCGTCCAGAATGGATGTCTTGCCGTGGTCAACATGACCCATAACAACAACGACCGGTGCGCGCGGCACGAGGTTTGCCTCATCGTCCTCGCTGTCGTCGATGATGCGCTCCTCGATGGTGACGACGACTTCCTTCTCGACCTTGGCGTGGAATTCATCGGCAATGAGCTCCGCGGTATCGTAATCGATGACGTCGTTGATGGTGGCGAAGATGCCGTTCATCATCAGCTTCTTGATGACTTCGGCGCTGGTGGCCTTGAGGCGCAAAGCGAACTCACCGACGGTGATCTCATCCGGGATCGTGATGGTGATGGACTTTGCCTTACGCTCTGCGGCAATACGGTTCAGGCGCTCGGCCTCGGTCTCGCGCTTGCCCTTCTGCTTGTTGCGCTTCTGGCTCTTCTGGTTGATCTTCTGCTTGGCAGCGACGGTGTCGTTCTTCACCTTATCGAATGCCATATGATCGTACTTCTCGTTGTACTTATCGATGTTGACGGTAACGGTTCTGGTATCGACCACGCGGCGGATGGGGGTCTTGGTGTCCTCCAGCGGAGCGTTGTTGTCGACGACCGGTGCCGGGGCAGCCTTCGGGGCCGGTGCGGCCGGCTTCTGCTGCGGGGCGGGCTGGTTGTTCGGCTTGCGGTCATTCTTCTGGTTCCGGTTTGCGTTGCGGTCACCCGGCTGATTCGGGCGCTTCTTGCCGTCTGCCGGCTTGCCGTTCTGCTGGGGCTTTCTGTCGCCCTGCGGCTTCTGCTGGCCCTTCTGTGCCGGCTGCGGCTGTGCGGCCGGTGCCGGGTCTGCGGCGGGGGCTTCCTGTGCCTTATTGCGTGCAGCAAAATAGACATCAAAATTCTCCACGGCGTGATCCTGTGTGAACTTATCAAAAACGATGTTCAGCTCGTTCTCTTCCAGTGCGGTCATGTGCTTCTTCGGCTCCTTGACATACTTGCCGAGGATATCCAGCACTTCTTTATTGGCCACTTCCAGGTCTTTGGCGACCTCATGTACCCTGTATTTCATCATCATATACGCAATTCCTCTCTTTCTCCGGCTGCCCCAAGTTCCTGCTGCAATTTCTTTGCGAATCCGTCGTCACAGATGGCGAGGACGCCCGTTTTCTTTCCGATGGCGGCGGACAGTTCTTCCATGGGAAACGCGGTCTCCGCGTACGGCACCTGCCGTTTCTCCGCTTCAAACCTTGCATTCTTCTTCGTTTTCTCTGAAATATCTCCGGCGGTCACGACCAGCCGGGCTTCGCCGTTTTTCACGGCTTCCACCACGGTATCGTACCCCCATGTGAGCTTTCCGGCCCGGCGTGCGAGACCCATCAGAGACAGTGCTTTGTTCATGCGCCGCCTCCTTCGGTGTCTGCGCTGAGCTCGGCATACATGGCGTCGTACACCGCATCCTCGATGCGGCAGGCGAACGCCCGCTCCAAACGGCGCGCTTTCTGCGCCTTCTTCAGGCACTCGGGGTTTCGGCATACATACGCCCCGCGGCCGGGCTTTCTGCCCGTGAGGTCCAGAGAGACCTCGCCGCCGGTCTGTACGCCGTCTATCTCTTTCACCGGTGCACGCACCACGCGCACCAGTTCCTTTTTCGGCTTCATTTCGCCGCAGCCCGCACACATCCGAAGCGGTATTTTCTTTTGCTTTGTCATCACAACCGACTTCCTTTCCTCAGAAACCTGTGCGGCAGCGTCTTATTCTTCGTCTTCGCCGAAGAAACCGCTTTCCGGCTTGATGTCGATCTTCCAGCCGGTCAGCTTCGCGGCAAGGCGGGCGTTCTGGCCCTTATTGCCGATGGCCAGGGACAGCTGGCTGTCCGGCACGGTGACCTTGCAGGCACGGGAACCGTCCGCAGCCGGCTCTACGGAGAGCACGGTGGCCGGTGCCAGTGCGGATGCGATGAACTTGGCCGGTTCGTCGCTGTAATCGACGATATCCATCTTCTCGCCGCCCAGTTCGTTCACGATATCGGAAACGCGGGCGCCGCGGGTACCGATGCAGGCGCCGACGGCGTCCACATCCGGGTTATGGCTGATGACGGCGATCTTGGTTCTGGAGCCGGCCTCACGGGCAACAGCTTTGATCTCCACGGTGCCGTCGAAAATTTCGGGAACTTCCTTTTCAAACAGGCGGCGGATGAGATCCGGGTGTGTGCGGGAAATGATGGCCTTCGGGCCCTTTTCGGTCTCCTTGACGTCCACCACGTAGACCTGTACGTAGTCGCCTTCCTTCACGTTTTCGGTGCCCACCTGCTCGTTCTTCGGCAGAACGGCCTCGGCCTTGCCGATCTTCAGGGAGAGGGCGCCGGTCTTCGGGTCCACACGCTCCACAAGGGCGCTCACGAGCTCCTGATGGCGGTTCTTGAACTCCTGCATCATCTGGCCGCGCTCGCTGTCGCGAATGCCCTGGCGGATGATGTTTCTGGCGGTCTGGGCCGCCACACGGCCGAACTGCTTGGTGTCCAGACGATGACGGACAAAGCCGCCGATCTCTGCACGGGCGTCGTACTGCTTGACGACTTCCAGTGCGGCCTCGCGATTCGGGTTCTCCACGGTTTCCACGATCTCCTTGCGGAGGTAAACCTCATACTTGCCCTCATCGGGATCCATATCGATGACCACGTCTTCGTTGCCGTAGCTGTTCTTGCAGGCGGTTGCAATCGCCTTCTTGATCTTGTCGAGCATGAAGTCCATCGGGATGCCCTTTTCGGCTTCCAGCAGCTTCAGCGCCTCAAAGAGCTCCTTGCCGTCGTTGTTCTCCACTTTTTTAACTGTCTTTCTTGCCATTTTCCGATCTACCTGCCTTTACTGGTTTTGCCGTTTTACAGCTCAATATTCTTCGATCAGCGTGACCGACGCACACTCCTTGCGGGTGAAGGTCACGGTGGTGTCTTCTTCGATGATGACCTCAAAATCGCCGTTTTCCATCACGTCGATCAGGATGCCTTCCAGCTCACGCACGCCGTTTTCCAGCGGGCGGATCAGCTTCACGCGGACGGGTGCCTCGAGAAACGCCTCGAAGTGCTCCTGCCGGGTGAGCTTGCGGTTGATGCCGGGGGAGGAGACCTCCAGCATGTATTCCTGCGGGATGGGGTCTTCCTTATCCAGCACCGGGTTGATGGCGTGGGTCATGTCCACGCAGTCGTCGATGCTGACGCCCTCCGCCTTATCGATGAAGATGCGCAGATACCAGTCCGCGCCCTCCTTGGTGAAGGTGACGTCCCAAAGCGTGAGCCCCAGCTCGGCGGCCAGGGGCTGCGCGAGACCGCGCACGATGTCCGTGGTACTGCCTCTTTTTTTCTTTTCTTCTGCCATTTTGCGCATTCCTTTCCGCGGAGCAAATTGCCCGCAATACAAACAAAAGAGCGGGTCGCCCCACTCTTTCATCATCCTACTATCTACCATATGCGATTATAGCACAGTCATTCCGGTTTTGCAAGCGAAAATGCAAAGATTTCACAACGTGACAGCCCGCGGGCGCTCTTTCTCCCGCGCCTTGTCCAACATGCTCAAATCAAACCAAAAGTGGGCCGCCCGAAGACGGCGGAAAGCCTCCCGGTCTCATCGGATCGCATACGAAGGCTGACGCTGCCGGTGTCTTCCGTGCTCTTCCCTCAGCGGTCTCCGCCCCCGGGGATTTATTGACAAGCTAAAACGGCTTCCCGATTCGGGAAGCCGTCACAGCATTTAACTATCCGTCTTTTATCAGTCTTTTTCAACGATCTGATTGGACGCGATGAGCGCCTTCTTTGTGAGCACTTCTTCCACGTTGGAGGCACGCACGATGGCGGAAGCCTGCCCGTTGAAGGTGGCGATGTACTGGCGGTCGTTCTGCGGGTCCTTGTAGAAGGAAACTTCCTCGGGCTCCAGATTCTGATCGTCGTAGTACTCATAGCGCACGGTGAAGACCGGCTCGCCCTGCGGCTCGCGCAGGTCTTCGTTCATGACGTACACGCTCAGGATGGCCTGATAGAACGGCTGATACATGGTGTCGTAATCCACAGCCTCGCCGTCTCTGGTGATCTCAAGATCATAGAACGGCACCTTTTCCGTGGACTTTTCTTCGTTCAGGATGCGCTTGGCATCGTAAACTTCCGTGCCCTCTGCGGAGGTGACGGTCAGCTTCTTGACGCCCTTGATGTTCGGCAGACGGATGAAGCCGTCGCGCAGATCAAACAGGGACGGGTTGCACCAGGTGCTGACGGTGTCTTCACTGACCATATAAACGGTCTT